>PNJQ01000011.1 GCA_013821985.1 Opitutus sp.
GCCGAATGGTCCCGCAAGCTTGCCGAGCGTGTCGGCCGTGAACTGGCGCTGCCGGTTTACCTCTACGAATACGCACAGCCAAACGCGGCGCGCAAAAATCTCTCGATCATCCGCGCAGGAGAATACGAGGGGTTCTTCAAGAAGATCAAACTGCCCGAGTGGCAGCCGGATTTCGGGCCGGCCGAATTCGACGCGAAACGCGGCGCGACCGTGATCGGCGCGCGTGATTTCCTCATCGCCTACAACGTCAACCTGAACACGACCTCGACGCGCCGCGCGAACGCCGTGGCATTCGACGTGCGCGAGGTTGGGCGGCCCAAGAAGGACGCGCAAGGGAACGTCGTGAAGGATGCGGCGGGCAAACCGGTCAACATTCCCGGCACGCTGAAAAGCGTGAAGGCGATCGGCTGGTTCATCGAGGAATACGGCGTGGCGCAGATTTCGATGAACCTGACGAACATCGCCGTCACGCCGCTGCACGTGGCGTTCGACGAAGTGTGCCGGGCCGCGGGCGAGCGCGGCCTGCGCGTGACCGGATCGGAATTGGTCGGGCTGGTGCCGTTGAACTCACTGCTCGAGGCGGGCCGCTATTTTCTGCGCAAACAGAAGCGTTCGGTCGGCGTGTCCGAAAAGGAATTGATCAAGATCGCGGTGCGGTCGCTTGGCCTAAGTGAGCTGGCGCCATTCAAGCCGGAAGAGCGCGTGATCGAGTATCTGCTGCGCGACGCAGGCAAAGCGAAGCTTGTCGGCATGGACCTGCGCACGTTTGCCGACGAGACGGCGAGCGAAAGTGTCGCGCCCGGCGGCGGATCGATTTCGGCCTATGTCGGCGCGCTCGGCGCGGCGCTCGGCACGATGGTGGCGAATCTCTCGTCGCACAAAGTCGGTTGGGACGAGCGCTGGGAGGAATTTTCCGCGTGGGCCGTGCAGGGCCAGCGCATTAAGGACGAGTTGCTCGCACTCGTGGACGAGGACACGGCGGCGTTCAACGGCATCATGGCCGCGTTCGCGCTGCCGAAGGGCACCGACCTCGAAAAGGCGGCCCGGACGGCCGCGATTCAGGCTGCAACGCGTCAGGCAATCGAAGTGCCGTTCCGCGTGATGCAGCTTTCCGCCGACGCACTGCCGATCGCAGTCGCAATGGCGGAGAAGGGGAACCCGAATTCAGTCTCCGACGCCGGCGTCGGCGCGCTCTGCGCGCGAGCGGCCGTGCAAGGCGCCTACCTCAACGTGCGCATCAACGTGAAGGGTTTCGCCGACAAGGTGTTTGCCGAGAAAGTCGTCCGGGAAGGTGCCGCGATCGAAGCGCGGGCGCTCGAGTTGGAAAAGCAGGCGCTTGCGGCAGTGCACGCGGCGATGTGACGGCGAGGCCGAATAACTGATGGAAGGGCTTTGCGCCCCGACTCTTCGCGTGCGTTTGGGTCGGGGCAGAAAGCCCCTCCTGCAGCTCAGAATTTCCGGTCCGCGTCCGGCAATTCCCAGAAGCGGCCGGTGAGCCCGGCGTCGGCAAAGATCTGCCGCGCTTCCGCCACGGTCCATTTCGACCAATCGTGATCGGCGTGACGTCCATACCAGCGACGGGCGAGATCGCCGAGCTGCGCAATCGGCAGAACCTCGCCGAGCGTGAAGCCGTGCCGATCCGCCCATTTCGCCGCGTCGCCGGGAGCGCGGAAGGCCACGAGCCGCGCGCAAAAATGATGCACGTTGTTCCAGGCGAAGCGGGGCGGCTCCGGAAAATGCACCCAGAGTGAAGCGTCAGCCGGCACGCCGCCACGCGCGGAAATTTCAATTGGCTCCGCCTCCGCGCCAATGCGCGTGTGAATGGTCACGGCGCCGCCGTGCAACGCGGAGATGCCGAGGCCGCACCAGAGGCACGGCGCCCACCAGCCGCGCTTGCCGGACGAAACCCACGTGTGCGTGGGCGAAGTCGAAAACGGATGCACGACCCACGGCTCGCAGCGATGCGGGTGCAACACGAGGCCGTGCGTGGCGTCGAGGCTGCGCAACGCCGTTTCGATCTCGGCGGGGCTCTTGCCCGCGCGAGTGGCGAGCTGCGGCAAGCTCGGCGCACGGCCGGTTTCCAGCAGTCCCGCGACGATGAAATGATGCACCAGCGATTCGAGTGAGACTTCGGTGGTGGCTTTCACGAAGTCACACGCTGACCAGCGCAGAGGACAAGGTCCACCGGATTACCACCGAGTTCGTAGGCCAATTGCCGCTCGTCCTTATGGTGCAAAAGAACCAAGTCCGCACGCTTGCCGGGCTCGATCGTGCCGCGATCGGTGAAACCCAGCAAGGCGGCCGGATTCACCGTTGCGGCGACGATGGCTTCGGCCGGGAGCAAGCCGCAGAAGCGGACGGCGAGCGCAATCGCGAAGGGCATCGAGTGCGTCGGCGAAGAGCCGGGGTTGCAATTGGTGGCGAGAGCGAGCGCGCCGCCCTTGTCGGCGAAGAATCCGGCTTTGGCGAAGCGCTGATCGGTGTGAAAACCGGTGCAGGGCAGAATCACGCCGAACGTCGCCGACTCGGCGAGCGCGAGCATGTCGGCTTTCGTCGTGGCCTCGAGGTGATCGACACTACGGGCGTGCAGGCGGATCGCCTCGGGGATCATGCCGAGCGAGTTGAATTGGTCGGCATGGACGCGCAGCGGGTGGTGCTTCCGTGCCTTCTCGAAGAGGCGCACGCAGGCCTCGACACTCCACGCTTCCTTTTCGCAGAACGCATCGACCGCCACATCGGGAAACTCGCGCGAAACTTCCACGAGCATCTCCTTGGTCACCATGCGTGAGTATTCCTCGGGGTCGCCCTCGACGGCGTGGCCCAGCAGCGCCGTGGGAATCACCGTGCCGGGCCAGTCGCTCGCAGCCCGGCGGATGGCGCGCAGCATTTTCAATTCGGATTCGGTATTGAGGCCATAGCCGCTCTTTACCTCGACCGTGGTGGTGCCGCCGCGGAGCATTTGCCCGAGACGCTCGCGCAATGACGCGGCGAGTTGCTTCTGCGTCGCTTCGCGCACGGCGCGGACAGTCGAGTGGATGCCGCCGCCGGCCTTGAGAATGTCAAGATAGGGAACGCCGTTGAGTTTCTTTTCCCACTCGTCGAGCCGGTCGCCGGCCCAGCAGGCATGCGTGTGGCAATCGACGAAGCCCGGCATCAGCACGCGGCCGGCGGCGTCGATCACTTCGGCGTCGGCGGGGGCCTCGATTTTTTCGCCGACGGCGGCGATTTTTCCGTCTGCCACCAGCACCTCACCATGCGGGATGATGCCGAGTTCGCGCAGCGCCGCTCCGCGGCGAGCGCCGGCTTCGCCGCGGAGCGTGAGGATGCGGGCGTGACGGATGAGGAGGGCGGGCATGTTGGCGTCGGCTTTGATTGATGTCGGCGCCTGCTTGCGGGCGAGAGGCGGTTTCGCCTGCGAGCAGGTTCCGACAGAACAGGGGTTACCAGGTCTTCATCGGGATCGGCACATTAAGGCGCTCGGCGCATTCTTGCGCGAGTTCGTAGCCGGCGTCGGCGTGACGGAAGACACCCATCATCGGGTCGTTGGTGAGCACGCGCTCGAGGCGCCGCGCGGCTTCGGGTGTGCCGTCGGCGACGACGACCTGGCCCGCGTGCTGGCTGTAACCGATGCCCACGCCGCCGCCGTGATGGAAGCTGACCCACGACGCGCCGCTGGCGATGTTCACCATCGCGTTGAGGATCGCCCAATCGCTGATGGCGTCGGAGCCGTCCTTCATCGCCTCGGTCTCGCGGTTCGGGCTGGCAACGGAGCCGCAATCGAGATGATCGCGACCGATGACGATCGGCGCCTTCACGCGGCCGTCGGCGACCATTTGGTTGAAGAGCAGACCGGCGCGGTGGCGTTCGCCAAGGCCGAGCCAGCAGATGCGCGCCGGCAGACCTTGGAATGCGACGCGTTCGCCCGCCATCTTCAGCCAACGGTGCAGCGCCTGATCCTCGGGGAAGAGCTCCATGATCGCCTTGTCCGTCGCGTAGATATCGGCCGGATCGCCCGAGAGCGCCACCCAACGGAACGGTCCGCGGCCGGTGCAGAACTGCGGGCGGATGTAGGCCGGAACAAAGCCCGGAAAATCGAACGCGCGCTTCACGCCTTGGTTGAGCGCGTGCTGGCGGAGGTTGTTGCCGTAGTCGAAGGTCTTCGCGCCGCGCTTCTGTAACGCGAGCATCGCCTTCACGTGGCGCGCCATCGAGGCGAGCGAGAGCTTTTGGTATTTCTTCGGGTCAGCTTTGCGCAGTTTCGCCGCGGCCTTGAGGTCGTAGCCGACAGGCACGTAGCCGACGAGCGGGTCGTGCGCGCTCGTCTGGTCGGTGAGCACATCGACGGGAATTTTGCGTGCGATGAGTCGTTCGAGCAGGTCGGTGATGTTCGCGACGACGCCGACGCTGAGGGCCTTGCGGTGCTCGGTGTAGAGCACGGCGCGGTCAATCGCCTCGTCGAGCGACGGCGCGATCTCGTCGAGGTAGCGATCTTGCACGCGCTTTTTCAGGCGCGTTCGATCGACGTCGGCGATGAGGCACGTGCCCTCGGCCATTGTGACGGCGAGCGGTTGCGCGCCGCCCATGCCACCACAACCGCCGGTGACGCAGAGGCGCCCCGCGAGGGTGCCGCCGAAATGCTGGCGTCCGCACTCGGCAAACGTCTCGTAGGTGCCCTGCAAAATTCCCTGCGTGCCGATGTAGATCCACGAGCCCGCCGTCATCTGGCCATACATCATCAGGCCGCGTTTCTCGAAATCGTCGAAGCGTTCCTGCGTCGCCCACGCCGGAACGATGTTGCTGTTGGCGAGGAGCACGCGCGGGGCATCAACGTGCGTGCGCACGACGCCGACGGGTTTACCGGATTGCACGAGCAGCGTTTCATCCGGCGCGAGCTTGGGCAGCGTGGCGAGAATGGCATCAAAGCTCGCCCAGTTGCGCGCGGCCTTGCCGCGGCCGCCGTAAACGACGAGGTCGTTGGGCCGCTCGGCAACCTCGGGGTCGAGGTTGTTTTGCAGCATGCGCAGCGCGGCCTCGGCAGCCCACGACTGGCAGGTGCGCATTGTGCCGCGCGGCGCGCGGACAGGGCGCGGCTTGGAGGGCGGAAGTTTCTTGGTCTTGGATTTCGGCATGGGGCTGTGGGGGGAGGGCTCGGCTACCGCCGAGCCGCGCGGCCCGGCGGTAGCCGGGCCCTCCAGGTCAGAGCAGTTTACCCGCGGCTGATTCTGCCGCGGCGGCGATGGTTTCGCTGCGGACGAGGGCGAGGGCGGTTTGCACGTCGTCGTGGAAAAGGCGGTCGGCTTGCGCGAACGGGATGAAGCGGCGCACTTCGGTGAACGCGGCTTCAACGCCCTTGCCGGACTTGAGCGGACGGAGGAATTCAAGTGCCTGTGCGGAGCACATGAACTCGATCGCCAGCACGGTCTCCGTGTTCTTCACGACTTCGAGCAGCTTGGTCGCGCTGATCGAGCCCATTGACACGTGGTCTTCCTGGCCGAGCGAGGACGGGATCGAATCGACCGATGCCGGGTGCGCGAAGATTTTATTCTCCGAAACGAGCGCGGCCGCGGTGTATTGCGGGATCATGAAGCCGGAGTTGAGGCCGGTTTCCTTCATCAGCAGCTTCGGGACCTTCAGGTCACCGACCGTGTCGCCGTGCAGCAGCATGTAGATGCGGCGTTCGGAAATCGACGCGAGCTCGGCGGTCGCGATGGCGAGATAATCGAGCACGAACGCGAGCGGTTCGCCGTGGAAATTCCCACCGCTGATCACGTCGCCGTTTTCGAAGACGAGCGGATTGTCCGTCGCGGAGTTGATTTCCGTTTCGACGACTTCGCGCGCGTGGGCGATGGCGAGGCGGACGGCGCCGTGCACCTGCGGGACGCAGCGGAGCGAGTAAGGATCCTGCACTTTGCCGCAATTCGCGTGCGACGGGAGGATCGACGAACCGGCGAGCAGCGTGCGGATGTTTTGCGCGACATCGCGCTGGCCGGGGTGCGGGCGCGCGGCGTGGATGCGCGCATCGAATGGCGCCGCGCTGCCGCGGGCGGCTTCGAGGGTGGTGGCAGCCGCGATGTCGGCGGTCTTGGCGACGTTCTCGATGCGGAGCAGGCAATGCACCGCGTAGGCCGACATGAATTGGGTGCCGTTGATCAGGCCGAGGCCTTCCTTCGAACGGAGCGTGAGCGGAGCGAGGCCGAGTTTCTTGAGGACGGATTTCGCAGGCTGACGTTTGCCGCGGAAGTTCATTTCGCCGAGACCGAGCAACGGCAGCACCAAATGCGCGAGCGGTGCGAGGTCGCCCGAGGCGCCGAGCGAGCCTTTGGTAAAGACGACGGGCAGCGCATCCTCGTTGTAGAAACGGATCAGGTAATCGACGACATCCTGCGTGACGCCGGACAAACCGACGGCCAGGCCGTTGACTTTGAGTAACAACATGAGCCGCACGATGTCGGCGGGCACTTCGTCACCGACTCCGACGGCATGGCTGAGGATGAGGTTTTCCTGGAGCTTCTCGATGTCGGCGGTCGGCACGCGCTTGTGGGCGAGGATGCCGAAGCCGGTATTGATGCCGTAGTGCGGCGCGGGGTCGTCGTGAAGGCGATCGACGATCTTGCGCGAGGCCTTCATGCGTCGCCGCGCGTCGGCGGTCAGCGTGAGTTTTTCGTCGCGGACAATGGCTTGGCGGATGCGAGCGAGCGTCAGGTCGTGGCCGGAGAGGGAAAGGGTGCCGGGCATAGCAGTTCGTCCATGAAAGCACGGGGAGCGGCTTTGGAAACCGAAAAGCCGTGCGCCTTTGGGATTAAAGCGCGGTGGATGTGCGGGCGATACGGACTTATTCTCATATTACGGGGGAGCGTGCGTCTGTCGCCGTCCTGCGCGCGTCCACCTTGGATCAGAATCCGATTATTTCGCGTCAGACTCGTCCGCAAAAACAAAGGCCCGCCGGCGGGCGGGCCTGATTTTTGAGCGTGGGGAGTGCGGCTCAGATCGCCTTGGGCAGCGCCACGTCGTCCCATTCGACGGCGTGCGGATGATTGCGGCGGTCCTTGGCGAGGCCGTGGCGTTTGCGCAGGCCTTGGTCGAGTTTATCGACCAGGAGGTCGATCGATTTGTGGCAATCCTCCGAGCTGACGGTGGCGTTGATGTCGGGTCCGCGCACCTGGAGGTGGGCTTTCGCGATGAATTTGTTATCGCGGTCGTGCGTCCGATCGCACTCGAGCTCCACCTTGGCTCTCACGATGCGTTCGTCGTGCCGGAACAATCGCTCCATCTTCTCCTTCACGTAGAATTTCAGGGAGGGAGTCAGATCGAGGTGAATTCCGGAAACGATGATGTCGTGGGATGTATTCGGATTATTCATGTTGGTCCTTTGGGTTGGGAAGAAAGCGCGTGAAAAAATTCCCGCTGACCCGGCGTCGATGTGCTGCGTGGCCGCCCTGAGGGCCGGCTCCTCTTTCCCATGCGGAAAGTTCTTCATTCGACAGCCGAATACGTATCCCACACGGTTCGATTGGCAACCCCTCAACTGCGCTATTACAGAGAAAAATTTTGAACAAATCCGCGTGACCGCGTTCGACCATCCTTTGCTGCCCTCGGCGCAGGCGCCGCTTGTCAACCCCGCGGAATTGCCCGGCTGGGTGCGGTTTGAGGACGAGACGCTGCTGGTCATCGACAAGCCAGGCTGGCTGGTGGTCCACCCCTCCAAAAGCGGCCCTTGGTCGAGCCTCGCGGGGGCGTTGCGGGAAGGACTGGGCCTGCAAACCATTCGGTTCGTGTATCGACTCGATCGCGAGACCTCTGGAGTGATCATTCTGGCGAAGGCGGAGGCGACCGGCGCCCGTCTGCAAAAAGCGATGAGCAAACGCTTGGTCGGCAAGGCCTACGTGGCGCTCCTCGAAGGCGAACTCACCGAAAGCGTAACGGTCGATCGTGCGCTCGGACCGGACCCGACGGCCAACGTCACCGTGAAGCAGCGCGTGGTCGAATCCGGCAGCGCAGGCGCGCAGGAGGCCGTCACGGTGTTTTGTCCGCTGGTCGCACGGAACGGTTACACGCTGGCTGGCATCGAACTGCACACCGGACGGAAGCACCAGATTCGCGCTCATGCCGAGTGGCTCGGCCGGCGCGTCGTGGGCGACAAACTCTACGGCCCCGATCCTTCGCTCTATCTTGAATTCGCCACGCGCGGCTGGACCGCGCGCCACAGCGCGCTGCTCGCCACGACGCGGCAGGCGTTGCACTGTGCCGCGATCGATTTGCGGCGCGCCGGCGTGGACGCGGTCTTCACGGCGCAATGGCCGGCCGACCTCGCGCAATTTACCGGACGCGCGATGCGCTTGCCGGCGAGCGAAGCACAGGCAGCGATCGATGACTTCGTTGCCCGAATTTTTGGGAGGGAAACTACTGCCTGACGCGGGCGCGCCGCCGTTGACCGCAATTCGCCGTAGCTCCGTCGCTCCGCAGGTGCGAACCGATCAAACTGGAATTCATTTATCCTTAATCCACCCGGAGGCACATCGTGCAAAAAACCAAAATCGCGGGCCTGATTGCCGGAATGTTCGGAATTGTCGCGGTGTTCGCGCTCGCTCCGCGCGAACGCGCCCGCACCGCGGGCGCGCAACCCGCCGAAGCTGCGCCGACGCGGAGTGACGTTGCGGCCGTCTCCGTGCTCGGCAACGCCCGGACCACCGAACTCACCCGCACGGTTCGGGCGCGATTCGCGACTTTGCCCGAAACTGATGTCACGCGAACGGCGACCGATATTTTTCCCGGCGCCGCGGAGTTGCTGACGTCGTGGCATGCGTCCCACCCGCGCGAGGTCACGGTCGCGCCGTATCCGGATCTCCCGCTGAAATTCACGCAGACCAAGCTCACGCGGGATGGCGACATCGCGACGTGGGTCGGTCGCGATCCGGAATTGCCCGGCGCCACCCTCGTCGGTGTCGCGCGTCCCGGCGGTTACGACGCGGTCCTGCTCGTGCCCGGGGCGAGTCAATTTTTCATTCACGTGCGCGAGGGACTCGTGCGCATCGAGGAATCTGTTGCCTCGGGAGCGGATTGTGGGGTGGGCGACCTGCCGATGAGGTCGGTCGCCGCGCGCGAACCGGCGGTGCACTATGCCGAGGCGGGCGACGCGGCGGTGAACGCGCTCGATGTCACCGAATCGATCCACGCGGTAACGGCGCCGCTCTATTCGGACGTGCTTTTTCTCTACAATGCGCACGCGCTAACGGTCGCGCAGCAGCGCTCGACCGATCCCATCGGTTACATCGACGGCTACTCGCGCGCGTCGCTTGAGACCTGCAGCCAGGCGCTCGTGAACAGCCGGATCGATGCGTTCGCGTGGCGTTACCTCGGGCTTGCCTCCGCCCCGAGTTATCCGGCGAAGACGACGGTGGGCCAGGAAGTCGAAGTCCTTGCGCCGGATGGGCCGCTTTATTCGTTCGTGCAGGACATCCGCCGGGGCTACGGTGCCGACCAGGTGTTGATGTGGCTCGGCACCGGTGACCGCAAGGGCGCGGCCTACACCGGCGGCCGGGGGAACCCGGCGCCGCTCGAAGGCGCGGTGGCGGTGTTGCGCATCACTGCGCCGGTCCTGGTGCTTGCCCACGAACTCGGTCATAACTTCGGTTGTCATCATGATCGCGCGCACGCCGGCTCCGGTGGCGGCGATCAGCCGCAGCCCGATGGCGACGGGTTTTGGTGCTACGGTCTGTTGTGGAACGATCCCGTGAGCGAGGGCACAACGACTTCGGGCACGATCATGGCGTATGCCGATTGGGTGGTGCCGTATTACACGAATCCGGCGATCACACTCGACGTGACCTCGACGATGCAGGGCCGGCCTGGCGCGCCGCGCAGCTTGGGCATGCGGACGATTGGTTTTGCCGAAAGCGATCCACGCGCGGCGAACAACGTCCGCGTCTTGCTCGACGGCGCACCGACGATCATCGCGCACGGCGTCGAGGATGAGCGCGCTCCCGCGATTTGGGATCACCCGCAAAACGCCTCGTTGGTGGCGGGAGCGTCGATGTCGTTGTCGGTTGCCGCCTCAGGCCGGAATCTTGCCTATCAGTGGTCGCGCAACGGAACCGCGATCGCCGGCGCGACGTCCTCCGTGCTCGCCCGCACGTTCGCCGCGGCTGACGCTGGCGACTACACGGTCGCCGTCACCAATTCGCGTGGCACTGCGACGAGTCGTGCGGCCACCGTCAGCGCTACGGCGGCTCCGGCGCCCACTACTCCCTCGCTGCCGACGCCTTCGAATAGCGGCGCGGGTGGCGGAGGGGGCGGTGGCAGTCCGAGTTGGTTCTTCCTCGCGACAGTGGCTGCGCTCGCGGCGCTGCGCCGCAAGTGCCGACCTAACTGAGCAGCGCGTCGATCGCGGCGCGCAGAGCGGCGTGTTGGGTGGCGACGCGTTGGTCGAGCGGCAGCGCAGTAGGCGTCTCGAACGTGTAGCTGAAATTCGTGTGATGGTGCCGGAGGTAGATCGCTTCCGGCCACTGTTCGCGCAGCAGCGGATCGCTCACGGGACGGATAATGCCTGGCGCGGCGGATTCGCGACCATCGATAATCGCGCTCATCTCGATCGGACAATGCAACGCGGCCGCGGCAAGCGTCGCGTCGGCGAGCGTCGGGCGGTGGTCAGGGTTGAGTTCGTAGAGGTAAAAACCGAGCGCGTCGTAGTCTTCGTGCAGACAAAAATTCGCGTCGAAGCGCGGTTGGCGCTCCAGCCATGCGACGTGCGCGCGCACTTCGGCGGTAGTCGGGTGGAGGTAGTCGCGGTTGAGGTCGATGCGTTCGAAGTTCTCGCGTGTGCCCGCGGCGAGGCCGGTCGGATTGAGCAGCGGGCAGACGAACCAGTTCGCGCGCGCGTCGAAGAAGCCTTCCTCGACCAGCCGCAGCAACGCCCACGGCGGCGCCGGTTCGTCGCCGTGCATGCCGGAGGAAACGTAGACCGCGCGCGCCGTCGCAGCTCCTTTCGTGTAGGCCATGAGGGCATGACCTTCGATGGCGCCGAATTGTTCGGGGGCGAACCCGCTGGCCCGCGCCGCCGCATCGAAACGGGTCGTGAAGGCGCGCGGATCGAGCGGCAGCGGCGTGGGCATGAATTGTTTCAAGCAGAGTTCAGGGCGGGAAGGCACGACGAAACTCGGCCGGTGGAGGCTTGGAAATTTGTGTTCATTCGTGTCCATTCGTGGTTCTCCATTCCCTCATGTCGCAAGTCCGCGTTCGCTTCGCTCCCAGTCCCACCGGTTTTTTCCACATCGGCAGCGCCCGCACGGCGTTGTTCAACTGGCTCTACGCCCGCCACACCGGCGGCACGTTCATCCTGCGCATTGAGGACACGGACAAGGAGCGCAACAGCGAGGAGTTCCTCCGCCTCATCTACGACAGCCTGACGTGGCTGGGGCTCGATTGGGACGAGGGTCCGAACGCCAATGGCGTCGGCGAACGCGGTGCTTTTGGCCCGTATCGCCAGAGTGCGCGCGGCGCGATCTACGAGGAATACAAACAGAAGCTCCTCGCCAACGGTCGCGCCTACGAGAAGGACGGTGCGATCTGGTTCAAGATGCTCGGCGAGCGTTACCGCGTGTTCGACGACCATCGCAAGAAGGAGGTCGAGAAAGTGAAGAGCGCGCCGGTCGTGATCGACGACCAGATCCGCGGTCGCGTCGAGCGCATGGAGGACGAGGATTTCGTCATTTTCCGTTCGGACGGCAACCCGGTGTTCCATTTCGTGAACGTCGTTGACGACATCACGATGCAGGTCTCGCACATCATCCGCGGCGAGGATCACCTTTCCAACACGAGCAAGCACGTGCGCCTCTACGAAGGCTTCGGCGTGACGCCGCCAATCTTCGCGCACATCCCGCTCATCCTGAAATCGCCCGAGATGGGGCAGGGCAAAATGTCGAAGCGCGACAAGGGCGCATTGATCGAGGAATACCAGCAGCGCCACTTCTTGCCCGAGGCGCTGGTGAATTACATCTCACTCCTTGGCTGGAATCCGGGCGACGACCGCGAGAAGCTCACCACCGCGGAGATCGTGCGACTGTTCGATTTGCCCGCGGTGAACAAGAGCGGCGCGAAGTTCGATCCCAAGAAACTCGCCAACCTCAACATGCAGTATCTGCTCGAGTTGCCGGCGGAAAAATTTCTCGCGCTGGCAAAGGACTATTTTGCGCTGCAGCCGAACGGCGCCGCAGTGCTCACGAACGAAGCCTACTTTCGCGAAATCATGCTGCTCGCGCAGCCGAAGATCAAATCGATCGACGAACTCGGCGCCTACACGGCGTATTTCTTCAGCGACGAATTCTCCATCGACGCGAAAGTGAAGGAGAAGTTGATGGCGAAGGGCGATCCGAAGGCGCGACTCGCGGAGCTAATCGCAGCGCTGCCGGCGATGGATTTCTCGAGCGACGCCGCCATCGAGGCCGCGCTGAAGGCGCTGGCCGAGAGCAAGCAGCTCGGCTTCGGCGACTACCAAGGCATCGCGCGCCTTGCCGTTACCGGCACGAACGCGGGTCCGAGCATCACGAGCATTTTCCGCGTGCTCGGGAAGGAGCGCGTCGCCGCGCGGCTGGCGAAGTTTGGGGCGGGGCTCTGAGCGATTGGGACCGCGCGCCTGATTGGTCTAGCCACCTGCCGTCAAAATCGGACGCCGCGCCTTCGCACGTTCGCGCGATTCCGCGGCGAGGGCGCCCGGGCTCCACCAACAATTCGATTACATTGGCATTCGTATCGGGAAGAGCGCCGACGAGCCGTGAGCCTCGGCTCGCTCCGCGCTCGCCGCGCTGACGAATTGCCGCGCCAGTACCGAATTTTGACCGTGAAGCTAGCGCCACGACAGGCACCTAATCGAACTTCTTTCGGAACTCATCGAACTCGCGTCGCAGCTCGGCCAACTGACGTTTCAGTTCGGCGTTGTCCGCTTCGAGCTGCTTCATGAGCTCGGTGTCGGATGACAGCGGAGCGGTGAAGGCCGCGGGATTGTCGCCGGGAGCGATTGCGGCAGGGACAAAGGTCGGCGCTCCACTCAGAAGGTGGGCGTAGCGCGATTCTTTCGTGCCGGGCGCGCGCGGGAGCAGCGTGACGAGCGACGGCTGCGGCGCCTCGCGATTCGCGAGACCGCCAAGTTTTGCCTGCACGTCGGCGAGATCGGCAAATTCATGCATGCGACCGGTGCGACCGCGAAGTTCGCCGACCGTTTGCGGTCCGCGCAACAGCAACACGCAGAGCAGGGATACCTCGGCGCGCTTCAGTTCGAAGACCTCCGTTGCTTTGTGCGCAAACTTCAGCACCCGGCTGTCGCCGCCGGTGATCACGACGGCGAGTCGCTTGTCGCGCAGCTTGTCGAGCGCGCGCGTCACGTCGGCTTCGGTGATCGCCATCACCGGCTCGCGGTTGTTGAGCTGGTTGCAGGCGTTGACGAGTGCGTTGAGCGAAAGCGGATAGTAGTCGGGCGTGGTGAGGTCTTTCTCGATCAATGCACCGAGCACGCGAGCTTCGATGGCGTCGAGTTGCGGGAGATCCATAGCGCAACACTACGCCGCACACGCGACTCGGCAACTCTCCGCATCTTTGTCGAAAGCGCCACAGACGAGTCGGCGCATACCGCGAGGAGTCGGTCCTTTCTAACCACGGATTTCACGGATGACACGGATGAGAAGCCCCAGGCCTTGATGCGTGATCCGTGTCGTCCGTGAAATCCGTGGTTCAGACACGCACGCGCACAAGTGGCGGAACTGCGCTCGCCTTGCTCGTCTCTGCGAACTTTGCTCTTTCCGCTCAGCGTTTCAGCCGGCGCAGGAGGAGTGCGGTGGCGACGGCGACAGCGAAGAGGAGCGACGGCGAGCCGCCACCACCGCCACCGCCGGATGCCGGAGGACTCGGCGTGGGCGTCGGCGTCGGAGTAGGAGTGGGTGTCGGAGTGGAACTCGTGCCCGAAAGAGTGAGCGTCGTGACGGCGGCATCGAAATTGAGGCGACGCAGCGCGGCGTTGCCGGTGTCAGCGATCATGAGGGCGTCGCCGCTCGCGGTGATCGCGCGCGGGAGGTTGAACCACGCATCGCGTCCCGTGCCGTCCTTGAGACTGCTGCTGCGGGTGAGACCGGCGAAGGTGAGGACCGTGCCGCCGGGCGTGATGCGCCGGATGAAGCACGAGTTCACGTCGGTGACGTAGAGATTGTCGTCGCTGCCGACGGCGATGCCGGTCGGCGTGTCGAACAGCGCGCCGGTGCCGACGGTGGAATCGAAAAATCCCGCTCGGCCCGCCATGCCGGCGAGCGTCGTGACTTCGCCAGCGGGGGTGATTTTGCGGATCAGATGATTGCCGGTGTCGGCGACGTAGAGGTTGCCGGCGGCATCGAACGCGAGTCCGCGCGGTTCACGAAAGCGCGCGGCGCCGCCGATGCCGTTCTGGTTGCCGGGTGCGCCGGCTTGGCCGGCGAAGGTCGTGACGGTGCCCGGGAGCACAATCCGCCGGACGGTGTGGTTCTGCGTGTCGGCGACATACAGCGATCCGTCTGGGGCGCGTGCGATGCCGCTCGGCGCGTTGAACCGAGCCGCGGTCCCGGCGCCATCCTGACTGCCGGCGGCGCCCACATTGCCGGCGACCGTCGTGACGTTGCCCGCGGAACTGATGGCGCGGACCAGCTGATTGCCGCTGTCCACCACGAATACGTTGCCTGAAGCGGAATCGCGCACGATGCCAATTGGATCAGTGAAACGCGCCGCGCTGGCGGTGCCATCGTTCGAGCCCGGCGCGCCGCGCGCTCCGGCGAAAACCGTCACGGTGCCCGAGACGCTGACTTGCAGGATCGCATCGTCGCTCGTGTCCGCGACGAGGAATCCGCCGGAGCCGTCGGGGGTGAGTCCGGCGGCGAAAGGCAGCAAGAGCGGCGCGACCGTCAGCGTGGCCGGGGCGCTGGTGGCGCTGCCGAGATTGCCGAGGCCGGTGAGCTGGTAGCGAAATTGGAGACCGTGATGTGCGGTCGTGGCGTTCGAGAGCGTGAGCTGACTCGAGATGCCGCCGCTGTAGGTGGTGTCGTTCGAAACGTTGGTCCACGATGCGCCGCCGTTGGTGGAGAGCTGCCATTGCACAGCGTTGTTCGAATTCGGCACGGAAAACGACACGTTGCGGCCGGCAGTGACGGTCTGATTGGGCAACGCGCTCGCGAGCACCGTCAGCGTCGCCACGGTCGAGGTGACGGTGCCGCCCGCGTTGGTGAGGCGAACTTCGTAATCGCCGGCGCGGGCCGCATCGGCGGCGCTGAGCGTCAGCGTGGAACTCGTCGCGCCGTCGATCAGCGTGCCGTTGCGCAGCCATTGGAACGACGTCGCGCCAGTGGCATCGACGGCGAGCGTGACGTTGCCGCCCGGGGAGATGAACAGGCTCGAGGGCTGACGGCGAATGACAGGCGGAGCGGTGTTGCCGGGGGCGAAGGCGAGATTGAGCACGATCGGTGCGGCGTCGCCGTTCAGGCCATCGACCGCGATGTGGTAGGTCGTCCCCGAGGTCGTGCTGAACGTCACGGCGCTCGTCCGCACGGTATTGCCGTTAGCGTTGTCGCTCGACGCGACCTGCGTGAGCGAGGAAACGCTGCTACCCGTATAGACGGCCAGCAGCGTATCGAAGAGGCTGCCGGTCGTCGTGACTGCGGCGCTGCCGATGGTTGGCGCGGTCCAGCGCCACCAAACCGAGCGGCCGCCGGCGTTGCCGGCGTGGGCGGGCTCGCCGCCTTCTTTTGAGGCAGCGACGTTGGTGCCGTCGAGCGCGGCGGGCAGGTCGGCGGTGATGACTGTGGCCGACGAGAAATTGTTGTTCACCGGCACAAAGCCGGGCGCGCCGTAGAGCGCCTGAGCGCCGGCGATGTCGTCGGCCTGCAGCGCATCGAGCGTGTTGCTGACGCGGCTGTTCATGATGGCCACGACGCTCTGCGGCGGCGAATCCTCGTCAGGGTGATCGAGCCCGAGCACGTGACCGAGTTCGTGCAGTGCGACGCGGCGCAGGTCGAAACGCTCGGGATTGGCGGCGCGCGGACCGCGGTAGGAGTCCCAGGTCCAGATCGGATTGAAGAGCACGTCGCCTTCCGCGCGTGTGGTGCCGGTGACGCGGGTGAGCGCGACGGCCAGGACGTTCGTGCCGAAGGCCGAGCCGTTGATGGTTGGCGTCATGACAACCTCGTTGATGCCGTTGCCGTTGACGTTATCTGCCGTGGGCAGGATCGACGGGGCGAGCTGAATGATGCCGAGCACGGTGTTCCACTCGTGCACGGCGGCCTCGACGGTCGTGTTGTAGGTCGTGCCGTCGAGTAGCGCCGCTGACGCGGGCATGCGGATATTGATCGGCACGGCGCCCGGGTTCCACGAGATGGGGAAGGGGCCGCTGAAATCGGTGATGAAATCGTAGGCACGGACTGCCGGCGCCAGCCCTGCCAGCGTGAGCGCAAGCGCGACGGCAGCGAGCGGGCAAACGGGCGGCTCAGTGAAGTTTCTGGCGCACATAGTCGGCCCTCCGGGTGGAACGGATCTGGGTAACGAACTCCGCGGGCGTGAGCGCATCGGCGGTGCTCACGACGCGGCGCTGGCGTTCGGCCACGTCGCCCGACGTCATGGGCAGCGCGACCTCGGCGACGTCCTGCAGCGGCACGTCGTTGCTGCGGGCGACGAACTCGCGTCCGGTGACGGGGTCGCGGTGCACGGGATAGCGGCCGTGCATCATCGCCACGAGCGGCGTGATCGTGCGGCCATTGTCGCGCACGAAGAGGAAGTCCTCGTCGCCGACGCGAAACACGGGCGCGCCGTTCACGATCAGGCGGTCGTCGCCAATCCGGCCGCCGAGCATCTCCAGTTCGACGATGGCGGGCGGCTGACCGGCGGCGGTTTCGCGGATGCGCAGCCGCACCTTCGTGAGGATCAGGCGGCCTTGCGGGCCGTCGCGGTATTCGGCCCGCACGGATTCGACGACGGCCCGCACGACGTAGTCGGATTCGTTGACGAGTTGATCGAAGACGGGCGGGACGACGGTGGTCGCGCGGAGCGGCGCGGTGACAGCGAGTCCGAGTAAGGCGATGGCGGCGGCGCGCACGACTCGGCGAAGCGGGGCGGCTTTCATGGTGGGAAGAGTGGCGAATATTCCCGTCGGTGCAACGTCGGCGCGGTGAGTGCGACGTTTGCGAGGATGAAGCGGAAAGAACGCGGCGAGTGCGCCGGCACACCGGCGCAGGCGCGCGTTTTTATCGCCTGCAAGCAGGCCCCTCCAAAATTCACACGGGGTGGTTGCCACTAATCCGACGCAACATCCCGCGCCCGGAGCACGCGGGCTACATCGAACGATCAGCGATCGTTACTTCGCCCAGTTGTCTTTGAGCGAGATCGTGCGGTTGAAGATGGGCTGGCCGGGCTTCGTGTCCTTGGCATCAAGGGCGAAGTAGCCGAGGCGCTCGAATTGGAAACGCTCATGCGTCGTCGCGGTGGCGAGGGAGGTTTCGAGCTTGGCGGTCACGATTTCGAGCGAGCTTGGATTCACGACCTTGAGGAAATCTTCCTCCGCCGCGGGCTCGGCGACGGTGAAGAGCCGGTCGTAGAGGCGGACTTCGGCGTCGATGCATTTCACGGCGCTCACCCAGTGGATTGTGCCTTTCACTTTCTTGTCGGAGTTCGCCTCACCCTTGCGCGTGGTGAGATCGGCGGTGCAGCGCAGCTCGGTGACTTTGCCGGCCGCGTCCTTCACGATCTCGTCGAGCTTGATGATGCAGGCGTATTTCAGGCGGACTTCGCCGCCCGGTTTGAGGCGGAAATATTTCGGTGGCGGAACCTCGGCGAAGTCGTCGGACTCGATGAAAATTTCGCGCGTGAGGGAAATCTTGCGCGTGGTCGGCGTCTCGTCCTGCGGATTGTTCGTCGCGTCGCAGAGGATGACTTCGTCGGCGGGGAGGTTCGTGAGCACGACCTTGATCGGCTTGAGCACGGCAAGGCGGCGCAGGGCGACGGTGTTGAGGTGATTGCGGACGACGTTTTCGAAAACGGCGGCTTCGGTGAGCGAGTCGAACCGCGTGACGCCGACGCTGGTGACGAACTCGCGCAGGGCGGCCGCGGGGATGCCGCGGCGGCGCAGGCCGGAGATAGTGGGCATGCGCGGATCGTCCCAAGCGGTGACGACCTTCTCGTTGACGAGCGTCAGGAGCTTGCGCTTCGAGACGAGCGTGTAGGCGAGGTTGAGCTTCGCGAATTCGTATTGGTGCGGGAGCGGGCGGGGGAGCTCGAGCGCCTCGAGGATCCAGTCGTAGAGCGCACGGTGCACCTCAAACTCGAGCGTGCAGATGCTGTGCGTGATGCCTTCGAGATAATCGCTCAGACAGTGCGCGTAATCGTAGAGCGGGTAGATCGGCCAGCCGGCGCCGGCGTGGTGATGCGCGACGTGGCGAATGCGGTAGAGGAGCGGGTCGCGCAGCCAGATGTTGGGCGACGCCATGTCGATCTTTGCGCGCAGCGTGCGGGCGCCGTCGGGGAACTCGCCGGCGCGCATGCGCTTGAAGAGATCGAGATTCTCTTCAACGGAGCGGTTGCGGAACGGCGAGTCCTTGCCGGGTTTTTCCGGTGAGCCGCGGTATTCCTCGGTTTCCTTCGGCGTCAGATCGCAGACGTAGGCCTTGCCGCGTTTGATGAGCTCGAGCGCGTAGAGGTAGAGCTGCTCGAAATAGTCGGACGCGGAGAAGGGCTCCGCGAGATGGCCGGAGACGTGCGAAGCGATCTGCGCGGAAGGGACGGGCGCGAGGTAGAAATCGGGTTTGCCGTCGATGGTGTGCGCGGCGGGTTTGGCGCCCTTCGCCTTGAAGCCGAGGACGTGGTCGGCCCAGCCGTCGATCAGCCACTTCACGTCGGCGATGATGGACTCGACGTATTCGACGTCTTCCTTGACGGGGTTGGTGTCGTCGAAGCGAAGGTTGCACTGGCCGTTGTTTTCGCGGGCGATGCCGAAGTTCAGGCAGATCGACTTCGCGTGGCCGATGTGCAAATAGCCGTTCGGCTCGGGTGGGAAGCGCGTGACGATCTTCTGGTAACGCTTTTCGGCGAGATGCTGCGCGACGATATCGCGGATAAAATCAGTCGGTGCGGGCGCAGGCGCGGCGGAAGGATTCGTCGTCTCGGCGGACATAAGCGGTCAAGTTGCGCAGGGGACCGACGCATGGCAAGGGCGGGGTTGGCGGAAAGCGGAGACAATCCAAACTTGCAACACAGTGTGTTACACGCATTGTCCGTTGCCATGTCCGCGTCGAAGACCACCAGCGTTCGCCTGCCGCCGCACCTGAGTCGCGAACTTGCTCGCCGGGCGCGCGCGACGAAGCGCGGCAAAAATTGGGTGATCAAGGAAGCACTGGAGCAGTATTTGCTCGGCAGCGCCAACGACCGGCTGCGGGACGAGGCGCGCCGACAATCCTTGCTCGTGAGCAAGCACCCTAACCCTGACGAAGCGGCTTGGCTCGACCGAGTGGAGGATATTCCGGAATGGAAGGCGTGAACTGGCGGCGCGGCGACATCGTGAGCTGCGCAGTGCCGGGAGAGTTCGGGGGTCGTCCACGTCCGGCGGTGGTCGTGCAATCCGATTTGTTTAATCCAACCCATTCCAGCGTCACGCTGTGCCCGCTCACAACTTACGAACGCGCCGTTCCACTATTTCGCGTTTCGATCAAAAAGAGTGCGGATAACGGGCTGCGGGAGAATTCGCAGATCATGATCGACAAGATTTCGACTGTCGGCGGCAGCCGGATCGGCGCGGTCATCGGCCGTTTGGATGAACAGGATTTGACCCGCCTCGACGAAGCACTCCGGCTTTGGCTTGGACTGAGTTCTGAATCCGGGGGCGGCTAACCTGCGGTGCGCACCGTGTAGCTGAGCGGTCACCTACCCAGAAACTGCGAAAATATCACCGCAGCATTTCCCCCCGACAGTCCCCGTCAGCTCGGGGATGAGTTGCTTCTTGCGCGTGACCACGCTCGGAACGTCGAAGAATTTCGTGGTCCCCGCGGACACCGGCGGGCGAGGACGCAGGGGAATTCCTGGACGCGACAGCAGGTTCACCATCGTCACTTGCCGCTGAGAATCTCCGATGGGAAGAAGTCGCGCTCGAAAGCTTCGCGCTTCAACTGGCTTGTGGAGCTGATGCGCATTCCGAACAGGCCGGCGCGCTGAAAGTCGCTCCGGAATACCACGTAGTCCGAATAGACGGGCGAACTGGCTTTCTCGATCCGGACGTCGAAAATCGTATCGAACTCCCCAAAATAGGCGAACAGCGCAGCAAAGCGCTTTCCCATCGCTCGCTCGGCGAAATTCGGGAAGGCGTCCGGGCCCACAATGGACGCAACAGCAGTGTAGGTGGCCTCTTTCAACGAAGCGAGTTCGCGCCCGCATTCTTGAATTCCAACTGAGAATCCGTTGACGTCGCGCGACACGACGCCGCGCTCGATCAGCAATGCGTAAACCTGACGCCGTGATTCGCCGAGCACGATTTCCAGTGCCGCGATCTGCTCGTCGGAAAATCCCACGACATCCGAAGGAGCAAAGAAGGACGACAACGAGATGAATTCGTGCAGTTCCTTACGAGGCGTGGATCGAGCTTGGCTGGAAGAATTCACTTTTGGACCCAGCCCGTTCGTCTTGGTGGTCCGCACCGCCTGCTGGGCACGTTCCTCAATTATTCGGGCCGCCTCTGCTACCTTGGGAGACGGGCGGCCAAGACTAACGCGGTTCCAAAGCAGGAGCAGCGTGCCGAGCAGCAGCAATATTACCGCGATCTTGAGGATCGAGCGCATCAGCCGCGCATTTCCCGCAGCAACCCGGTGAGGTAGGGGATGGGTTGTTTCTTGCCAGAGACGCCCTCGTGCCCGACGTCGGCGCAACGCAAGAGTTCGTCGTCTGGGCGGACATCAGCAATCTTGCGCGGGCCGGCGATGCAACGTCGATTGCGGTTCATTGCATTTTATGGCCACTAGTCAGGAGGCGTCTTCGATTTCGATAATACGCACTTCGCGAACTGCGTCGTCGATCCAATAAGCAAAAACGTAGTCGTCAACCGCGAGGTAATCGATGGCGCGCCCGGAGTCGTCGGGCAGGCGGTAATCGCTGCGAATATGCGGACGGGCGGAGAGCTGATGGGCGAGGGCGAGAACGCGCTGTTGGCGGCGCCGGGGCAATCGCAACAGGGCTTCGGTCGCCGCTTCAGAAAAAACGGGCAGGTATACTTTCTCAGGCACGCGCCGTCATCCGCCGCTTCAATTCAGAAACCGACACTTTCTTCCCGGCATCCATTTCGCGCATGCGGCGGGACGCTTCTTTCTTCCACTCGGGTCGCTCGTGACGAAGACGAATGAGATAAGCGTTCAGTTCGCGCCGCTCGCGCAAGGAGAGGCGGGAAATTTCCTGCTTCAACTGGAGCATCGTCATGCGTCTAGGGTTGCCACACCCGAACGCGGGTCAAGGCGGGTTTTAATTGTAGACCAAGACGTCTTCGACCTCCCGGGCGTCTGCATGCGTCGGGACGCAACGGCGGTTTTGACTACTAAGGACGAATCTGTTGGCCGCGCAGCTCCGCAAGCTTCGACTTCTTCACGGTATAAAATTTCGCTCGGTGCACTTCGCCCGTGGTTAAGCGAATGGAGATAAGTTCCTCTGCCTTCAAGGATTCGAAAAAGCCGTCCAGCGAGGAGGTCGTAACGCGCTCTTCGATTCGCCGCGATTGCCCTTCCTCAAGCGCGATGGGGTCGTTGCCTTGAGAATCAAACAGGACAAATCGTGCTCCTGCCTGTTTTTCAGATGAACTATCGAGGAATATTTCGGCGATGCGCGCAACACGTCTTCCGCGGTTCACGATGTCAACTTGCAAGCTGTAACATTCGGTAGGTATCAGCAGGTTGGAAGATATCGCCATTGAGGCAGAGATCTTGATCTGTGCGCGGTCTGTTCTATGTGCAGCCCATTGGAGCGCGAGCGCAGCAGTCCCAGTGATCGCGCCGTATCCGGCGATCGAGAGAGTTATGATTTCCGCCGCTGTCATTCGCTATCCACCGGTATCAGCCGAGAGAAGGCGCACAATGAAAAGTTTACTGTTTGTCACCCCCGCATCTCGCGCAGCAGTCCGGTTAGGTAGGGGATGAGCTGCTTCTTGCGCGAGACAACGCCGGGGAGGTCGAAGATTTCGTCTTGTTCGACGTGGGCGTAGGAGATTTTGCGGATGAAATCGGCGTCGCCTTTCACGAGGAGGAGCGAGTTCTGTGTGTTAATGTCAGTGATGAGCAACGCGGCGAAGAGAAGCTTTTCCGTTTCGCGCAGCTCGCCGAGGGCGGCGGTGATTTCCTTCGCGTGGGCCCAGAAGTTGTCGAAGCCGAGTTCCTCGACCTGCGAGACGGCGAAGCGGACGTTCTCCTCGTCGTAGATTTTGAAATCCGAGCGCACGACCTTCGCGGGCGCGTTGGCGAGGATGACGGAGCCGGAGCTGAAGATAAGTTCGGCGAGCGCCTTGGCCTTGATGTCGGCGTGCGTCTCGAGCCAGGCGAGCGTGTCGGCGTCCTTGGCGGTGGAGGTCGGGCTTTGGAGAAGGAGCGTGTCGGAGATGAGGCCGGACATCATCAAGCCGGCGAGATCGGCGGTGGGCTTGAGATTATGGCGGCGGAACAGGTCCGCGATGATCGTGCACGTGGAGCCGACGGGCTCGTTGAGGAACAGGATCGGTTGTTGCGTGGCGACGGGGCCGAGGCGGTGGTGGTCGATGATCTCGGTGATCGTGACTTCGTCGGCGCCGGGGACGGCCTGCGTGAGCTCGTTGTGATCGACGAGCACGAGGCGCGTCGGGACGGGCTTGAGGATGTCGGACTTCGTGAGGATGCCGGCGAGGCGGCCGTTGTCGCCGAGGACGAGGTAGGCGGGGATCATCGACGTGCCGATCTTACGGCGGACATCGGAGAGGCGCGCGTCGGCGTTCACGGTCGTGAATTTCGCGTCGATCAGCGGCGACAGGCGGCCGGCGGTGCGGATGAGCCAGGCGGTCGTCGCGGTGTCGTAGGGGCTGATGAACAAACTCACGCCGCGCTCGCGCGCCGCGTCGGAGATGACTTTGTGCACCGGGCGTCCGCCGGAAATCACGAGCGAGCGCACGCCGAGTTCGATGGATTTTTGCTGCACGTCGGAGCGATCGCCCACGACGATGATGGATTTTTCAGCCGGGATGCCCTCGGCCTGCGAGAGGCGCCAGAACGAGCCGGTGTCCATTGCGCCGATGCGCACGAAGAGTTCTTCGACCCTGTCGGGCTCGGCGCCGAGGTGGACGACTTCGGCGCGCAGCGTGCGGGCGACGGAATTGAGGTCGGTGTTGACCAGCCGCATGCGCTTCGGTTCGGCGATCTGCGGCATGAACGCGTGCGCGAGCTGCGCAGCGGTGACGGTGCCAATGAGTTTTTGCGCGGCGTCGAGCACGGGGACCACGCGGTGGCCGAAACGGTCGATGAACTCCAGCGCCTCGGCGCACGTCGCGCTTTCGGTGACGCTGTGGACTTCGCGCGCCATGACATCATGCACGCGCGGCCAGACATCGCTCAGGTAAAGCGGCAAGGGCGTGTGGAAGCGCGCAAGGATGGCGTCGATGCGGGCGTTGGAGTTGCCGCAGCGCGCGGCGACGTAGCCGGTTTCGCCACGGGCTTCCTTGTAGGCGGCGTAGGCGATCGCGGAGCAGATCGAGTCGGCGTCGGGATTCTTGTGGCCGATGACGAAGGTGGGCGGGACGCCGGGTGAAAAGGGAGTGGCGGTGGGCACGGGAGAAGAGAAAGGTTCGAGAAATGAGTTGTGAGGTCGGACCATCCGCGCTCGGAGGTCGCGTGCTACCTCGAGGGCAGCGCGCGACGGGTTTCAGGGCGGGGCAAGGACGTTAGGGCGCTCTGACAGCGGGGAAAGAAAAAAGCCCGGCCTGGGTGGGCCGGGCTTTTTCTTTTTAGCCGAAAGCAATGGCGGGTCTGTGCTAACTAATCGTGTCTAAGGTGCGCGTTCAGCGGGTGTGCCGGCCAGGGAGCCGACGCCCGCCGGGGGGGACGCGTAAACACGTGGATTGCTTGCTGCGGTCGAACTGAAGGGCAGTGCCTGCAGCACGGAACTGCCTTTGCGGCCGTTATTCAGCGTGAGCTGACTAGCGGCTTCCTGGGTGTTGGGGTAGAACTGAACATTGCCACCCAGAAATGCGATGTGCCCGCCCGCGTCGCGATAGACGCCGTTTTCCGCGCTCCATGTGCCGGTGGCGAGCAGACCGCGCGTAAAGGCGACCGGGACGGTCGGTCCGTCGCTCATGCGGAGGCCGCCGACGAATTCGAAGCTGAGCACGCGATTGGTGGTGAAGCTCGCGTCGAGCACGGATCGATTGGCCGGGCTGACGATGGCGGTCGGGTAGGCGCCGTTGAACTGCGGGTCGTTTTTGGCGAAATAGAAAGTCGGGTCCTGCAGAATGCCGCGCTGGGCAAGAATGCCGGCCCAGAGAAACGGCCCCTGGCCACCGGTGACGGGAGCGGGGGTTTGCGCCGCGATAAACTGCGGGTCAGGCAGGCGATCGTTGTTATCGGCGGCGTAGAGCTGGGCGGCTTTGACGATCTCGCGCAGGTTGTTCGCATCGACGGTGCGCTGGGCGGTTTCGCGGACTTTGCCGATGGTGGGGAAGATCAGCGCGGCCAGAATTCCGATGATGGCGATGACCGTCAGGAGCTCGATGAGCGTGAAGCCAGCGGCACTACGGCGAGTCAGGCGAACCATACGGGAATGCGTTAGGTGAGTCATAGGAGTTTAATACTTCAAGCCGATTCTCGCCTTTTGCACCCCGCTGCGCTTGGCTCCGAATTCGCATGATCGTCTATCTCGATGGCAAGTATGTGGACTCTAACGAAGCGAAGGTCTCGGTCTTCGATCACGGCCTGCTTTACGGCGATGGCGTGTTTGAAGGCATCCGACTTTACGAGGGCAACGTGTTCCGTTTGGCGGAGCACATCGAGCGCCTCGAATACTCCGCCAAGGCGATTCTGCTCGAACTCCCATGGACCACGCAGGAGCTGATCGACATCACCTGCGAGACATGCCGCCGCAATAATCTCCGCGACGGTTACATTCGCCTCGTCATCACGCGCGGCGTCGGCGACCTCGGCCTCGCGCCGTGGCTTTGTCCGAAGCCTACGCTCTTCGTCATCGCGAGCACGATCCAACTCTATCCGAAGGAGCACTACGAAAAGGGCCTCGCGATCGTGACGGTGCCGACGCGTCGCATCAATCCGGCCGCGCTGCCGCCGACGGTGAAATCGTTGAATTACCTCAACAACATCCTCGGCAAAATCGAAGCGAAGCAGGCCGGAGCGCTCGAGGGCATCATGCTCAACGATCAGGGCTATATTGCCGAGTGCACGGCGGACAATCTCTTCATCGTCCACAAAGGCGCGGTCATCACGCCGTCGGCGTCGCAGGGCGCGCTCAAAGGCATCACCCGCGACACGATGTTCGATGCCGCGAAGGATCTCGGCATCCCGATGCGTGAGCAAAACCTGACGCGTTACGACGTCTGGTGCGCGGACGAGTGCTTCATCACGGGTTCGGCCGCCGAGGTTATTCCGGTCGTAAAGCTGGACGGCCGCGTCATCGGCGACGGCAAGCCCGGCCCGATCACCGCCAAGTTGCTCGCCAACTTCCGCCAACGCGTCACGCGCGAAGGCGTGAAGCTCTAAAACGAATTCAGCGGAGCCGTCGCTCGAACGGCCGGGGGCGCGGGCCGCGGGGCTTGCCGGTAGGGGGTGATTGCCCTCAAACGCCCAAAACGTGCGAGGGCCGTTGAGGGCAATGGCCCCTACCGACTTTACCGCCTCGAAGTCGGCACGCACGGGCGTCCCGTTTGCGCGATCAGCGTTCGCCGATTCCGCTCCGACCGCGCATCCGACAGCGCGGGCGTGTTGGTAATCGCCCCGACGCGCTTGGGGTGGACTGCGCACTTGCTTCCCGAATGAGATTGGGCATTTTCAACGCGGGTCGGGGAATGCGGTCTGGCTGGTCACCGGAGTGAGCGGACGGACATGCACAAGCCCTTACACCTCCTACGATTTACATGGCCAACTCTCTCAAGTGCGACTTGTGCGCCAAGCCGGCGACCGTCCATCTCACCCAGATCGTCAACAACAAGATCCACAAGGTCGATCTGTGCGAGGCCTGTGCGCAGGCCAAGGGCGTCACCGATCCGAGCGGCTTCTCGCTGGCAGACCTTTTGCTGAAGGCCTCGCTCAATCCCGAGCCGAAAGGCGACGTGCAGTGCGACGTCTGCGGATTCACGCAGCAGGATTTCAAAAAGACCGGGCGCTTCGGCTGTCCCGCGTGCTACGAGGCATTTTCCACCACACTCGATCCCGTGCTCGACAGCATGCACAAGGGCGTGAGCCATATCGGCAAGACGCCGCAAAAGGCGATTGAGCGCCGCTCCCTCTATGAACGCCTCACGCAGCTCGAGACCGAGCTCGATCAGGCGATCAAGAGCGAGCGCTACGAAGACGCGGCGAAATACCGCGACGAGATTCACCAAGTCCGCCAAGCCGCCGGTAAAAAGCCCCGCCAGACCAACTGATGAAGATCAACGAACTCATTGCCTCTTCGTCCGAACTGACTGACACCGCGGCGAACAAGAGCGCGGTCGTCCTCATGACCCGCATCCGTCTCGCGCGAAATCTTTCGCGCATGCCGTTCCCCGGCTGGGCGAAGGAGTCGCAGCGCCGCGAAGTCCTCGCCGCCTGTCTCCAGGCCGTCTCCTCGCTCCCCCAAATGAAGCGCGGTCTCGCCGTGGCGGTCGAGGACCTCAACGAGCTCGAGCGCCAGATTCTCGTCGAACGTCACCTCATCAGCCGCGAACTCAGTCACGCGAAGGCAGGCTCCGGCCTTGTCATCAGCAAGGACCAATCCTGCGTCGTGATGATCAACGAGGAGGACCACCTTCGCATCCAGGTGCTCCGCGCGGGATTCCAGTTCAAGAAAGTCTGGGGCACGATCGACGCGCTCGATACCGAGTTGGAGGAGCATCTCGACTTCGCGTTCAATGCTCAACTCGGCTACCTCACCGCATGCCCGACGAATCTCGGCACCGCGATCCGTGCATCCACCATGATGCACCTGCCCGCGCTCGTGATTTCCGGCCAGATGGAAAAGGTCGTGCGCGCCGTCAACCAGCTCGGCATGGCCGTGCGCGGCCTGTTCGGCGAAGGCTCGGACGCAAGCGGTTCGATTTTCCAAATCTCAAATCAAACGACGCTCGGCGAAACCGAGGAGGACATCATCAAGCACCTCACGGGCGTCTTGAACACGATCATCGAACAGGAACTGAACGCCCGCGAGCGCCTCATCGAGTCGGAGCCGACGAAGCTCTTCGACAAGATCGGCCGCGCCTACGGCATCCTGCAGCACGGGTTTCTGCTCAATTCCGGCGAGGCGATGAATCTCCTCTCGCTCATCCGCCTCGGCATCGACCTCGGCATCTTCCCCGACACGCACCGCGCGATCGTCGATCGGCTGTTTATCGAATGCCAGCCAGGCCACATCCAGCACAACGCCAAGGGCTCGGTCGAGGCCGGCCAGCGCGACGTGCTCCGCGGCGGGTTGCTGCGCACCGAATTTGCGAAATTGCCCGGTCCGGACTTCAGTAACGCAACCAAGTAACCGAATTTAAAAAGGCCCAATGGAACCCATGAACAATTTCACGCCGCGCGCGCAGCAAGTGCTCGCGCTGGCACGCAAGGAAGCGGACCGTTTTCACCACAATTACGTGGGCACGGAGCACCTTCTCCTTGGCTTGATCAAGCTGGGGCAAGGTGTCGCGGTCAGCGTCCTTCAAAAAATGGGCCTCGACCTCGAGACGGTGCGCGGAGAAGTCGAAAAGCAGGTCGGCACCGGCCAGGAAACGAAGACGCCCGCCAGCAGCATTCCCTATACGCCCCGCGTGAAGAAAGTCCTCGCCCTCGCGGGCAAGGAGGCGAAGGCGCTCAACCACTCTTACGTCGGCACGGAGCACATCCTGCTCGGCTTGTTGCGTGAAGGCGAAGGCGTGGCCGCGCGCGTCCTGAAGTCTCTCGACATCGACATCGAACGCACGCGCAACGAAATCCTCCGCGAGCTCGACCCGCAATTCTCCGCCGGCCAAGGCGCCGAAGGTGCGACCGGTTCGGCCGGTGGCGCGGGCGCGGGTGGGGCAGGTGAGGAAGCTGCGCCGCGCTCCGGCAGCGAGGACAAGAAGGAAGTCAAGACGCCGGCGCTGAAGGCGTTCGGGCGCGACCTCACCGAACTCGCGCGCAAGGGCGAGATGGACCCGGTCGTCGGCCGCAAGAACGAGATCCGCCGCGTGATTCAGATTCTCTGCCGTCGCACCAAGAATAATCCCGTCCTCGTCGGCGAAGCCGGCGTGGGCAAGACCGCCATCGTCGAAGGTCTCGCGCAGGAAATCTCGAAGGGCAACGTCCCTGAAATCCTCGCCGACAAAAAAGTCATCACGCTCGACCTCGCGCTGATGGTCGCGGGCACGAAATACCGCGGCCAGTTCGAAGAACGCATCAAGGCGGTGATGGACGAGATTAAGCGCTCGAAGAATGTCATCATTTTCATCGACGAGCTCCATACGATCGTCGGCGCCGGCGCCGCCGAAGGCGCAATGGACGCCTCCAATATCTTCAAACCCGCGCTCTCGCGCGGCGAATTGCAGTGCATTGGCGCGACGACCCTCAACGAATATCGCAAATACATCGAGAAGGACTCCGCCCTCGATCGCCGCTTCCAGAACGTGAAGGTCGAACCGCCGTCGGTTGATGACACGATCATCATCCTCAAGGGCATTCGCGGCAAATACGAGGATCACCACAAGGCGACGTTCAACGACAAGGCCGTCGAAGCCGCCGCCAAACTCTCCGACCGTTACATCACGGGCCGTTTTCTGCCCGACAAGGCGATCGACGTCATGGACGAAGCCGGTTCGCGCGCGCGCATCAGCTCACTCAACCGCCCGCCCGAGATCGAGAACATGACGAAGGAGATCGAGGAGGTTTGCGGCCAGAAGGAACAGGCCATCGCCGCGCAACATTTCGAGGAGGCCGCGAAGTTCCGCGACCGCGAGAAGCAACTCCGCGCCAAGCAGGACACCGCCGTCGAAGAATGGAAAAAGACCCGCGACGAGCAACGCGTCCTCGTGGACGAAGAGCAGATGGCCCAAGTCGTTTCCGACTGGACCGGCATTCCGCTCAGCCGACTCGAGAAGAAGGAAAGCGAAAAGCTGCTCGTCCTCGAGCAGGAGCTGCAGAAATACATCATCGGCCAGGACCTCGCGACGGTTGCAATCGCGCGCGCCTTGCGCCGCAGCCGCGCCGACCTGAAGGATCCGCGCCGCCCGATCGGCTCGTTCATGTTCCTCGGACCGACCGGTGTTGGTAAGACCGAATTGGCCAAGCAACTCGCGGCCAATATCTTTGGTTCGCAGGACGCGATTGTGCAGATCGACATGTCGGAATACATGGAGAAGTTCTCCGTCTCGCGCCTCATCGGCTCGCCTCCGGGTTACGTCGGTTACGAAGAGGGCGGTCAGCTTACCGAGTCGGTCCGCCGCCGTCCGTATTCCGTCGTGCTGTTCGACGAGATTGAGAAAGCGCACCCCGACGTCGTGCAACTCATGTTGCAAATCCTCGAGGACGGCCGCCTCACCGATTCGCTCGGTCGCACCGTCGATTTCCGCAACACGATCATCCTGATGACCACCAACGTTGGCGCCGCGCTCATCCAGCGCCAGACGACGATGGGCTTCTCGGCGGCCGGTGCATCCGACTTCCGCGACATGGACAAGTTGAAGGAAAAGGTGCTCGAGGAAGCCAAGCGCATCTTCAAGCCCGAGTTCCTCAACCGCATCAATGACCTCGTCGTCTTCCGTCCGCTGACGAAGGACGATCTCATCAAGATCGTGGAACTCGAACTCGCCAAGGTCTCGCAGCGCCTCGCCGCGCGGCACATCCTGCTCGATTTCTCACCCGAATCGAAGCTGCTCCTCATTGAGAAGGGCTACGACGAAAAATATGGCGCGCGTCCGTTGCGCCGCGCGGTCGAGCATTTCCTCGAGGACCCGCTCGCCGAGGCGATGCTCCGCGGGGACGTCAAGGAAGGCGACCCCATCCTCGTGGTTCGCAACGGCGACAAGCTCGAGTTCAAGCAGAAGACTCCGACCGCCGACACCGGCGTCTCCTCCTGACGCGTTCGCGCGCAACATCATGGATTCTCAGCCCGCCCGGAACGGCGGGCTTTTTGTTGTCGCGCGCCGCCGCCTGCGCTTGGCTTCGCGGCGTGGATTCCCGCGCGCGCGACGACAGCATCTGTAGGGCCGGTCCTCGTGGCCGGGCCGAAACGGTTCGCGCTGGAGCGGCCCGGCGACAAGTGCCGGCCCTAAAAGACTGCGATGCGTTTGCTCGAGGTGGTTGCCGCCGTCCCTGCTGCGATGGCGGCGCATGGTGGGAGGGACTTTACGCCCCGACGCTCTGCTCACGACGCGAATCGTCGGGGCGTAAAGCCCCTCCCGCCATCTCAACGTGGCTGCTCATTCTGCTGATCTCCGTTTTCAGCGTTGCGCCGTTTGCTCACGCGCAGGAAACGATCCCTTTCGACGAACTCGCACGTCCGCCGAGTCCCGCGCGTCTCGACGCGCTCGTCGAGTCCGCGGCGCGCGGCGGCTGGGGAAAGTGGTCGCTCACCTTGCGGACGGCCGCGCTCGAAGCCTACGAGCGAGATCCTGCGACCGCCGCGCCGTGGTTTTACCTTTTCCGCTGGGCAAACCTCTTTGCGACGCCACGCGCGAAGGCGATTGAGAGTTGGGTGGCGGCGATCGAGCGGGCGGGCGGTGCGCATCGCAACATGGCGGCGCGCTACGAACTGCCGCCGGGGTCGCTCGGAGGCGAACTGTCTCCGGTCCTCCAGCGGTGGCTGATCGGCCACGCGGCGTTCTCGCAGGAATTTTTCGCGACGATCAGCGATCAGGATCACCCGATCGAATTGCTCGGCATCCTGCACAAGCTGCAGACGGCGAATCCCGCGCTTTTCGCGGATTACGCCTCCCTCGCGCTCGCGATCGCGGTCGTTTACGACGTGCCGCCGCCGCCCGACTGGCCGCACGGCCAGGTGAGTCCGGCGCTGTTGCCCCGCAAACTTCCGGAGCCGGTGGACGCGTTCAATCATTGGACCCGACTCGATCGCGCGAACGTCGCGGCGCACAAACTCCGCCGCCTGCCGGCGAGCGAACTCAAGTTCGTCGTCGATACGAGCACGCCGTTCGCCGAGCTCACCTGGGCGCAGCGCAACGTCACGCCTCCGATCACCGAACTGGCGAAGGCCTACGACATGATCCGTTACCGCCAGGATCGCGTGGAGAGTGCGAAGTATTCGTGGCCGCTCGCAAATTACCGTCTCGAGACGATTCAGCGCGAAGGCGGCATCTGCGTCGATCAGGCCTATTTCGCCGTGCAGGTCGGCAAGGCGCGCGGCGTGCCGACGCTCCTGTTTCGCGGGGCCGGGCTCGATGGCCGACATGCGTGGTTCGGATTCCTGTCGCCACACGGCTGGGTGATGGATGCGGGCCGCTACGCCGAACAAAAATATGTGGCCGGACTGGTGCGCGATCCCCAGACGTGGCGCGAACTCACCGATCACGAGTTACTCTTCCTGTCGGAGCGCTTTCGCGCCGGCCCGCTTTACCAGCTCTCGATGATCCATGCGTTCTTCGCCGCGGAGTATCTGCGCGAGGGAAACCACGCCGCCGCGCTGAAGGCCGCGCGTGAATCCGCCAACCGCGAGCGGCGCAATCTCCAGGCATGGAATGTCCTGCTCGCCGCCCAGGAGGCCGCGGGCGGTGATCCGCGACTGCGGGAGGCGACGCTGCGCGAGGCGATGATGGCGTTGCAAAAATATCCGGACCTCGAGGTGGCCTTTGGCCGGCAGTTGATCGCGAGTCTGCGACAACGGGGCGAAGCCAGCGTGGCCGACGTCGAAGAACAGCGTCTCGTGCGCAAACACCGCGTCGGCCGCTCCGACCTCAGCTTGTTGCAAGCCGGCGAGATTTTGCAGCGCAGTCTGCGGACGGAGGACTTGGCCGGGCGCGTGCGCACTTATCGCAAGCTGCTCGAAACCTACGGCGCAGGCGCGGGCATCGATTTCTTCGACAAAATTGTCGCTCCGTTCGTCGATCACCTGCGGCAAGCTGGGCAAATCCCGGCGGCGCGCGAGGCGCTGGAACGTGCGCGGCGCACGCTTCGCGTGGAAAAAGGCCAGCAACTCGACGTCGAGCTCAGCCGACTCGCGGAGACGCTCAAGGTCGCGCCCTAGCCGAATCCCACGGCAACCTGGTCCATCGGAGGTTTTCCCGATGAAAATTATGAACCTTTTCCGGCTTGTGAGAGTCAGACAGCCCGGTTCACTCCACCTTCCAATCCATGTTTGATGTCCTCAAAGGCGCGGGCCTTCTCATCTATCCGCTCGGGCTGTGCTCGATTCTGGCGGTTTATATCATCTGCGAGCGAATCTACGCCCTGCGCCAGGCCGCGATTCTCCCCGACGACCTCGTGGACGCCGTGCTCCAAGGCAAGGCCTACGCCGGCGGGATGCACTCGGTGCTCGCGCGCGTGCTCGATTATGCGGCGGAGCACCGCGACGACCCGGACGCCGTCAAGGCGTTCGCCCGGCTCGAACTGAACCGCATGGAACGCGGCATCCCGTATCTTGATGTCATCTATGCCGCCGCGCCGCTCATCGGTCTCACGGGCACGGTGACGGGTTTGTTGCAGGTCTTCTCCCAGATTTCGCCCGACACCGGGTTGCCGGATCCGGTAGCCTTCACGAAAGGCGTGGCGCTCGCGCTGTCGGCGACAGTCATCGGCTTGTCGATCGCGATTCCGTCCCTCGTGGGCGCCGGCTACCTGCAGCGCAAAGTCGAAAATTACGCGGCGCAGATGGACGTGCTGCTCGAGCGCGTGCTCGGCAAGCACAGCCGCGAGACCTCGTCCGTTTCCTCGCCGAAGACGAACACGCTATGAGCGGACTCTACCAGCGCCGCCGCAAGCGGCCGGAGATGAATCTCGTGCCGTTGATCGACGTGCTCGTGATGCTGATTTTTTTCGCGTTCGTGACGATGCAGTTTCGGTCCGCCGCGACGATGAATCTCACGCTGCCGAAGGTGGAGACGGCGGGGAAAAGCGAGTTGAAGGATTCGGTGGCGATCTCGATCACGAAGGAGGGCGAATTTTCCGTCCAAGTCGGCGCGCGCAGCCAGAACGTCACCGCCGAGGAACTCGAGCGCGTGATGTCCGAGGTTGGCGGTGTGACAAAGGACATCACGATTGTGATCCGCTCCGACGAGAACACGCCGCTGCGTTTCCTGACCACCGCGTGGGATGCCTGCCGGAAAAACGGCCTGAACAAGGTTCGCTTGCAGAGCCGTTGAGGCGGCGCCGGCCTCCGCCCGGCGGCTTTGTGGTCGGTTCAGGTTCCCAGGGCCGACCGGCTGCGATGCGGCTGGTCGCAGACCAGCCCGACCGTTCGCTTGCGCCGACGCTCGCGCTCGACACCTTCGGCGTATGGGCAAACTCATCGTCATCACCGGTTGCACGAAAGGCCTTGGTCGTGCGCTCACGGAATGGTTCATCGCGCACGGCCACACCGTCGCCGGCTGCGGGCGCAGCGCGGAGGTGCTGGAGTTGCGTTTCACGCATCAAGCGCCGCACGAATTCTCCGTCGTCGATGTCACTGATGAGAACAAGGTCGCGTTGTGGGCGGAGAAAGTTTGCGGACCTGACCGCGCGCCGGACCTGCTGATCTGCAACGCGGGCGTGATCAATCAACCCGCGCCGCTGTGGCAAGTGCCGGCGGCGGAATTCAACCGCGTGATCGACGTCAACGTGAAGGGCGTTGCGACCGTGCTCCGGCATTTCGTCCCGCGGATGGTGACGCGAGGCAGCGGCGTGATCGTCACGCTGAGCTCCGGCTGGGGGCGCAGCGCCTCGCCGGAGGTCGCGCCGTATTGTGCTTCGAAATTTGCGATCGAGGGGCTCACGCAGTCGCTCGCGCAGGAATTGCCCGCGGGGATGGCTGCGGTGCCGCTCAACCCGGGCGTGATCGATACCGCCATGCTCCGCCAATGCTGGAGCGACGAGGCCGCCGCCTACGGCAAACCAGACGACTGGGCCAAGGTTGCCGGACCATTCATGCTGAAGATCGGACCGAAGGAAAACGGCCGCTCACTGAGTGTTGCCGCTTTCGCCGACTGAACGAGTTGAACGGTTGCCGCCGCCCCAGCCGGGCGCGGACGCTCAGTCCACGCGCGCGATGCGGAGGAGCTGCGAACTGGCCGCGAGGTGCGAACTTTTCAGATTGCTCGGAGCTACGCGCAGCTTCACCTCACCGGAGCGGGAGAAGAACTGGACGTGTCCGCCAAGGTTGAGGAAACCCTCGGCGTCGCTGACGAGCAGGATCGGTTCATGCTGCAACGCAGCGATGAGTGGCGCGACGGGTCGGACAGCGGGTGCGCCGACGAACACGAGGTGACATTGCGCGATCTCGGACGGCGAGCGGAGGACGCGGCACTCAATGCGCCTGGAGCCGACGTTTTCGTCGCGCACGGCTTCGCGCAGGATCTCGGCCAGACGGTCACTTTGCAGCACGCCGACGACGAGCGGGGAATCCGCCTGTTTGAACGCTTGCTCGGGCCAGCGCACGAAGCGGGCGAGATGCAAAAGGAATACCGCCCGGACTTCCTCTTCGGACACGATGCGGGCGGCAGGCGCGGCGACCAAGCCGGAGTTCCAGATGCATGAGAGCAACACCAGCATCGTAACGGCCCACACGGTCCGCCGTGCGGGCGGAGCGGACAAATCGTCGCGACAGAGACTGGATTTCAGAAGCGCCATGTCGCCTTGAGTCTGACGCTGCGGCCGATCCACTCGTTGAGACTGTTGGTTGTGATGAGTTCGCGATGCCGCTCCTGCAGCAGGTTGCGGCCACTCAGGGAGAGTTCGAGATTCTCCGTGGGATTCCACAGCAGCGTCAAATCCGCCGTGGTGTAGGCATCGACGGCGGGATTGGGGAGGGCACTGACGTGTCGGATATACGAACTGAATTCGAATCCAGCGGGCAGAGTCGCGTGCGCGCTCAACGTGAAGAGATGCTTCGGGTCGTTGCCTTCGGAGACGGCGTTGCCGACATCGCGGGAGCCGGGGGCGCGTCCGAACTTGAGGTCGAGGTAGCGGTAGTTGCCCTTGAACAGGAGCGCGGGGGAGGGCTGGTAAACGATTGCCAGTTCGCCCCCGGACGAAGCGGCGGTGAGGGAGTTCTTGAACGTGAGTGGCACCGGCGCGCTGCCCATCGGCTCGAAGCTGCGGATGTCGTGGTAATCGCTGTGGAACAGGCTGACGTCGGAGGTGACCCGCTCTCCCCATTGCCGACGCCAGCCCGCCTCGAACGAGATGACTTTCTCGGACTGGACGTCCTCGTTCGCCTCGAAAATCGAAAGCGCGCCGACCCGGGTGAAGAGATCGACATCGAGTCGCACGGGGCTGCGCACAGCGCGTGAAACGGCGAGCCAGCCCGTCGTGCGCGGACTTGGCGTCCAGGCGAGACGCGCGGTAGGCGACCATTCGAGGCCGGAAAATATATTGTTCTCCAATTTCGCGCCGAGAGTCGCTTTCACGGTGTCCGTCCAAGTGAACGTGTCGTGCGCGAACAGGCCGGTGTTGTGGAATCGCCGTTCGCTCGGATCAAGTCCCACCACGGCGGCGCCGCCGATTTTGTCGCGTGAGACCAGCGCATCGAGGCCGAGCATGATTTCGTGCCGATCGCGACGCAGCTGGTATTTGGCGGAAAACGACCCGGTGTGGCGCTGCTCGGAGAAGCTGATGGGAATATATTGCTTCGTGCGTTCCGCGTAGGCCTCGACGGTGAGTTCGGCGTCGTGGGCGAGCAGGCGTCTCCAGCGTCCGAGAACGTTGCCGCCCGAGAGTTTTGTTTGTTCGCGATCGAGTGGCAGGCCCTTGTTGGTGTAGAGGTCGCCCTGGAGGGTGAGCGTCGTGTCGCGGCCCCGAAACGCGTCGGCCCGGAAACCGGTCTGGAAAAAATCCGTGGCGCCCTGCGGCCGATTGCCCGCGGCGTCCTGCGTCCAGTCTTGCTGCCAGTATTTCGCATAGACGCGGTAGAACGTGTTGGCGTTGAGCTTGCCGCCGTAGCGGAAGGCCGCGAAGCCGGGCAGATCGGTGCCGGCACCGGCGCTCGCCAGATAGCCCTGCGTGTCCCACGCCGGCTTGGTGAGGATTTGAATGAAACCGTTGACGGCATACGCGCCCCAGAGCGAGCCCACCGGGCCGCGCGCGACCTCGATGCGGTCGATGTCCTCAAGCATCGTGTCCTGGGCGTTCCATTGGACGCCGGAAAAGAACGGGGTGAACAGGCTTCGTCCGTCGAGCGTGACGGAAATCTTGTTCGCCGAGATGACATTGAAGCCGCGCACGCTGATGGCCCAGGTGCGCGCGCTCGATTGGGCGACGTGCACGCCGGCGGCCAGGCGCAACGCATCGGGCAGGGATTGCACGGCGGACCAGCGGATTTCGTTGCTCGTCACGACGTCGATGGCGGCCGGGGCGGACCACCAAGGTTCCACGCGGCGGGACACGGTGGAAACTTCCAGCTCGGTGAGTTGTTCGAGCGAGAGTTGCTTGAGTGCGGCGAGTCGCGGTCGCGTGTCCTGGGCCGGGAGGACGGCCGCGGCGGCGAACACGACGCTGACAAAGACGGAGCGGTGGGTTCGGGCGAAACGCTTCATGGCACGGGCGGAGGAGAAGGGATGTTCGGCGGCGGCGCCGGGCAAACGACGGCGGCGGCTTCGGTCGTCGGGAGTTCGAGGAAGAACGTGGCGCCGCCGTTCACGGTGCCTTCCGCCCACGTGCGGCCACCGTGGCGCTGCACGATGCGCTTCACCATCGCGAGGCCGACGCCGGTGCCTTCAAACTGCTCGGAGGTGTGCAGGCGCTGAAACACGCCAAAGAGCCGGTCCACATACTTCATGTCGAATCCAGCCCCGTTATCGCGGACGAAGACGATGGCCTGACCGTTCCCGCTGGGCTGGGCTCCGACTTCGATGACAGGCTGCTCGCGGCGGCTCGTGTATTTCACGGCGTTGTCCAGCAGGTTGAAGAACACCTGCTGAAGGAGAGCAGGGTCGCCCCAGACGATTGGCAAGTCGCCGACCCGCCACTGGACGCTTGGCATCGGGCCATTCGGCTGGAGACGCTGCCGCGCGTCCTCGACGATTTCCCCGAGGGCGACGTGCGCACAGCGCAGCGGCACGCGGCCATGACGGGAAAACAGGAGCAGGTCCTCGATCAGGCGGCTCATGCGACGGGCGGCCTTGCCGATGCGTTCCAGGTAGTCGCGCGCGGTGGCGTCAAGCCCCTCACCGGCATGCTCGACGAGAAGTCCGGCAAAACCGTCGATGTGCCGGAGCGGTGCGCGGAGGTCGTGCGAAACGGAATAGGAGAATGCCTCGAGTTCGCTGTTCGCCGCCTCGAGTTGGGAGGTCCTCAACGCCACGCGCAGCTCCAGTTGCTCGTTGAGTTCCTCGACTTCTCGCTGGGCCCGTTTTCGTTCGGTGATGTCGGTGATGAAGCTGCAAAAAGTCGCGGTGCCGCCGGCGTGCAGGAGGTTGGTGGCAAGTTCGACGGGAAATTCATGGCGGTCGCGACGGAGGGCGACCGCTTCCGCCGGCCAGTCGAGGCCGGAACTCCTCCCGCTGGCGAGGGCACGGGCCAGATCGCTGCGATGCGCGGCGCGACGCGCGTCGGGAATGACGAGTTCGACAAAGTCCCGCCCGATCGCCTCGGCGCGTGACCAGCCGAACATTTGTTCCGCCCGGGCATTCCAGTCGAGGATCCGTGCGGTGGCATCCATGACGGCGACGGCGTTGAGGGACGAGTTGAGCACGGCGCGCAGGCGCCCCTCGCTCTCCGTCAGCGCAAGGTCCTTGAGTTCGATCTGCGTCAACATGTGGTTGAACGCGTCGGTGAGCACGGCGAGCTCACTCACGCGGGGCGTCTCGGCGCGAACCGAATAGTCGTGTCGCTCGGAAACGGCGCGGGCGGTTTGTGCGAGATTGAGGATCGGCGCGGAGATGCGGCGCTGCAGCACCCGCGAGAGACCGTAGCTCAGGGCAAGCACAATGCCGGCGGCGCCGACGACAAGCCCTGCTTGGACCAGCAGTCGGGCATAGAAGAACCGCAAATCCGCCTCGAGGTAGATCGTGCCGAGGCGTTTCTCACCGCGCTGGACGGCTTGAACAAAAACGAGCTGGTCGCGCGTAAAGCGGTAGCCATCGATCGGCGGACTGCCCGGGAGCTCGCGCGCTGCACTGCCCGCCGGGTAGCGCGCGAACAAGCGCCCTTCGCTGTCGAACAGTGCGGCCCGGCGCAATTTTTGGTCGGCGCGCAGCGCATCGAGGACCTCCGTCGCGTCCTCCCGGCTCTCGAAGGCGAGCGCGGCGGTGCTGTTGGCGCCGATGACATCGGCCAGGGTGGTCAGTTGTTGGACCGTGGTGCGCCGGAAATTGAGGAACTCGTAAACGAAGAAGGCCGCCGACGTCAGGAGCACGACGGCTCCGCACGCGAGCAGCAGCATGGCCATCAGTTGGCGCCGAATGGGCGTGTGTTCGAGCCGCATGTGATGCGCCTTGCTCGGAGGTGGAAGGCGCGGGACTACGAACAAACGTTCGCGCTGACGGCGTCAGCAAGCACGAAGCCGACATGCGCAACGACATCGGGAATTCCCCGTAGCAAAAGGGGGAATTCAACCGGAGGTCGAATGGAGACAAGCGGTCCCCGCCTGCTACTGCGCGCCTTTCAGATTCAGATGGAAAAACTCGATGATGCGCTGTTGCTGGCGCAATTTGACCAGTGGATCGCTGATCATGTGCGTGCCGAGCATCGGGAGCATCTCGTAAGGTTTGCCGGCCATGAACAGGGCATCGGCGAGTTGCAGCGTGTGTTGAAAATAGACGTTATCGTCAGTCAGTCCGTGAATGAGCATCAGCGGTCGGCGCAGTTCCTCGACGTAGGTGGTGACGTTGCTCACGCGATAGGCGTCGGGGTTGCTCTGCGGGAGTCCGAGATAGCGCTCAGTGTAGTGCGTGTCGTAGTTTTCCCACGTGATGACCGGCGCGCCCGCGACTCCGGCACGGAAAAAATCTCCGCGGCGAATCGTCGCCATGGCGCTGAAGTAGCCGCCGAAAGACCAGCCCGTGACGCCGACGCGTGAGAGGTCGAGTTCCGGGTATTGTGTCGCCAGCGCCTGCGTGCCGGCGATCTGGTCGGCCAGCGCCGTGTCGATGAAATTGCCCTTGATGATGCGCTCCCAATCGCGGCCGTGCCAAGGCGTGCCTCGCCCGTCGAGGCGGATGACAATGTAGCCCTGATCGGCCATCCACTGATCCGGGAGGTAATCGCGAAGGGTGGCATTGACGCGCTTGGCGGTCGGGCCGGCGTAAACCTGGACGATGACGGGATATTTTTTCCCGGCCTCGAAATTGTGCGGACGCGTGATGGCCGCGTCGAAGGCCGGGACGCTCTTCGTGCGCGTCAATTCCGTCGTCGGTTTGCGCGGGGGCGTTTCGGCCGTGGTGCGGAGTGCCGCAAGCGGCTGGCCGTTGAGGTCGATGACCTGCACGCCGTAGCGTCCGGAGAAATGATCAAAGGTGTGCACGAGTTTTCCCGTGCCGGAGCCGAGCACGGCGTGGTGATGGCCGAACTCGCGGGTCAGCGGGGTGCCGGGTCCGCCCGTCAGCGAGAAGCGCCACAGGTGCATTTCGCGTGGATCGAGGCTGCCACGCACGATGACGCTGCCACTGGCCTCATCGAAGCCGATGAATCCGCGGTAACTGAAAGTGATCGGCGTGAGCTCGCGCAGGAGCTTGCCCGTGGCGTCGCGCAATTCGAGCTGCCAGGAACCGCGGCGCTCGGTTGACCAGATGAAACGCGAGCCGTCCTTCGACCAGACGGGAAGCTCGGCTTCGTAATCGAGATTCAGCCAGGCGTTGTCGCTTTCCTTGAGCAATTCGGTGACGCGGCCGGTGGCTGGATCGACGGCGTAAAGGACCTGTTCGGTTTGTGCGCGATTCTGAACCAAAATCGTCGGCGGCGCCGGGGCCTTGGACCAATCGACGCGCGCGACGTAGGGATATTTTTCCGCGTCCCATTGCACCCAGCGGGTCTCGCCTCCGGTGCGGGCGATGAATCCGAGGCGGACGACGGCGTTCGGTGTTCCCGCTTTGGGATAGGCGAAGCTGGACGGTTTTTCCTCGGGATGAAGAGCGTCGGCGATGTAGCGCGTCTCGACACCCGTCTCGTCGGTCTCCTGATAGAGCAAGGTGGAAGCATCCGGCGACCACCAGTAGCCCTCGTCACGGTTCATCTCCTCTTGGGCCACGAATTCCGAAAGGCCATGGCTGACCTTTTCGCCCGCGCCGTGCGTGATCTGCATTGCGCGATTGGCGGCGAGATCGAACATCTGCAGTTCGCGGTCCTTGACGGCGGCGACGAATTTTCCGTCAGGCGAAAAGCGCGGATCAATCAGGTTTTCGGCGGGTAATTCCGTAAACTTCAGCGTTGCACGATCGATGACGTAGGCACGGCCGGAGAGAACGACGAGGAGACGCGCGCCGTCGCGCGAAATCTGAAAGGAGGTGAATCCCCTCAGGCTCTGGCGCTGACGTTCGCGGCGCGCCTTTTCCTCGGCCGTGAGTTTTTCCTCGCCGCCACCGAGCAGCTGTTCGGGCGAAAGCAGTTCGCGCTCCTCGCCCGTCGCGATGGTGAACTCGTAGAGACGCAGGGTCGGGTTGCGCGGCTGCGCGCGAAGGAAAATGACACTGGCGCCATCAGGCGTGATTTTCGGCGCCACGGGACGGCCCAGGGTGAAATTGCGGGTTTCCGCCATGTCGCGGAAGAACTTCAGATTCGCGTCGTCGGTCTCGGCGGCGGGCAGGCAGACGGGCAGCACCAAAGCGAGAAGGGCAAGGCGGAGCAGGGGCATCGCCCCATGCAAAGCGTCGCGCCGGAAATGTCCACGAAGCTTTCGCTGTTGGCGTGCGGCCTGAAATCGCCGGCGCTGTGCCGTCTCCCCGCGGTTGCGATCTCGCCAGCGGCGGCGGACGGGGCGACGCTCGACGCATGTCGATTTCACTTTCCGCCAAGGCCGCGCGGTTTGCTGCGCTGCACCAGCAACCCGGGGCCTTCGTCATTCCCAATCCGTGGGACGGAGGCTCGGCGCGTCTGCTCGAAGCGCGCGGGTTTTCCGCGCTGGCGACGTCGAGTGCGGCCTGCGCGGCGGCGTTGGGGCGGCGCGATTACGGCGTCACACGCGACGAGGCACTCTATCACGCGCGGGTGATCGCGGCCGCGGCGGATCTTCCGGTGTCGGCCGATCTCGAGAATGGCTTCGGGACGACCACGGCCACGGTCGCGGAGACGATCCGCCTCGCAGCCGCGGCGGGACTAGTGGGCGGCTCGATCGAGGATTCGACGGGCGACGATGGACAACCGCTCTTCACCTTGGAGTTCGCCGCCGAGCGCGTCGCGGCCGCCGTGGCCGCCGCGCGGAGCCTGGACTTTCCGTTCGTGCTGACCGCGCGCACCGAGAATCTCGTGCACGGCGTGGGCGATCTCGCCGAAACGATTCGTCGGCTTCAGGCTTATGAGCGAGCCGGGGCGGATGTGCTCTTCGCACCCGGGCTGCGCGCCATCGAGGACATCAGGGCGGTCTGCGCCGCAGTGAGAAAGCCCGTGAATTTCATCGGCGGCTTTGCGGGTGCGACGTTCACGATGGCCGAACTCGCGGCGGCGGGGGTGAAACGCGTGAGCTTGGCGGCGTCGCTTTATCGCGCGGCGTTGACGGGCGTCGATGCGGCTGCATGCGAGCTGCGCGACGCGGGAACGTTTACCTACGCGAACCGAATCCTCCAATCCCGCGAAGTGGAGCCGTGGTTGCGGTGACGCAAATTGCGCGAGGTCGTTGTCGCCACATAAAAGGCCCGGACGCAGTGTGCGCTTCGGTTCGCCGACCAGCCGGCTTCCTCCATCGCTTTTCGACGCTAATCGCGCGTCTTTGAATCGAGAATGAGCGTAACGGGGCCGTCGTTCACCAGCGCGACCTGCATCATCGCGCCGAACTCACCAGTTTGCGGTGCCCTTCCGAACGCCGCGGAGAGTTGCGCAATGAATTGCGCGTAGAGCGGCTTCGCGTGTTCGGGACGCGCGGCGGCGTTGAAAGACGGACGCGTGCCTTTGGCGGTGCTCGCGTGAAGCGTGAACTGGCTCACGAGCAGGATGTCGCCGCCGATGTCCGCGACGGAACGGTTCATCTGTCCGGAATCGTCGGCGAAGATGCGAAGCTTGGGGAGTTTCTGCGCGAGCCATTCTCCGTCCGCGGCAGAGTCGGAGGCCTCGATGCCGAGCAACAGGAGCAAGCCGCGACCGATTTTCGCCGTCACGCACCCGTCAATGGACACGCTTGCAGAGGTGACGCGCTGAAGGACGATGCGCATGAGACGGCGAGTGGCGCTAGGCTTTACGTGTCGCCTCCGGCAAAGTTGACGGGAGCGGCGCGGTGCGCCGAGGCTCACGGCTCTGCGGTAAAGCGGATCGCTTCAGGTCAGCGGCACGTGCGGCTCGACGTCGGCGTCGTAATTAACGCCCGGGAGGCCGAAACCGAACAGTTTCAGGAACTCGGTGCGATAGCCGGCGATGTCGGTGAGCTGCGGCAGATTTTCGGTCGTCACCTGCGGCCAGATCTCCGCGACCTTGGCCTGCACATCGGCGCGCATTTCCCAGTCGTCGATGCGCACCCGCCCTTCGCTGTCGAACTTCGGCGAGTTGCCGTTGTAGAGCTGGGTCGCGAAGAGGCGCTGCATCTGCTCGGCGCAGCCTTCGTGGATGCCCATTTCCTTCATGACCTTGTAAACGATCGAAATGTAGAGTGGCACGACCGGAATCGCGGAACTGGCCTGCGTGACGAGCGCCTTGTTCACGGAGATGAACGCGCGGCCGTTGCCGTGGGCCTTCAGGTTTGCGTCGATGGCGCGGGCGGCGCGCTCCAGATCGATCTTGGCGCGTCCGATGGTGCCGTCCTTGTAGATCGGCCAGGTGTGGCTCGGCCCGATGTAGGAATACGCCATCGCGGTGGCACCGGGGGCAAGGAGCTTTGCATCGGCCAGCGCCTGCATCCACATCTCCCAATCTTCACCGCCCATCACGGCGACGGTGTCGGCGACGCCGGCTTCGTCGGCGGGCGGGATGGTCACGTCGCTCACGATGCCCTTATCGGTATCGACGGTTTTGTTCGTGTAAGGAGCGCCGAGCGGCTGCAGCGTGGATTTATGCACGACGCCGGTGCGCGGATGGGTGCGGCGAGGCGAGGCGAGGGAATAGACGACGAGGTCGATCGGGCCCATGTCGCGCGCGATGATCTCGAGCGCCTGCTTCTTGATGTCGTCGGAGAATGCGTCGCCGTTGATATTGGCGGCAAACAGCCCGGCAGCGCGCGCGGCATTGGTGAAGGCGATGCTGTTATACCAGCCCGGCGTGGCGGGGCGGCCCTCCTCGGAAGGGCGTTCGAAAAACACGCCAAGCGTCTTTGCGCCGGAGCCGAATGCCGCGGCGATGCGCGAGCCCAGGCCGTAGCCGGTCGAGGCGCCAATGATGAGCGCGTTGCGCGGGCCGTTTTTGATCGGGCCCTGGGCTTTCACGAAGTCGATCTGCTCCTGCACGTGGGCGGCGCAGCCGGTCGGATGCGCGGTCACGCAGACGAAGCCGCGGACCTTCGGTTTGATAATCATACGCGCGCGAGTCTTTCGCGGCGGGGGCAGGTGACAAGAGCAACTTTTGCCGCCGAAAATTATGCTCGCCAGCCCGGCGGACGCGACCGTCTGCGTCCAGTCGTTACTGCTTGCCGAGCAGGACCAGGGGGCCTTCCGCCTTCGGCACGCCGCCTTTTTTCTCCAAGCTGATCGCAAAGGCGGCGACGTTCTTCACGGGCTTGTCGCCTTTGAAGGTGAGCGTCGCCCGGCCGGTCGCGTCGGGCTTGAAGACACCGCCATCGACGGGAATCGGATACTGGGGATCGATCACCCAAATTTGGTAATCCTGCTCGGCGGCGATGGCGGGGAGCTTCTCCACCGTGAGCAAGCCGGCCTGTTGTTCCGGGTCCCAGACCGCGATGGCCTTCGCTTCGGCGGTGTTGCCGAGGAGGGAGGCGAGGGCGGTGATCTTCAGGCGACTGAGGTCTTCGCTGTGCTGTAACTGGGCCCCGAGGTCGGCGATCATTCGTTCGGCGAGCAGCGTGCGCTCGGCGAGTTGAGACTGTGCCATGCGGTAAGCGACCTCGGCCAGCTCGCGCTGCGTGCGCAGGGAATCGTTTTCGGCGCGAAGGGCAGTTGCGCGCACGCCGAACCACACGGCGGCGAGCGCGAAACACGCGGCGGCCGCCCAGGGCAGCACCCGGCCGAGCGAGAAAGGAAGAATTTCCGCTGCCCCGCCGGCTGCAGCGGCGTGGTCCGGCGCGGTGGCGGATCGCGCGGGTTGGGCGTCAATCGCCGAGAAAATCGCCGCCTTCAGCGCCGCGGGTGGCTCGACCTGCGGGACGGCGAATGCGAGTTCGGCGGTGGTGCGCCGGAGTTGCTCGACCAGCGCCCGAAACTCCGCGCGCGTGGACAGCTCCGTTTCGAAGGCCTGGCGCTCCGCGCCTTCGAGGAGATCGAGGACGTAGAGGGCGGCGAGTTCTTCGTGGCGCTCGCTGCTCATAAGCGATGGGCCAGGGCATCGCGCAGTCGCAGCAGTCCGCGGCGGATGCGGGCCTTCACGGTGCCGAGCGGGTCGCCGAGGCGCTCGGCGATCTGCTGTTGGGTGAGACCGGAAAAGAAGGCGAGTTCGATGGCCGCGCGCTGCTCGGAAGGGAGGGACGAAAGCGCCGCCCGGACGGCGCCGGCTTTTTCGCGAATCCAGAGTGCGTCGCCCGAGTCGTGTCCCTCGGAATCGCGCTCCGGCTGGATGTCACTGGCGGAGTCGCGGATAATTTCGCCCCGGCGCTTCCGCATGCGCACGCGATCAAGCGCGCGGTTGCGCGTGAGGGTGGCGGCCCAGGAAAAATACGAGCCGCGCTCCGGCTGGTAGTCCGCCGCTTTGTGCCAAAGTTGGAGAAACACATCCTGCACGACATCCTGCGCCTCGGCGGTTTCGCCCGTGATGCGGTAGGCGAGCGAGTAGAGCGGTTTGCCGAGCAGGTCGTAGAGCCCGGCCAGCGCGGCCTTGTCGCCCTGCGCCAGTGCCGCAGCCAGGCGAATGTGCTCCGCCGCGGGATTCGGCTCCGGCTGATCGACCGGGGTGGAGGTCGCAGTCGTCGTCATGCTCGCAGGGAAGCGGCGGGGGCGACGAAGCCCGAGGCCGAGCGGCAGTTGAACGGTGACTGGAAACGACATTCCATCGGTTTACGCGCGAGAGGGCGTGCGGGATGCAAGGCTTGGCAACGGCGGCGGGTTGGCAATACGGATTGTTCGGGGGACATTTCAGAGCCAGATCAGGCCGATGGCTCCGAGCAGCAGCAGCGCCGCGAGCACGAGCAGGATTTTTCGTTCCTGTTTGGTGGTGGCGAAGATCATGGGCGCAGGCCGACGCGGTCGAGGTGGTTGAAAATTTCCCGCACGAGTGGTTCGTCGTGCAGCTGTTCCCACGGCACGTTGCTCGAGACGCGCACGAAATACTGCGGACCTTCGCGGCGGAAGCCATATGCGAGCGCGATCTCGACGAGCGCGGAAATGGAGTAGGGATCGCGATAGTTGATCACACGACCGTTGTAGATGTGCCAGAACCACACGTGCTGCGGTGCGGCGCCGTGCGTGAACCGCCGATGTTCTCCCACGGGCAGCTTGCGCCCGCCGGTTTCGAGGATCACCTGGCGATCGGGCGTTGGCTCCGATACCCAGCCCGCGCCTGGCCAACAGGCATCCGGTGTGTGCGAAGCGACGAGGCTGACCGGGGCGGCTCCGGCGATCCAGTGCGCGACATAAACGTTGAGTTGAACCGGGCGCGACGGACTCGCGCGGAAATACGTGCGCTCCACCAAATGTTCCGTTTGGAGGATGCCGGAAAAACGGTAAAGGTCGGGCGCGGTCACCACCTGCCAGCCGGGCGGTTGCGCGGGCAGGAGGGACTCGACCGCCACTTCGGGTGTCGTTGATGCGAGCGGCTCCGGCGAACGGGAAAGGTAGGCAAACGTGCAACCGAGCGCGACCAGCATTGCGGACCCGGTCGCAAATATCGCGACGCCTGTTCGGGAAGCTGGAGAATCGCTGGCCGGCACGACCGCGGAATTGACCGGCGCCCCGCGCGGCCCGAGCAACGCGGCCATGCCCGCGAGCCCCAGCGCGGTGACGCCGAGAATCGCATAGCCGGTCGCGTCGTGCCAAAAACCGGTGATGTCGATTCCGCGGTTCGCCATCAGCGTGAGCGCGAGGGAGCGCAGGAAATTCATTCCGATCGCCATGACGGGCGCGGCCAGGATCAGCACCGCCCGCCGCGCCGGGGAGCGCACGAGCCACGCGGCGAAAAACAGGCCCGCGTAAAGGCACGAGATGAGGCTGCGGATGCCGCTGCAGGCTTCCTCAACTCCGACGCTCGTGGTGGCGAGTTCGATGATGTTGCCGGACTGGCGTGCGGGAATGCCGAGGACGTGGAGGGAGTTCAACACCCACGAGGTCACTGCGCCCTGCAACGTCAGCATGATCCGCGCGTAGGTGCCGGCGGGCAGCGGCGCCGCCAGCAGCCAGAGCACGACGGCGGTGAGAATGGTCCAATTGAATGGCACGGCGCGCACCGGCTCGGACGCCAGCACGAGCACGCCGGCGGCGAGTGCGGCGGTAAATACGAGAGCAAGGGCGAAGTTCACCGCTGCATGCGACCAGCCGACCGAAGCCGCGAGGAGACCGGCCAGCGCAAGCATGGCCAGGGCACCGACGAGCAGGATGGCTATCGCCAGCCAGAGCAGGCGCGATGCCTTGAGCCAGCGGGGCGTGCCGGTCTTGGTGCCCTCCCAGAGGAGCAGGGCGAAGACGACGGGAGCGAAGAAACCGTGGGAAAGATCCGGGTTCGTGGACCACTCCGGCCACAAGTGGATGCAAAACAGCGCGACGAAACACAGCAGCGGAACGACGACCCACCCCAAAGGGAAGGAGAGCCACTCGCGGGCAGTGCGGGCGATGCGGGGCGCGTTGACGAACATCGAGCGGCAGCCACTCAGCCGCCGCGGCCACGCTAGAACGACGCCGGGGCGCGGCAAGGCGCAACTCCGTTTCACCGAGTGGAAACTTGCCGGGCGATTGCACCGAAGTCGACTTTGACGAAACCCGTCCCGTGGTTTTGATGTCGTTCCATTACCCTATGAAACGCATCGCCTCCCTCCTCGCCGCCACGCTCAGCCTGGCCGTCGTTTCCGCCGCGCTGGCGGCTCCCGAAGTCGGCCAGCCCGCGCCCGACTTCACGCTCACCGATATCAGTGGCAAGAGCCACTCCCTCTCCTCGCTCAAGGGCCAGACGGTCATCCTCGAGTGGGTGAATCCGGAATGCCCCTTCGTCGTGAAACACTACGACAAGAGCGGCAACATGCCGGCGACGCAAAAGGCGGCGACCGCCGATGGCGTCGTCTGGTTCAGCATCAATTCCGCCGCGCCCGGCAAGCAGGGGGACTACAACCCGGCCAAGGCCGAGGCGTGGATGACGCGCGTGAAGGCTGCACCCACCGCCTACTTCCGCGACCAGGACGGCAAGGTCGGCAAACTATACGACGCGCGCACGACGCCGCACATGTTCGTCATCAACCCGCAGGGCGTGCTGGTTTACGCGGGTGGCATCGACGACATCCGCTCCGCCGACGCCGACGACATCGCGAAGGCGACTAATTTCGTGAAGGCCGCGCTCGCCGACCTCAAGTCCGGGAAGGACGTGCAAACCAAGACCTCGCGGCCTTACGGCTGCAGCGTGAAATACGCGGACTGAGCGCAGCCGCGAGGCGTCACCTCGGATTCGATTTCGCCACGCCCATTTGCTCAGGCGGAGCCCGAGAGCTCCGCCTTTTTTGCGCACGCGGCGCAGGCACCCGATTCAGATTTTTCTCGCCAGCATTTCCTCGCACAGCGCGCCCGCGGCCACTCGTGTCACCGGCCCGGTCATCCTCACGCCATAGTCCTCGCCGATTTCGATTCCGAGATCGCCGCCGGGCATGTGGACGGTGAGCACACGGTCCACCAAGCCGAGGCGATGGGCCACAGCGGCGGCGGCGCTCGAACTGCTCCCCGACGCGAGGGTGTAACCAGCGCCACGCTCCCAGATCTCCAGCTGAATGTTGCTGCGGTCGAGCACGCGCACGAACTGCACATTCGTGCGGTTGAGGAAACGGGGGGCGGTCTCGATCGCCGCCCCGTAGCGGCGGGCGAGCGATTCGCTGATCTCCGGCAGCGGGATGACGCAATGCGGATTGCCGATCGTGGCGGCGGAGAACGTGAACTCCCGATCGAGCACCTGGATTTTTTCTCCGAGCACTTCGCGCGGCGGACCATCGACCGGAATCTGTGTGCTGGCGAAACTGACCTGGCCCATCGCGACGGTGATGACCTGACCGTTCTCGCGCAGCTCGACTTCGACCACACCGCCGGAGGTATCGATGGTGAAGGGCGGGCCGCCAACGCGGCCTTGATCGAACAGGTAGCGGGCAAAAATGCGCAGACCGTTGCCGGATTTTTCCGCTTCCGAGCCGTCCGGGTTGAAGATGCGCAGTCCGAAATCACCGCGCGTTGTCCGCACCGGGCCCCACAGGATGCCATCTGACCCGAGCCCGAAATTACGATGGCAGATCACGCGGATTTGGTCGCTCGTCGGCGCTGGCCAATCGGGAAAATCGGCGGGATTCAACACGAGGTAGTCGTTCCCGAGGGCGTGGTATTTGTGGAAGCGCATGGGCGACCTCAGGGAAACCGGTTGCGGCGCGGTGACACGCCGAAAATGCGGCATCGCGTCCGGCTGCGGACTTCAGAGAAACGCGAAGGCGTCGCGCAGTGCGGTGCGGCCGTCGCGTTCGAGATTCGCGCCGTGCGAGACGATGACGCGGTCGAAGTCCCATTCGAGGATCCGGTCGATCGATCCCCCGAGCGCGGACCGGTTCTTGATGGCCGATTTGAACATCCGCGACGGCGAGAAACAGCCGTAGCAACCATTGAGTTTGAGCAGCACACGGCTGAGGAGCGGCATTTCGCCGCCGAGATTGAAGGCAAGGTCGGCCACAATGAGAGTGCGCGAGCGACGATGGAAAAATACGACCTCGTGGAGGCGGGGCACGCCTTGCACGACGTGTTGTTCGATCTCGTCCGCCCACGCGGCGTCGGGCACGGAGCCGAGCACGTCGGTGATTTTGTGGCGCGGGAAAACCTTGTGGAACGAGCGCGGGGCGTGAAACCGCACCTCGGGATAGCGGGGCAGCCAGCCGTCGAGGAACGTGTCGTGCATGTAGTTCGGCGCGACGACGTGGGTGACGGGGCCGAGCTCGGCGAGTTCACGGGCAAGCGCGGCGGAGTATGCCACCGGCGAATGAACCCAGAGCGACCGGTCCGGCAGGCGCACGACCGTCATGCGGTGTCCGAGATGCATGCCGTAAACCTGCATCGGTTGGTCGCAGTCCCAAAGTCCGTCGTGGATGAAACGGAGCATGCGAAAGTTCTTAGTGATTCGGTGCGGCAGGGCGAGGCGAAGATTGCCGGCGCGTGACGGCGGGCGCAAATGCAGCCGGAGGGGAGGCGCACCGGGACCTGCGCGTCCACGTCCCCGCGATTCGGGGTCAGGCTTTCGCCGCGGTCTCGTGGGACGCGGCGTAGCCGAGGAGCTGGCGGCGCTTGATCTCGGCAGCGACTTTCGCGGGCACGAATTTTTCCCAGCTGGCGTCGCCGGATTTGATGCGGTCGGCGATCTCGCGCGAGTAGATCGCAAGGTAGTCCCCGTTGTAGCCCGTGATGCAATCGACGTTATGGTTTTCCAACAAGTGTTGGTAGAGATAGCGCAGGTGGCGGGCGACGTGGACGTTTCGCGCGGTGATGAGTTCGTCCGGTGCCAGCTGTTCCTGCGGGGCGCTGGATGGCGCCGCGCCGATGAAACGGGCGAGCGTCTGCTGGCGCATCGGATAGACGTAGAGCTTCACGCCGTGTTTGAACATGCGGCCCATCGACTCGAGGATCCCGCCCTCGAGGTGCTCGTAATATTTCTCGTTGAAGATTTCGAGCAGGGCATTGATGCCGAGCGCGACGCCGATCATCTCCTTCGTGTAGCGGCGGAAATAGCCGACGAGGCGGTAGAATTCGGAGTAGTTGGAAATGAGAACCGTGAAGCCGATGTGCCCGAGCATGTCCACGCGCGCGAGGAAGTCGCCGGTGTCGAGTTCGCCGCTCGCGAGCAGGTTGTTCATCGTGATTTCCATCAGCACGACGACGTCCTTGCCCTTCACAACGGGCTCCTGGAGGAACTGCGCGGTGGCGCAGTTGAGCATGTCCACGTTGATGTGCGTGACGGGGCGGAACGTGCCGCGCTCGACGAGCACGGGCTTGTTGTAGATCGCCTCGGAGGGTTGGAGGACATCGCCCGTCGGCGCGAACATCACGGCGTTGGTCAGGCCGTGCTTCACGAGATAGAGCGAGAGGAGGCGGTTATCGATCTTCGCGAAGGCCGGGCCGGCAAACTTCAGCATGTCCACCTCGATGCGGTCGGTGCCGACATTATCGACGAGAGAGGTGATGAATTTCTCCGGGTTGTCGTGATAATAGAACGCGCCGTAGATCAGGTTCGTCCCGACGATGCCGAGCGCCTCCTGCTGGAGAACGTTCTTTTTGTCCCACATCCGCACATGGATGATGATCTCGCTCGGTTCCTCGAGCGGCGCGTGTTGAAACCGGATGCCGAGCCAGCCATGGCCGTCCGCGACCTTGGCGGATTTAGCCGCGACGGTGTTGGCGAAAACGAAGAACCGCGTGCGATCACCGCGCTTGTCGGAAAGGCGTTCCTTCAGCAGCGCGTATTCGTGGTGCAGCATGGTCTGCAACCGTTCGCGCGAGACGTAGCGCGGGGCCTTGCCGTAGATCGCATCGCTGAAAGTCATGTCGTAAGCCGACATGGTCTTCGCGATGGAGCCGGAAGCGTTGCCGGCTTGGAAAAATACCCGGGCGACTTCCTGGCCGGCGCCGATCTCGGCGATCGTGCCGTAGCGGGTGCCGTCCAGATTAATGGTCAGCGCCTTGCGGTTGGTGGTGAGGAGTTCCTTTTTCTCGCTCATGCGGGGGAGCGGCAAACTACGCGTCCACCTCCGCGGCACAAGGAAAGTATTCCGCGCCGCGCGCTCTGGACCGCCGCCGATGGAGCGTTCGCGCCGTTTGTCCCAGCGCCCGGCCAATGAACAGTTTTCTCTGGCTGGGGCCGGCCTGGAGAGTAGCGTCGGATGCATGAAGAATTTCTTCACGTCGTTTTTTGCCACGCTGACAGCGCTGCTGGTGTTCTGCTTCGGCGCGGTCGTCGTGTTTTTCGTGATGCTCGGCGCGCTTGCCGCGATGGGGGACAAGCCGGTAACCCTGACCAAGGGCTCCTACCTCGTGATGGACCTTGGCACGCAAATCCAGGATGCGCCCCAGCAAAACGAGGAGTTGGAGGAATTCATGGCGGCACTTGGCGGCGACGCGAAAAAGCGCATGCAACTGCGCCAGATGACGCGGGCGATCGAGGCAGCCGCGACGGACGACGACATCGCGGGCATTTTTCTCAAGGGCCAGCTCTCGCCTGGTGGCGCCGGGTATGCGCAACTGCGCGAAGTGCGCGATGCGCTCCTCGCGTTCAAGAAGAGCGGCAAGCCGATCAAGGCTTACCTGAGCTACGCGCTCACCGGGGAATACTACCTCGCGTCCGCGGCGTCGCATGTGACGATCGATCCCTATGGAGCGATCCTGATGCCAGGCCTGGCCTCGCAGCCGATGTTTTTTGCCAAGGCGTTCGAAAAATTCGGCGTGGGCGTGCAGGTGACGCGGGTCGGCAAATACAAGTCCGCCGTCGAGCCTTACACCCGCACGGACATGAGTCCGGAGAATCGCGCGCAGATTCAAAAATTGCTCGATGACGTGTGGGGCGAACTGGTCGCTTCCGTCGAGGCATCGCGCGGCTTGGACCAAGGTGCTTTCCAGAAGCTGGTCGATGCCGAGGGCTTCGTGCGCCCCGTCCCGGCCATCGAGGCCAAGCTCGTTGACCGCATCGGATATTGGGACGTCGTGCTGGAGGAGCTCAAGGCCGATACCGGGCGCAAGGGGGAAAAGGAAACGTTCAAGCAGATCGATTTGAAGAGCTACGCGAAGCTCGTGTCGCACGACGGCCTGGTCGCACGACGGGACGGCGGCAGCAAAAAGGTTGAACTCGGAGGACGCGACAAGCTCGGCATCGTCTATGCCGAGGGCACGATCGTGGATGGAGACGGCAACGAGGAGGGCACGGTTTACGGCGACAAGGTCGCACGCGAAATCCGCCGGTTGCGTCTCGACGACAGCGTCAAGGCCGTCGTGTTGCGCGTGAATTCGCCCGGTGGCAGCGCCTCCGCGTCGGAAGTCATCCAGCGCGAGGTGCGGCTGACGCGCGAGAAAAAGCCGGTGGTCGTTTCGATGGGACACTTGGCGGCCTCCGGCGGTTATTGGATCGCGACTTATGGCGACCGGATTTTTGCCGAGCCGACGACGATCACGGGTTCGATCGGCGTATTCGGCATGTTCTTGAATTTCCAAAGTCTCACCAACGAGAAACTCGGCCTGACGTTCGACACGGTGAAGACCGGGCATTTTGCCGATGCGGCGACCGTCGTGCGTCCCAAGACGCCCGAGGAGCTGGCGCTGTTCCAGAAGATGGTCGATTGGATCTACGAGGAGTTCACCGGCAAGGTCGCGGAATCACGCAAGCTCGACCTCGCGCAGGTGCGAGAAATCGCCCAAGGCCGCGTGTGGTCCGGCAGCGCGGCGCTGAAACTCGGGCTGGTCGATGAACTCGGCGGGTTGTCGGCCGCGGTGAGCTACGCCGCGCAGAAGGCGAATCTCGGCGACAAGTTCCGCGTGGTGGAGCTGCCGCGAAAAAAGATGTTCGCCGAAACTTTCAGCGAAGCGCTCGAGGGCAAAAAGCGCGAACAGGCGGTCAGCGGTCCGGTGGGATTGTTTCTTCAGCAGGCGGCGCAGCAAATCCGGACGCTCGGCGAGTTCAACGACCCGAAGGGCGTCTATGCGCGCCTGCCGTTTGATCTGGCGTTGAACTGACCGGTTCGGGCGGGCGTGGCGCCGGTCTCTGACCGGCGACTTGCCGGCGCAGCAGCCCGAATTCGTTCGCCGATGGGAGGTCCGCGCGATGGTCGGGTCCGGTCGCTCGAACTCGGGCTGGCGTCGGTTCCACGACGCTATTGCGCGACGCAGAGACGCGTGCATCTTCGCAACGATGCAACAGAACTCGACCCTTCTTCGCGATGTGCCCGCCACTTTGATTCCGGCAGGAGACAAAGTCACGCTGCCGGCGGGGCTGAACGTTTTCATCACGCAGTCACTCGGCGGTAACATTACGGTGCGGACGGAGCAGGGACTGTTTCAGATCCCGCGCGAACACGCCACGGCCCTGCAGGATTATCGGGCCGCCCCGTTGGCGGATGCGCCCGGAACAGCGGGAGAGTTCAGCGAGGAAGCCGTCTGGGAAACATTGAAGACGTGTTTCGATCCGGAGATTCCGGTGAACATTGTCGATCTCGGTCTCGTTTACGATTTGGCGATCGAGACGACGCCGACAAACGGCCACCGCGTCGAAGTGAAAATGACGCTCACGGCTCCGGGTTGTGGCATGGGGCCGGTCATCGCCGAGGACGCGCGGGCCAAGATCGCGGCGCTGCCGACGGTGGAGCATGCAGCGGTGCACATCGTTTGGGATCCGCAATGGGCACCGCAGATGATTTCGCCGGTGGGCCGCAAGGTTCTCGGCCTCGAGTAATGTCGCTCGCTGCGAAATTCGGGCATACCAACTTGATCGCCGCGGATTGGCGGCGACTGGCGAAATTCTACGAAGATGTGTTCGGCTGCGTGCCGACGGGCACGCCGCGTGAATTGTCCGGTGCTGCACTGGAAAAAGGCACGGGCGTCGAGAATGCTGCGCTGAGCGGCGTGCATTTGCGGTTGCCGGGGGGCGGCGACAACGGCCCGACACTCGAGATCTTTTCCTACACCCTAAACGACGTGCTTGGCCCCGGCATGCCGAATCGCACCGGGTTCGGGCACATTGCGTTCGTGGTGCCGGACGTCGCGGCGGCCAAGCAGGCGGTCCTGGACGCCGGTGGCAGCGAACATGGCGCGATCGTCACGACCCTGGCGGGCACGCGGCGCGTGACGTGGGTTTACGTGCGCGATCCGGAAGGCAACTTGGTCGAGTTGCAGTCGTGGTCGGAGTGAGCACGGTGTCGGCGTGCGCCTGGTGGACGCCGCTCGGAGACCGGCGTCACTTCAGGCCGTGATCGTGTCGAGCGAACAGCTCTCGTTCGGCGTTTCGCAGTTCGGGCGGGCGATCACGCCAGGGTAGGGCTCGCTGGCAAAACGTTTTGTCGGTTCGCCGAGCAAGTGCCGGTCACACACCGCGAATAATTCGGCCTCGGTCATCGCGCGCCGCATGTCGTAGAGGAATGCGCCGGCGGGATCGACGGATTGTCCGACGAAGTTGAGGTATTTTTTCATCTTCGCGACGTGGACAGCTTCCGGCAGGCCGGGCTGCTTCGTCTCACGGTAGAGATGCTCGATGTAGCCGCGCACGTCCGCGAGCGTCGGAACAAACACCGGTTCGTCCGCCAGGTGCTCGCGCGTCTGGCGGAAGATCCACGGATTGCGGATCGCATGCCGGCCGATCATCACGCCGGCGGCGCCGGTTTGCGTGAGGACGCTTTGCGCGACGGCGGCGGAGGCGACATTGCCGTTGGCCAAGACGGGGCAGCGCACCGTGCGTGCGGCGTGGCCGATGAAATCGTAATGCACTTCGCTGCGGTAGCCTTCCTTCACCGTGCGGCCGTGGACACTGAGCAGGTCCACGCCGTGTTGATTGATGAGTTGCAGGACGCGCTCGTAATTCTCCGTCGAGTCGAAACCGATCCGCATCTTCACGGTGAAAAGGCCGGGCACGGCGTCGCGCAGCGCGCCGAGGAGCGAATCGATTTTGGCCGGGTCGCGGAGGAGGCCGCCGCCGACGTTCTTCTTGTAGATCTTCGGCGCGGGACAACCCATGTTGAGGTCGATGCCCGCGAGCGGATATTGCAGCAGGTCGCGCACGGTGCGGACCATGTCCGGAATCTGTTCACCGATAAGTTGGGCGAAGATGGGGCGGCCGGTCTGGTTTTCGACGAGGGAGCGAACGATGTGCTTCTCCGGCCGCGACTGCGCATGCACGCGAAAGAACTCAGTGAAAAAATAGTCCGGCGCGCCGTAATGCGCGATGACGCGCATGAAGGGCAGATCGGTGACGTCCTGCATCGGCGCGAGCGCAGTGAGCGGACCCGGGCGGATGGGCGCGGGGAGCGTCCGCGCAGACACAGTGGAAACGGGAACGGGAGCGGCGGGCATGTCGCGCGGGATTGGCGGCGGCAGCGAATCCAGAATGATCCGGCTCAAGCCGGATCTACTGTTCCTCCTCGGCGGGAGGTTCTTCTTTTTGCTGCTTCAGGACGCGCTCGAGAATCTCGGTCATGTCTTCGACGACGTCGAAGACGCGGCGCGAAACGTAGATCGGACGCTTTTGCTGGAGCGCGAGGACGATCGAGTCGCTCGGGCGAGCGTCGAGTTCGAGGATTTTCCGGCCGAGTTCGTTCTGCATGTGCAGAATCACGCGGGCGAAGTAAGTGCCTTCGTTGACGTCGTTGATGATGACGCGTTCGAGTTGGATGCCGAAACCGAGAAAGAGGTGGCCGATGAGATCGTGCGTGAGCGGACGTTCTTTTTTCACGCCGTTGATGGTCATCGAAATCGCGCTGCCGACGCCCGGATCGACGTAAATCACGAAGGTTTTCTCGTCGTTGCCGAGAAAGACGGCACAGCCATTGGCCGTGGGCATGAGGCCCTTGGTGGCGATCTCGATGACGTCTTCCTTCATTGGGCCGAATGTGCGTGGCGTCCCGAAAAGTGCAAGTCGCGCGGGGCGACTCAGAACCCGTAGAGCGAGATGCCCCAGGACTTCGCCTGCGCGAGCACGGCGGGCTTCTCAAGCACGATGACTTTGCCGGCTTCGAGCGCGGCGGCACCCAGGCCGGCTTCGCGCATCGTCTCGAGCGTGCGCAGGCCGAAAACAGGGACGTCGAAGCGGAAGTCCTGGTGGATCTTCACCGTCTTCACGAAGAGCGTTTCGTCGGTCTTGAATGTGCCGGCGCGGCGGAGCATCTCGTCGGTGCCTTCGAAGGCTTCGACGGCGAGCACGGTGCCTTTGCGCACAACGCAACCTTGTCCGACGTCGAGGCGCGCGATCTCGCGGGCGATGTGAATGCCGTGCTCGAGGTATTCGCGGTCAACGGGGATTTTTCTGCCGACCATCGGTCCGGCGTGGGCGAGTTGGTCGTCGATGAAGGCCCGGGCATCGAGGAGGCGAACGCCCATTTTTTCAATCTCGGCGGCGATCGCCCCGAAAATCGTTTCCGCGTTGCGGCGCTTGAGGTGAAAGAGGATTTGCGCGGCTTTCAGGTCGGGTGTCAGCCCGTGAAAAAGCTTCTTCGGCTTCACTTGGCCCGCCATCAGAGCGTAACCCGCCTTGAAATCCCTCAGGGCGCTCAACAGGTGACCGAGCTGGCCGACATTGATTTGCATGCGTTCGGCTTCGGGAAAACTGGCGATGAGTTCGGCCGAGGTTTCGTCTTCGAGGGCGATGAGGCGCACGGGCACGCCGACCCGACGGAGCGCGGTGGCGGTGATCGTCGGATAGTTGCCGCGGCCGGCGATCAGCGCGACAGGACGCTGCGGATCGTAGTCAGGCGGGAGAAAGGCGGAGAGCGGTGGGGCCAAGCTGGCGTCCATGAAGTCGAATTCGGCCGCGGCGGAAACAAAAAAGCCGCGCGGGGCGGCGCGGCTCGGGCATCGCATGTTCGGCGAGTGTTTGGGAGGAGTCGCCTTGCCGGCGATTCGGACATTGCAGGGCGACGAACGTTTTTTGTCGCCGGCAAGCAGGCTCCTGCAAACGAACACCGGGAAACCGCGCGTTCAGGACTGAGCGCCGTAGTATTTTTTGTAACTCCGGTAGTAGCGGTAGTTCGAATAATACTCGATGCGGCGCGGGGAGAGTCCGTTGAGCACGACGCCGAGCAGCTCGTTTTTGCTGTCCCGAAGATTTTTGATGTAGAGCCGGATGTGCTTCCGGTAGGCGCGATTGAAGCGGCAGACGTAGATGATTTCGTCGGTGTTGCTCGAGATGAGCAGCGCGTCGGTGACGGCGCCCATCGGCGGCGAGTCAACGACGACGAGATCAAAGTGGTGCTTCAGCGACGAGAGGAACTGGCCGAAGATCGGATTTTCGAGCAACTCGGTCGGGCTCTTCGAGCGGCCGCCGGAGCGGAGCAGGTAGAGATTCTCGTCCACCTTGGTGATGCCGAGAGCCGGATCGCCGATGGGGTCGTCGGGGATCTTTGCGCCAGCCTCGAACCAAGCGATCAGGCCGAGTTCGTTCGTAAGCTTGAAATGGCGGTGCAGCATCGGGCGGCGCATGTCGCAATCGATGAGCAGCACGCGTTTGCCGTGGCGGGCGAACGAGGCCGCGAGATTGCAGCTGATCATCGTCTTGCCTTCGCCTGGGATGGTGGAGGTGACGAGGATCGACTTCGGGAAATCGAGTTTCGACTGGATCTTCACCGAACTATAGACGGAGAGAAAGGCCTCGGAACCGGGCGAGGTTTTGTTGCTCGTGACGAGCGTGTGTTTCTCCGTGTCCGGGACGTCGGCGAGTTCGGGAATGATGCCGAGAAGGTTGGCGCCGATGAAGCCTTCGACGTCCCACGCGCTCTTCACGCGGTCGTCGAGGAAGCTCAGGCCGATCGCGACGACCGCGAACACGAACACGCCCAGCGTCACGCAGGTGCGAACGATGTTTCGCATGTTCGGCGTGTAGGGTGCGCCGGGAGTCGAAGCGGGGTCGAGGGGCTTGACCGGGATGTTCTCGAGATTCTTCGATGTCGTCGTCTGGTTCAGGCGGTCGAGAATCTGGATGTAGTTGGTCTTCGCGACCTGCGCCTGATTTTCGAGGCTCTTGAATTCGACGGAGAGTTCGCCGAGTCGAAGCTGCTCGTTTTCGGCGGACTTGTATTCGCGCTCGAAGGAGGCTTCGGAGTCGGCCGCCTTCGAAAATTGCGTCCGCAGGTCCGCGATGGATTGTTCGATGTTGCGCTGGATCTGCTGCGTGACGACGTCGATCGCGTTGGCGATATCGATCATCTTGGGATGCCGCTCGAGGTAGCGTTCGCTGTAGATCGAATGTTGCTTGTTCAACTCGGCGAGCTGCGTCTTGAGGCTCGGGATCGGGCCGTAGCCCGCGATGTAGGAGACTTCGAGAAGATTGCCGCCCTCGGCCTTGATCCGGTCGATCTGCTTGAGGAGGACGTCGTAGTTGAGACGCTCGATGCGGGCCTGGGTCAGCGCGCCGTTGATGGAACGAAGGCGGTCGGCGACGATATCGACACTGTTCGAGAGGGAAACGAGGTTGTTCCTGCGTTTGTAGTCCTGCAGGCGCGTCTCGGCGGCTTCGGATTCGCGGCGGAGTTCCTCGGCGCGGCTGCGGAGGTAATCGACGGCGAACTCATTTTTGCCGCCGACGTTTTCGATCAGGTAGCGCATGAACTGCCCGGTGTATTTATTGGCCAGGAGCGAGGCGCCTTCGGGGTCGCGATTCGTGACCGTGACGGAGATGAGGAAGCTGTTGCGGATCGAGAGCACGGAGACGCCGCCGACGAGCGAATTCACGCCCGGAGGAGTTGCGCCCGGCGCGAGGTCCTTGAGGTAGGGACGCTGGAGGATTTTCACTTCCTCGGGTGTCAGCGTCTGAATGACCATCGCGCGGAGGCGGCCGCTCTCGAGGATTTGCTTGTAGGTATTGAGATCGATTTCGGAACGGACCGACGCGTCCACGACCTGTTCGTTGAGCACGACGCGCTCAGGACGCTCAAACTGCATCGTGGCCGTCGCGCTATACATGGGAGTTTCCTGTGCCTGGTAGTAGCCGACGGAAAGGGCGACCAGCAGTGCGACGGGCAATGCAATCCACAGGCGCTCCCGCAAGATCACGTAGTAATCACGCAGCGTGCGACGCTCGACGACGTGCTCCTCGTTGCCGTGGAGAGACGACGGCTGCTTGGACGATGGGGGTGCGGCGACGGGAGAGGACATGAAAAATTAGATCAAACGCTCGGGGACGTAAACAATGTCGCCGGGCAGGAGGAGGAGCGTGTTGTCGTCCATTTTGCCGCTGCCCTTTTTGCCCTTGATGACGCTATCGACGTCCACGGTGAAAACCTGCTTGGAACCGTCGGGCATCACGCGCGTGATGACGACGGCAGAGCCCTTGCCGATGTCGGTGAGGCCGCCGGCCTTGGTGACGAGTTCGACGACGGTGAAGGTCGATTCGGTTGGTAGCGAATAACGACCGGGGCTGCGGATCTGGCCTTGGATTGAGACTTCACGCGGAGCGTATTCCTCGACGCTCACCGTCACCTGCGGGGAGCGCAGGAAGCGGCCCTCGCGATAGCGCGATTGAATGATGTCCTGCGCTTCGGGCACGGTCATGCCGCCGATGGCAACTTCCTGGACGAGCGGCAGGTTGACCATGCCGCGAGCATCGATGCGGGCGACGGTGGTGAGGTCGTCCTCCTGATAAATCGCCACGCGGACGCGGTCGGCGAGCTGGAGCTTGTGGACGTAGGATTTCTTCGCGTCGGCGGGGTTGCCGCTTTGCGCGAAAGCCGGCGCACTCAGGAGGGAGCACAGCAGGGCGAAGAGGAGAACGCGGGAACTCATGAGAAGTTTAGAAGCGGCTGGAAACGTTGAACGAATAACCGGTGCGCGTGAAATCGGAGATCGAGACGGTGGACCAGTTGGTCAACGAGGTGTAGGTGCCGGAAAGCTGGAAGCGCTCACTCCACCGGAAAGTTCCACCGACATCCCAGCTGAAGAAATCGTCCTGACGCGGCGTGCCGCTGACGAATTTGTTGCGGCCGTAGCCCACGCCGGCCTCCGCGCTGTAGCGGCGGGTGAAGACGTAGATGCCGCGAGCGATTGCCGAAAACGTATCGACCGATCCGCCGACCGCGGTGGTCGAAAAATCGCGGGAGACCGCGGCGTTCATCGTGAAGTTGCGTGTGGCGTTCCAAGTGAGCGCGGCGGTCGAGGTGAACTGACCGTAGGTGTCGCCGGTCACGTCGCTCTCGCGCACTTGGTAGCCGAAGCGGACAGTGCCGTTGACCTTCGGGAGCAGGCCGTTGGTTGCGCCGACGGAAAATGCGTGGTCGGTTGTCGTGCCAAGCTCGGTCGTGCCGACGCGGATCCGGTAGCCTCCGACCAAGTCGAGCTTGCTGGTGAAGACGTAGAACAGGTCAACCGCTTGGGAATAGTCCGTGTTGCTCAGCAGACCGACCGTATCGACGTAGGAGCGCTTGAGGTAACCGGTTTGCGTGGTGACGTAGAGCTTGTCGTTCACCGGGTATTTCAGGCTGAGGCCGAGCGGGAAGTTCCAAGACTGCGTGCGGAGATTCACGGCGCTGTCGGCGCGCGAGGAGCGAAACGCGTTGATCGTGAGCGCGCCGGTCGTGCGACCCGTGGTCTTGTTCAACTCGAGGTAAAACGTCGGGTTCCAGGAGGTCTGGTCGCTGAACTTGCTGAACTTCTGGTAATCGAGCACCGCGCGGCCGTTCACCGCAATGATGCCCGCGCGACGCTTCACCTCGACGCCAACGGAGGCGCCGAAGATCGAATCGCCTTCGCCGCCCGTCTGCGCAAAGACGTTCGAGTCGTAGGAATAGCTCGCGGTGCCGAAGACGAAGACCTGGTTGCGCGTGCCATCGATGTTCAACAACGCGAAAACGCTCTGCTGGGAAAACAGCAGAGCGAGGACCAGGAGTCCGACGAGCGATTGAGCGGAGCGGGAAAACAATGCGGGAGCGCGTTTATTCGCCGGGACCGATGCGGTCCGGGCTGACGATGATGTTGGTCGGTGGCGCCGTGGGCGTCGTGGGGGTCACGACGATTTCCTGCTCGGAATCGTCAACGCCGGGATTGAAAGCCGTTCCGGCGCCGGGAGCGGTCGATTCCGCGGGCGTGCCGTCGGGATTGACGGCCGGTTCCTTTTCCGACTCCGCGAGGCCGCCGCTTTCGGCTTTTTTCTCGATCGCTTCGAACGACACGGATTTCTTGGCGTTGCAGGCGACGTTGACCTTGTCATCGAGATTTTGCGCCGTGGTGCGGTCAATCGGACCGACGGTGACGCTGGGTGGCTGGCCCGGCGGACCCGGCCGGATGGTCGCCTGCTCGCCCGGCCGGAGCAGGGCGCCACCGACGTCCTTGGAGCCGGTGCGCACGGTGGCATCGCCTTCGAGCAGATAGACGGTGGTGGCATCGCCATCGGTCTTGATCGAGAGCTTGCCGCCGCGGATGTTCACCGCGGCGTGCGGCGTGGAATAGTTCATCGTGCTGCCCGAAACCATCGCTCCCGTGCAGATGCCGACTTGTCCCCGCGCGACGAATACATCGCTTTGCGAAATGGACGGCTCCGTCTCGGTGCTGGTGTTGCGATCAGGGCGGAATGGCTCCTGGACAAACCGATCCACTTCGATGCGAGTGTCGGCATCGACGAACATCCCCGTGCCGTTGGAATAAACGAACGCCTGATGCGAATCGGCTTTGGTTTGGATGACGGTGCCCGGCGCATCAAACGCTGTGGCCTGCTTGGGTGAATAGGTGCGCCCCTCATTCGTGATTTCCCCTTGGCCGACGGTTTCGGCGAGATACAATTTGCTCGTCGGCCCCTTCTTTTTGCCCAGCTGGCGTTGCGCAAAACTGGACGGCACCAGCGCGACCGCGAGGGCCGTGATGAGGAGGACGATCCGGGAATTTGAGTTCATGTAGAAGACTCCGCGCGGAAGGAAGATTCCCGCAACGGCCGCAGTGAAGTAGGGGATTAACCCTATTTCAAGCCCTAAACCGAACAAATCTTCCGTCCTAACCGATTAACCCACAAGCAAGTTCAGCAGCTTGCCTTTGACGTAAATCGTGCGCTTGAGCGGTTTTCCGGCCAAGTGGGGGGACACCTTCGGATGGTCCTGAGCGATCTGAACCAGATCCGCCTCAGTCGCACCGGCCGGCACCTGTGCGTCGCCGCGGTGCTTTCCGTTGACTTGAAAAACGATCGTGATGGTCGAGGCGACGAGTTTGGCGGGATCGTAATTTGGCCACGCCGCGGACATGACCGAGCCGGTTTCGCCCAAGCGCACCCAGAGTTCCTCCGCCAAGTGCGGCGCGAGCGGTGCGAGCAATTGCGTGAAGGCGACGACCGAGCTGCGCGGAAGGGCGGGTTCCTTCATCAGCGCGTTCAACAAAATCATCATCTGCGAAATCGCGGTGTTGAAGCGCAGGCCTTCGATGTCCTCGCCGACTTTCTTGATCGTTTCGTGCAGGAGTTTGTCGGTTTCCGCGGTCAACGTCGCGCTGGCGCTGACGCGCGAACTGAGCGCGCCGGTTTCATCGATGCATTCGCGCCAGAATTTCCGGAGGAAACGATGCACACCCTCGATACCTTTCGGATTCCACGGCTTCATCGCCTCGAGCGGA
>PNJQ01000012.1 GCA_013821985.1 Opitutus sp.
GATCGGCGTGATGGTGGATTTCGGGATCATCATGACCGAAAACATCACGCAGCACCTCGTGGACCTGCAGGAGAAGTGCAAACGGGAGGGCCGGGCGATGCCGACTTCGCCGTTCAACGAGGAGATCACGGACACGGTCGTGCGCGCCGCGCAGGAAGTCGCGCGGCCGCTGCTCACTTCGGCGGCGACAACCGTCATCGGCTTTTTGCCCATTTTCGCGCTCACCGATCAAGCCGGGCGGCTCTTCGAACCGCTCGCGCTGACGAAATCGCTCGCGATCAGCGGCGCCGTCCTATTCGGCACGCTGCTCGTGCCGGTGTTGTGCCGCCTTTTGCTGCCGCCCTGGCACGTGCGCAAGCCGGTGCTGCTGGCGCTGGCCGGCATCGCGGCGGGCACGGCGTTCGGGTGGTTTTTCCGCGACGGTTGGACGATGCCGATGGAATACGGACGTTGGGCGATCACGGTGCCCGGTTGGATCTTCGCGCCGTTGTTCGCGGCGCTGGTCGGCTCGGCGGTGTGGCGCATCGGACGGGAGCGGCTGGTGAACTACGAGGAGAATCCGATGAGTCACGGCATCCACGTTGCCTACGAATGGGCCTACACGCGCATCCTGCGGCACAAGGTGGTGTTCACGCTCGCGATCGGCACGCTCGCCCTCGGCGGCTATCTGCTCGGCGCGGGTTGGAAGACCGTGAGCTGGCCGCTGCGGCAGGCGTTCGCGGCGGTGGGCGCCGACATCTCACGCACGACGCTCGACCAGGCGATGACGAAGGCGTTTCCCGGCGTCGGCTCGAGTTTCCTGCCGCCGCTCGACGAAGGCAGTCTGCTGTTCATGCCATCGATTCCCGCCAGCGGCGGACTGGGCGAGACGCAGCGCATCATGCTCTCGCAAAACCGGCAGATCGAATCGATCCCGGAAGTCGCCAGCGTCATGGGCAAGATGGGCCGCGCTGAAACCGCACTCGATCCGGCGCCGCTTGGAATGATCGAAACGGTGGTGTTGCTCAAACCTTACGCGGAATGGCCCGTGCACGAGATCCCGCGTGCCGACGGCACGATGGAAAAACGCCCGCGCACGCTCGCCGAAGTCCGCGCGGCGCTCGCGGCGATTTCCGACATCCCCGGTGTTGCGCCGAGCTGGCTGCAACCGATCGAGACCCGCGTCGTGATGCTTTCGACCGGCATTCGCAGCTTGATTGCTCTGCAGGTTCTCGGCGATGACAGCGAGGAACTTGAGCGCTTCGCCGAGGCCGCGGAAAAAATCATCGCTCCGACGCCTGGCGCGGTCGATGTGCAGATGCAACGCGAAGGCGGCAAGCCTTACGCCGAGATCCGGCTTGATCCGGCGAAGCTCGCGCGTTTCGGCCTGAGCAACGAACAGGTGATGCGCTCCGTCGAAACAGCGTTCGGCGGCATGGCGCTGACGTATTCGGTCGAAGGCGCGCTGCGCTATCCGGTGCGCATCCGGTATGCCCGCGAGCGCCGCGACGACGCGGACGAGCTGCTGCAACTGCAGATTCCCGCCAACGCCGAACACGGTGCCGTGCCGTTGACCAACTTATTGGCGATTCCGCGGGTGCATGTGCTCGAACTCGGGGACGACGCGCCGACTGCGGCGGAGTTGAGCGCGAGTCTGCCGTTGGCGGATCAGCGCAATTTTACGATTCTCTCCGAGCGCCGCGCGGAAATCACCGTTGCGGCGGGCGACGAGCTGCCCGCGCAACTGCATCGGTCGATCGCGGCCGGCGTGATGCGCGTCAGCGCCACGCGACCGAGCGAGGCGGGCCTCACTTACACGATCGGGCCGATGGCGATCCGCTCCGAGGGCGGCAAGCGCACGCAATACATCATGCTTAACGTCCGCGACCGTGGGGAGGTCGAGGTCGTGCGCGATGCCGACGCGCGTCTGCGCGAAGCTCTCGCCGCCGGCCAGTTGACGTTGCCCGCGGGCGCGACCTACCGCTGGGTTGGCCGTTACGAGCAGAAGATCAAAGCCGACCGGACGCTGCGCGGCATTATCGCGGTCTCGATGGTGGTCATGATTGTGCTGATCTATGTCGGCACGCGCTCGTGGCTGGTTACGGCGATCATTATTCTGGCGAACGCCACGGTGACGACGGCCGGAGGATTTTTTCTCGTGTGGCTGTGGGGCGCGGAGATGACGACGGCAGTCGTCGTGGGCTTCCTCGTGTTGCTCGGCGTGATGTTCAATGACGGCATTCTGCTTGGCAGTTATATCCAGGAACAGTTCAAGACGCATCCCGGCACGCTCGACGAAGTAAACCGCCGCGTGTTCCTCGCCGGTCTGCGCCGCCGCCGGCCGGCGATCATGACCAATGCCACCACGCTGCTCTCGCTCATCCCGGTGCTCTGGGCGACCGGCCGCGGCGCGGAGCTGATGGTGCCGATGGTGCTCCCGGTCGTGGGCGGCATGATCTTCGACATCGTGTCGCTGTTCTCCGTGCCGGTGTTCTACACGTGGTATTGGGAACGACGGCTCGCGCGCGAAGCCGCGCAGCGCGACGAAGCAGCAGCGCGCGCGACGCCCGTCACGGCGCCGCCGGCGTGAGCTTCAGGGCGAAGTGGAAGTTATCGATCACCATCCTTTGGCGGAAATAGAAGCGGTGCGCCTCGACGCGATGCGTGCCTGAGTCGAGGTGCAGGTCCGTGCAGCCCGCGGCGATCGCGATCTCCTTCACGTGCAGGAAAAGCTGTTCGCCGAATTGGCGCGAGCGGCTGTCCGCGTCGGTGATGAGATCGTCGATGTAGAGCAGCCGATCGGCCCAGAGAAAATGCTGGATGCGGTAACCCGCGAGCGACCGGACGCGACCGTCGGCTTCGAGCGCGGCGAGGCGGTAGCCTTCCTGCCATTGGCGGCGCACGCGTTCGCGAAAGGTCTCCAGCGTCAGGTGCGGCCGCAGTTGCACGATCACCGGAAACGCCGCGGCGAAGTCAGCGTCGGTCTCGACGTGGAAAAAACGAGGCGATCGAATCGAATCTGAAGATGACAAATTCATGGCGGAGACTCTCCCTGTCAAAGTCATCTATTTGGTGACTTTTGATTCTGGGCGTGAGTGAGGGGCGGACATTTTTGTCATCTAATAGGTGACAAAGTCGCGATAGGGGGGCGTCGCTTAGGTGGCGTCTGGCGGATGCGCGCGCGACGAGTGCGTGGCATGCGGGCCGTGGTTAATGGCGGCGCGACGGGCGAGTGAAGAGCCGGTTCGCTCGGCGGGTTAGGTTTTCGCGGACGCGGCGGCGGGCGAATCGCTGGCGCGGAGGGTGGCGGACTCGGTCACCGTCACGGCGGGTTTCTTCACCTTGGAAATCGTGATGATCGCCACGCCAGCGATGATGATGCTCGCGGCGACGAAGATCCGGGAATCGACGTGTTCATCGAGGATGAGCCAGCCGAGGAAAACGGCGACGATCGGGTTCACGTAGGTGTAGGTGTAAACCTTCGCGGGTGTGCTGTGCTTCATCAGCCACACGAACGCGGTGAAACCCACCAGCGAACCGACGAGCGTAAGATAAACCCACGCGCCGACGGCCTTCGGTGTGAACGCGGCGAGCGTGAGCGTCGAGGGCTCACCCGCCAGCAGACTGGCCGCGAAGAGCCATGCGCTGCCAGTGACCATCTGAATCGCAGACGCGGTGAATGGCTCCGCGGGCTCGGTCGAATAGCGGCCGTAGAGTGAACCCGCGCTCCAGAGCCACGTGGCGGCGATGAGCGCGCCGACGGTTAAGAAAGTAAGTCCGCCGGTGCCGTGTGCAACGTCGGGGCCGACGAGGAGCGCGAGACCGGCGAAGCCGAGCGCGAGTCCGATCCAGATCGGCAGTGTCGGGCGCGAGCCGCGCTTCTTCGCGGGGTCGGCGGCGTGGATCGCCCAGTCGAGCAAGACCACCGCGAGCGGGCCGGCGGACACGAGCAACGTCGCGATGCCGGACGGCACAGTTTGCTCGGCCCAGCACACGAGGCCGTTGCCGCCGAGCATGAGAAAACCACCGACGATGGTGTTGTCGCGCCACTGCTTCTTCGTGGGCCGGATTTTTTTCGTGAACCAAAGAAACCCGTAGAGCAGCGCGCCCGAGACGGCGAAGCGCGTCGCGGCCATGAAGAAGGGCGGGATGGTCTCCACCGCGACGCGGATCGCGAGGTAGGTTGAACCCCAGACAACATAAACCGCGGCGAAGGCTGCGATCAATTGGCCGCGGGGAGCGGAGGAAAGTTGGGCGGACACGAAGAAATTGAGAGCTGAGAGTTGAGAGCGCGAGAGTTGGAAGGGGATCGTTCTCGTTCTCTTAACTTTATTGGTTCTCTCGGGGTCGCCGAGGGAGAGAACGATTACGATTACGAGTCGGAGCTTAGCGCTGGGCGCCGGCGTCGTTGCGCCAGTGGTATTCCATGTATTGCGCGGTTCGGGTGGCGGCCGCGTCGCCGTGGAGGCGCGCGACGACGTGCAGCGACACGTCGATGCCGGCGGAAATTCCTGCGGCGGTCAAAATGCGGCCGTTGTCGTGAAAACGTCGGTTGCCATGGACGCGCGCGCTGGGTGCGAGGCGGGCGAGTTCGTCGAGATTTTCGCGGTGCGTCGTGACATCGAGCCCGTCGAGCAATCCGGCTTGCGCCAGGACGAGCGCGCCGGTGCAGACGGAGACGATGACCTCGGCGCCTTTCGCTTGCCGGCGCACCCACTCGACAAGCGACGGTTTCTTGAGCAGCGCGCGCGTGCCGTAACCGCCGGGGATGACGAGCACGTTCGCGGCGGGTGCGCTTTCGAGCGTGTGGTCGGGAACGATCTTGAGCCCGTTGCGCGCGAGAATGGTGCCGGGTTTTTCCGCGACGGTGTAGACATTGAAGAGCGTGTGCGCCGCCATCTCGTCGGTGACGGAGAACACTTCAAAGGGTCCGGCGAAGTCGAGGACCTCGACGTCGTCGAAGAGGAGAATGGCGGTGTTGCGGCGCATTGAGGAGAAAGGCTGAAGGACTGAAGGGCTGAAATGCTGCAGGACGGAAAAGCGGAAGTTGAAACCGTCGGCCGAGTGATGGGAGGGGCTTTATGCCCGACTGAGGATTCGCGAGTTGAACGTCGGGGCTTAAAGCCCCTCCCACCAAGCAGAGGAAAGGGCGGAAATCGGGCGGGGCTTTTGGTGCCGGTCTCGTTCTCTTGATCTTGATCGTAATCGTTCTCTCGTCGTTCGATTCGGAGAGAACGCCGAAGCTTACGAGAATGACGGAGTCAGAGTTGCTGCTTCACGAGGTCGCCAAGCGTTTTGAGCGCGGCGTCCATCTCGTCGGACCAGGGCTGGCTGCAGCTCATGCGGAGGCAGTTGCGGTAACGGTCTTTCACGGCGGAGAAGAGCGAGCCGGGGGCGGTGTTGATCTTGTGTTTCAACGCGTCCTTGCGGAGGCGCAGCGTGTCCACCTTTACGGGGAACTCGACCCAGATGTAATTGCCGCCTTGCGGACGGCTGTAGCGCGTGCCGTCGGGGAAGTGACGCTGCATGCCCTGCAGGAACGAGTGCAGGTGCTCGCGATAGGCGCGGCGCAGCGAGCGGAGATGGTGGTCGTAGCCGCCGTCGCGCAGGAATTCCGCGATCGTCTTCTGCAGGATGCGCGGCGTGCCCATCGTGTTGATGAATTTCAGGCGGCGGATGCGCTCGAGGTAGCGCCCCGGCGCGGTCCAGCCGACGTGGAAGCCGGGCGCGAGCGTCTTGCCGAAAGAGGAGCAGAGCATCACGCGGCCATCGCGGTCCCAGGCCTTCAGCGGCTTCGGGCGCACGTCGCCGAAATGCGTGTCGCCGTAGATGTCATCTTCGATGATCGGCACGTCGTGGGCCGAGAGCAGTTCGTAGAGGCGCTGCTTTTTTTCGTCCGGCATGAGCGAGCCGAGCGGGTTGTGGAAATTCGGCATCAGCATCACGACTTTCACGTCGTTGTTCTTCAACGCGTCCTGCAGCGCGTCGAAGCACATGCCTTGGCGCGAGCAGGTCGGGATCTCGAGCGCGCGGAGGTTGAGCGCCTGGATGATTTCCAGAAAACCAAAGTAGGCGGGCGTCTCGATCGCGACGGTGTCACCGGGTTTAGTGACGGCGCGGAGGCAAAGATTGAGCGCCTCGGTGGCGCCGGAGGTGACGACCATTTCGTCGTGCGCGATCGGCACACCGGCTTGCAAATAGCGGCGGGCGATCTCGCGCGTGAGCGGCTCGTAGCCCCAGTTCATGCCCGGGCGGCCGATGAGCGACGGATCACGGCGCGCGACACTGCCGAGCATGCGCGCGAGTTTCTTTGTCGGAAAAAGCGAGTGGTGCGGACAAGCGCTGCCGAACGGCACGTAGTCCGGGTTGAGCGCGACTTCCATGACGTCGGCCGTGAGATCGTTCACACCGACGAAGGCCGGTTTACACATCGGTTTCGCCATGCGCGGCTCAGGCGCGCTGGTCAGTGCGCGCGGGCGAACGTAGTAGCCGGATTGCGGGCGCGCCTCGAGGTAGCCGCGGTTTTCCAGCACCGTGTAGGCCTGCAACACCGTCGCGATCGAGACATCGCGTTGACGCGACATGATGCGGACCGAAGGCACGCGATGACCTGGGCGCAGCGTGCCCTGTTCGATGAGGTTTTGGAGCGAGTCAGCGAGCTCCGCGTAGAGCGGGCGCGCGGCGGCTTTCGCGAGGGAAAGCGGCTTGGGGGTAATGACGGTCTGGATCATGGCGTGGAAGCGAAGGCCGCAGACGATACGCGAAAATGGCCCGGCGCAGTAGCGGCAGCGCGTGGGGATTGATACCAGCACAGATTCTCGAAACAAGCACTGTGACCATGACAATTACTCAGGTCGCCGTTGAATTCCATTCAACGAAAACTGCGCCTTTCCGAGGGAAGCGCGTGGGAGAGGGCGCGGCGCGGCACGGGCGCACGCCGGGAGCGGACGGGGGAAACCGCGTCTTAGCCGTTCGGCTAAGAGTCTTCGATCAACGCCTCAGAACGAGCCCTTGAGCGCCAGCGCGACGAACAGGCCGCCGTCGCCGTCGAGGCGGTAGTTCTTGTCGAAGTAGTCGAACTTTCGATCGGTGACCGCGCCGACATCGAGCGACAGCGACGTCTGCTCGGTGAACGCGTAATCGGCGCCGACGCCGACGCGCACTTCGCGAAAATCCAGGAATGTCCGCGAGAGTCGCGCGATTCCCGGCGCGGGCACGCCGAGATTGCGCGAGAGACGAAAGCTGCCGCCCGAAAAACTCGCGCCCGCGCGGAGCGTCAGCCGATCGTTGAGTTCGTAGGCGAAGCCGGTGCGCGGAAAGCCGACGCTGAACAGCCACTGGGGCGCGAATTGCCAGCGCACGCCCGCGATCGGCAGCACGGGGTTATCGGAGAATCCGTTCACGTTCAGGCCGAAGCTCCAGACGAGCTCTCTCGATTGCGCGAACATCGCCATCACGAGCAGCGGCGCGTTGAAGCTGTCGCTGCTCAGGCCCTCCTCGAAGTCGCCATAGAAGCCGGGGCGCAGGTAAGCCGCGCCACTCCAGCGTGCGTCGAACCGGCGTTGCACCCCGAGGTTGAGCGAGAACTCGCTGAGATCTTCGGGAAGCGGCAACAGCGGGCTGCTCAATTCGAGATCGTGCACATTTACCGCGGCGCCGAAGATCAAGGTGGTCGATTCGTTCCATGGGCGGCGGGCGGCGACGCTCACGCCGTATTGCCGCACGCCGACTTGGCCGAGCACGGCCGATCCGCGGGCGAGGTCCTCGTCGGAGGAGAAGGAAGCGTTGGATTCGACGGTCGCGAGGAGTTCGGGACGCATCGTAGCGGAGGGCTGGGCCAAGCCGGCGCCAGCGGTGACCAGGAAAAGGAGGAAGAAGCGGTTCATGGTGAGATGCGTTACGGGCGAAACCTGCGTTGGGACGCGCTCTCGGACGAAATCGTGCTCCCGCCCCGAACTCAATCGGCGAGTTCGCCCCGCAGATAGAGGACGGCGCGGCCGGCGAGGCGCACACGATCGCCGGCGAGAACGCACGCGAGATCGCCGCCGCGCCGGGAAACCTGGCGCGCCTGCAAATCGGATTTGCCCAGTTGCGCCGACCAATAGGGCACGAGGGCGCAATGCGCGGAGCCCGTCACCGGATCCTCGGGCACGCCGGCTTGCGGGGCGAAGAAGCGGGACACGAAATCCACGCCGGCGGGTCCCCCGGCGGCGGTGACGATCAAGCCGCGACCGCCGAGGGCGGCGATTTTTGGCATGTCCGGCTCCACCGCGGCGACGGCAGCGGCGTCCGCGACGACGGCGAAATGGTCGAACGGCGAGCGGCCGAGCCATTGCAGGGGCTGGCCGATAGACCTCTCAACTTGCGCGCGGAGGGCAGCGTCAGACTCGGCGCGGGGCGGCGTGGCGGGAAAATCGAGTTCGAGCGCACCGTCCGGCCGGCGTGTGACGACGAGCGGGCCGCTGCGCGAGTCAAACGTGATGCGGTCACCGGTTTGCCTGAGTTCGCTGAACACGACGAACGCCGTCGCGAGCGTCGCATGACCGCAGAGGTCCACTTCGACCGCCGGCGTGAACCAACGGAGGTGAAACCGTTCGTCGCCGGTGCGCACGAAGAAAGCCGTCTCCGCCAGACCGTTTTCGAACGCGATCTGCTGCATCAAGGTGTCGTCCGGCCACGATTCGAGCGGCACAACGCCGGCGGGATTGCCGGTGAACGGTTGCGCGGCGAAGGCGTCGATCCAGAAGAGCTTCATGATGCGAATTGCGGATTGGGGATTTCGGATTGCGGAATGCCAGAGGCGACCGAGCCAGGTCGAACTCGTTCTCTGTGTTTAGTTGGAAATCCAGGCGACTGTCTCAAACCGTTGTCAGATCCGCCTTCCGCAATCTGTCATTCCAACGTCAGGCATACTTCGCGAGCGCGGCGCCGGTCAGCCGGAAGACGGTCCATTCGTTCATCGGGACAGCGCCGAGTTTTTCGTAGAATTCGATCGCGGGTTTGTTCCAGTCGAGCACCCACCACTCCATGCGACCGCATCCGAGTTCATTTGCGGTCTTCGCGAGATGGAGCAGGAGTGATTTGCCGACGCCGTGGCCGCGAAATTCCGGTTTCACGAACAGGTCTTCGAGGTAGAGCCCGGGTTGGGCGAGGAAGGTGGAGTAGTTGAAAAAATAAAGAGCGAAACCGGCGGGCTGGTCAGTGACGAACGCCAGCACGCAACGCGCGGCCGCGGTGCCCGTGGCCGGAAAAAGCGTGGCGGCGAGCTTCTCTTCGGTGGCGACGACCTCGTGGGCGAGTTTCTCGTAATCGGCGAGCTCGCGGATGAATTGAAGGATGAGCGGCACGTCGGCGCGCGTGGCGGAGCGGAGGACGAGGGGCATGCCGGAAAGTGAGGCGGAGTTTGCCGCGGGGCGCGAGCCCACAGGCCGGCGATGCGGGCGGTTTGCGGCTCGACAGCCCCGGGGGCGGGAGAGTTGATTTTCATTCCCCAATGGAGCGGACGGTCACCACCATTCTGCGGTCGTTCCGGCGCCTGGTTGCGCTCGGCGGCGTCGCGCTCGCTGGGGCCGTCGCTGCAGGGGCGCAAGAGGACGGGCGCGTGGTGCTGCAGTTGTCGTTCACGCACCAATTCGAATTCGCGGGTTACTACGCCGCGCAGTTCAAGGGCTACTTTGCGGAGGAAGGTCTGGAGGTCGAACTCCGCGAAGGCAGTTTCGCGCGGCGGCCGAACGTGGAACTCAATGAGGGCCGCGCGCACTACGGGACGGGCTCGGCGACCTATCTGCTCGACCGGTTGAACGGCATGCGCCTCGTGCTCGTCTCGACGATCTATCAACACTCGCTGCTCGGATTGATGGTGCCGAAGGCGTCCGACATCCGCTCGCCCGAGGACCTGCGGGGCAAACGCCTCGCGACGTCCGGCCGGCACCCGGAGATCGCCGCGATGTTTCTGGCCGAGGGCGTGCCGCCGGAGGCGGTCGTGCGCGTCGAGGACAATTGGGAGGTGAACGAAATCGTGACGGGAGCGGCCGACGCGCAGGTGGTGTTCATCACGGATGTTCCTTACGACATGGAAAAGCTCGGCTTCGCCGTGCGTCTGATCCGGCCGCAGGACTACGGGGTGGATTTTTATGGCGATTCGCTGTTCGCGTCGGAAATCGAGGCGGCGCAACACCCGGAGCGCGTTGCCGCGATGCGCCGCGCGGTGCTCCGCGGCTGGCAATACGCGCTCGAGCATCCGGAGGAGGTGATCGACTACATCATTCGCCGCTACCCAAATCTGCCCGCCAAGGTGACGCGCGACCGGTTGCGCTTCGAGGCGCGGCAGACTGCGCGGCAGATCAACGCGGCTTTGCTCGAACTCGGCCACGTCAATCCGCAACGCTGGCGCCGGGCCGGCGAGATTTTTGTCCAGCTCGGCTTGGCGAAGGATCTGGCGCGATTCGAGGGCTTCATCGCACCGGTGGCGTTGTCCAGTGCGGAGCGCGGCTTGCCGCGCTGGGTGGTTTGGGGCGGCGCCGGCACCTTGGCACTCGCGCTCCTCGCGTTGCTGGCCAACTGGCGCTTGCAACGGCTGGTCGAGCGGCGCACGGCGGAATTGCAGAACTCGGAACGGCGCCAGCGCGAGATCTTCGACCTCGCGCCCACCCCGATCGTCGTGGAAGACGTCACCGGCATCGCGGCGCGGCTGGACGAGTTTCGCGCCGCGGGGGTGACCGACGTGCGGCGGCATCTCGCAGCGACGCCGGGGTTGATCGAGGAATTGTTTCGGCTGAAACGCGTCGTCCTCGCCAACCGTTGCGCGCTGCAAACCGCGGGTTTCACGGACACGGAGCAGATGAATCGCGGGCTGCGCGAAATCATGACGCCGCAATCGCTCGGCACGATTGCCGACGAGGTCGCTGCGATCTGGGAAGGGCGCGACTCGCTCGTGATGGAGAAGATCTACCACCCGCGCGACGGCCGCCGCGAAGTGCACATGCTCGTCAACTGGTCGGTTGACCAAATCGACGGCCGACCGGATTTCGGTCACGTGCGGCTGGTGTTCACCGACATCACGGAGATCAAGGTGACCGAACGCGCGTTGCACGAGAGCGAGGAGCGTTACCGCAGCCTGTTCGAGACGACGCCCAATCCGATGTATATCTTCGATGCGGAGTCGCTCCGCATCGTGATGGTCAACGATGCGGCCGTGCAGCGCTACGGGTTCTCCCGCGAGGAATTCCTGGCCATGACCGTCCTCGAATTGCGTCCGCCGGACGAGGCCGGGCGGTTGCAGCGCGCGATGGACGATTTCCGTGCCAGCCCGCCCACGCGGGCCGGCGCGCACGCGGCGGGGCTCTGGCGGCATCGCTGCAAGGACGGCACAATCCTCATCGTCGAGGTCTTCACGCACGGCCTGGTGATGAACGGCCGGCCATGCGTGCTCTCGCTGCCCTTTGACATTACGGCAAAGCTCGCGACCGAACGCGCGCTGCGCGACAGCGAGGCGCGTTACCGCGAGTTGTTCGAGAACGCCGTCGGCGGTGTCTATCGCTCGACTCCCGACGGGCGGTTCATCGCCGTGAATCCCGCGATGGCGCGCATGTATGGCTTCAACACGCCGGCCGAGATGCTCACATGGAACGAGCGGGAAAATTCCGGCATCGCCTACGCGCACGAAGAGGAACACGTGCGGTTCATCGAACTCATCGAGCGCTACGGCAAGGTGGAGAACTTCGAGTCGCGCATTATCGATCGCCATGGCAACACGCTGTGGGTGTCCGAGACGTCGCGCGCCGTGCGCGACGAGGATGGCCGTCTGCTCTATTACGAAGGATTCGTCACCGACATCACGGCGCGCCGCCGGCTGGAGTCGGAGCTGATGCGCGCGTCCAAGCTCGAGGCGGTCGGCATTCTCGCCGGAGGCATTGCGCACGATTTCAACAACATCCTCACCGTCGTGCTCGGCAACGTGACGCTGGCGGAAATGGACACCGCGCACGAAAGCTCCGTGCGACGCATGCTGCACGACGCGAAGCGCGCGACGCTCCGCGCGCGTGATCTCACGCAGCAGCTGCTCACGTTCGCCAAGGGAGGCGATCCCGTGCGCGCGGCGATCGCGCTGCCGGAGTTGTTGCGCGAGTCCGCGGAGTTCGGCATGCACGGCGCGAAGTCGCGCCTCGAACTCGACCTGCCCGAGGATCTCTGGCCCGCCAACGCCGACAAGGGCCAGCTCGCGCAGGTCGTGCAGAATCTCGTGATCAACGCGGTGCAGGCGATGCCGAACGGCGGATTCGTGCGCATCCGTGCCGGCAACGCTTCGCTCCCCGCTCAGACGGTCGGCAATCTCAATGCCGGGGATTACGTGAAGATTTCCGTCAGCGACACCGGCACCGGCATCGCCCCGGAGCACCTGGCGAAGATTTTCGACCCGTATTTTACGACCAAGCAACAAGGCAGCGGACTCGGTCTCGCGACCGTGTATTCGATTTTGCGGAAGCATCAGGGCCACATCGAGGTCGAGTCGCGTCTCGGGGAAGGCACGACGTTTCACCTCTGGCTGCCGGCGGCGGAGCACGCCGAAACGCCGGCGGCCATCGAACACGCGGTGGAGGTCTCGTTGCGGGCGCGGGTGTTGTTCATGGATGACGAGGAACCGATCCGCGAGATGGCGGAGATGTTCATCCGGCGCCTTGGGGCGGATTTCGTCGGCGTGCCGGACGGGGGAGCGGCCTTGCGGGTCTATGACGAGGCGCGGAAATCCGGGATGCCGTTCGACGTCGTGGTCATGGATTTGACGGTGCCCGGTGGCATGGGCGGGCGCGAAGCGATCGAAAAACTTCGCATGCTTGATCCGAAGGTGCGGGCGATCGTTTCGAGCGGCTATTCGCGGGATCCGGTGCTCGGCAGTTTCCGCCAACACGGATTTTGCGCCATCCTGCCGAAGCCCTACGGCTTGGACCAGTTGCGCAGAGTGTTGACGGAGGTCGTGACCCAACGGAATTCCACGCACCCGTTTTAAAGTTTTTTGGCGGAGCAAAACCCGGGCGAACCGGTCAGTGTCCGGGAAACCATCCCCCCGCATGAACCACCCCTCCGCTCCGATCCGTGTCTCTCCGTTCGCGCGCGCGCGCGTCGCCGTGGCAGCGCTCTTGCTCGGCGTCATTGCCGTCTTCACCTCGACCGGCTGTGTCGCCGTCGCCGCCGCCGGAGCGGCGGGAGCCGGCGTCGCTTGGATTCGTGGCGCGCTCGAGGTCAATCTCGAGGAGAATCTCGATCAAGTTTACAAGGCGTCGCAGAATGCCGTCCGCGGACTCGAGTTTGCGCCGGTCAGCGAACGCAAGAGCGGGGTCGATGCTGCGATCCTGGCGCGGACGGCTTTGGACAAGCGGGTCGAAATCGTCCTCAAGAAAATCGGTCCGAACACCACTCACGTCTCCATCCGGGTGGGGGTTTTCGGTGACGAGACGATGTCGATGGCGGTCCTTGACCGGATCAAGGCGGGGCTTTGACCCGGCCCCAGCCGGCCCCGCTCTCGGGGGGGACACCCGATGGCGCGGGAGTTTGCGGGGTTGCAATGCCTCGGAGGGCTCGCGATAAGCGCACCTCGTTACAATGCTCCGCAAGCTCCTCTCGAAGATCAAACAGTCGTTCAAGTCCGGCCCCAAGGCCGAGTCCAAGCCCGCGCACGCGCCGCGCGCCGGCAAGCCCGCGCACCCGCGCGGCGAGAAGAAGTCGCACGGCGGCCATTCCCCTTCGCCGGCGCCCGGCGGCCGGCCCGGCGAACGGACGCCGCGAGCGGGCGGCGAGCGCGCCGAAAGGCCGGAACGCAGCGGCGGCGACCGTTCGACCCGCGGTCGCGGTCGCGGCCAGGGTGGCGGGAGCCACGGTCATGGCGGCGGTCGCGATTCGCGCGAGGCGCGTGATCCGCGCGATTTCCGCGACGGCCCGCGTCCGGCGCCGCGCGCGGCCCGCGCGGACGAACCCGCGAAGCCATTGCCGGAGGTGCCGAAGATGGATACAGCGTTCACGGCGCTCGGACTGAACGATCGGCTCGCATTTGCCGTGCAGGAAATGGGCTACGAGACCCCGACCCCGATTCAGGCTCAGGCCATCCCGCAGGTGCTCGCCGGCAAGGACGTCATCGGCTCCGCGCAGACCGGCACGGGCAAGACCGCGGCATTCGCACTGCCGATCCTGCAAAAACTCGAAGGTCGCGGCAAATTGCGCTGCCTCATCCTCGAACCGACGCGCGAACTCGCCGTGCAGGTCGAGGAAGCGTTCAAGAGCTTTTCGAAATTCACCGACCTGCGCGTGACGGTGGTTTACGGCGGTGTCGGTTATGGCAAGCAGCGCGAGGATCTGGCGCGTGGCATCGACGTGCTCGCGGCGACGCCGGGCCGCCTGCTCGACTACATGGAGCAGGGTGAAATCCGCCTCGATCACGTCGATATTCTCGTGCTCGACGAAGTCGATCGCATGCTCGACATGGGTTTTCTCCCCGACGTGAAGCGCATCGTCGCGAAAGTCCCGAAGAACCGCCAGACGCTGTTCTTCACCGCCACGCTGCCGCCCGAGATCGAGCAGCTCGCGGCATGGGCGTTGCGCGATCCGTTTAAGATTTCGGTCAGCCGCGAGCGTTCGACCGCCGAGACGATTACGCACGCGTTTTATCCGGTCGTGCAGGCGCAGAAATTCGAACTCCTCGCGCATCTGCTCGAGCAGACGCAGTATCACTCGGTCATCATTTTCTCGCGCACGAAGAGCGGCGCCGACTACGTCGCGAACCGCCTCGTGCACGCCGGGCACACGTGCGCCGTGATGCACGCCGATCGCTCGCAACAGGAGCGCATGGACGCGTTGAAGGGTTTTAAGTCCGGCAAATACGAAGTGCTCGTCGCGACCGACCTCGTCGCGCGCGGCCTCGACATCGCCGATGTGTCGCACGTCATTAATTTCGACGTCCCGGAAAATCCCGAGGACTACGTCCATCGCATCGGCCGCACGGGCCGTGCGCAGAAGACCGGCGACGCTTTCACACTCGTCACCGAGGAAACCTGGCGCGACGCGCGCAGCATCGAGCGTTTCATCGGCCAGGCGATCGAGTGGAAGAAAGTCGAAGGTTTCAACTACACCTACTCAGGCATCTTCGACGGCGGCGGCATGCCGCAAGTCGCGCCCGAAAAACCGAAGAGCCGCCTCACGCGCGGCGGACGGCGCTAAAGGGGAAGGGAGTAGCCAGTCTTTGACTGGCTCCCCCTGCCTGTGCGGGGCGGGTTTTCCAATAACGGCGATCTGCGACGTCTGGCCCGGTTAACATCCGCCGACGCTGATCTGTTTTGGAGCCGGGGCGCCCTGGCCCCGAGAGAATCACTAACGCCGCGAGGGCGCTGTCTCCAGGTGTCGGGTTTCGCTCAGCACGCGTAAACGCCGCCGTTGATGTCGAGCGTCGCGCCGGTGATGAATCCGTCGTATTCGCTCGCAAGAAACGTGGCGGCGCGCGCGATGTCGTTCGCGTGGCCGGCGCGGCCGAGCGGGATGCCGGCGACGGTCGCCTGCGCTGATTCCGCCGTCGTGTGCGTGTTGTGGAAACTCGTGCCGAGGATCAAGCCGGGCGCGAGCGCGTTGACGCGCACGCCGTGCGGCCCGAGTTCGCCCGCAAGCGAGCGCGTGAATGTGAGCACCGCGCCTTTCGCGGTGGAGTAGGCGAGTGAACCAGCGTGGCCTCCCTTGCGCCCGGCGAGGGAGGAGAGGTTGACGACGCTCGCGCCGCCGTTTTGACCGGCGGCGATCAGGTGCGGCGCGGCAGCGCGCGTCACGCGTCGCAGGCTGTCCACGTTGAGCGCGAGGACTTCAGTCCAGAAGGCGTCGTCGGCCTCCGCGAGAGTGCGGCGCGCCACGAGCGAACCGGCGTTGTTGATCAGAATGTCGAGCCCGCCGAGGAATCCGACGGCGGCGGCCACGAGTTCGTCGCCGCCGGGCGGCGTCGTGAGGTCCGCGCTTGCGGCGCGGCAGCGGCGTCCGAGCGCGGCTTGCTCTGCGACGAGGGCGTGCGCGGCGTCGGCGCTCGAACGATAATGCACGAACACGGCGCAACCCGCGTCGAGCAGGTGGCGGGAAATGGCGAGGCCGATACCTTGCGCGCCGGCGGTAACAAGTGCGCGTTTTCCGAGGAGAGAGCCCATGATGCGAGACGATGGCGCGGTTCGCGCCGGAGCGTCAACGGCGCGGCGCGTCACGCGGGCGGGCGTTCGCAGGAAGGCTGGCTTCGGCCGCCGCATGCGGTTTTCTTGCGGTCGCGCGCCGCCGTGTCGGTGGCGACCACGTTGTTGGCGGCGAAGTCGCGGCTGGTTCGGCGACGAACGAGTTAGGTCAGTTTCCGCTCCAAAAAGCGATTGCCCGACCGACGGCGCGTGGTTGGCTGAGCCTTTGCGATGAAGCTCGACCTCCCTCCGGAAAAATTCGCCGGCTACATTTTCGATTGTGACGGCACGCTCGTGGACACGATGCCACTGCATTTCCGCGCGTGGAACGCCGCGATGCAGCGTGCCGGTTTGCGCGGGGAGTTGAGCGAGGACTTGTTCTATTCGCTCGGCGGCGTGCCGACGCGGCGCGTGGCGGAGTTGCTCGGCCAGCACTACGCGCTCCCGCTCGATGCGGACCGGGTGTTTGTGGAGAAGGAGGAGATTTTTCTTGAGCTGCAGGGGGAGCTGCAGGTGATCGCGCCGGTGGTCGATTTTGCGCGGCACATTGCCAGACATTTCCCGGTCAGCGTTGCGTCGGGCGGGCCGAAGCCGATCGTGCGCCAGACGTTGGAACGGGTGGGCTTGCTCGATTTGTTTCCGATCATCGTGACGCCCGAGGATGTGGTGCACGGCAAGCCGGCGCCGGACATGTTTCTGCTCGCCGCGGCCAAAATGGGTGTGCCACCCACGCAATGTCTCGTCTTCGAAGACGCCGACCCCGGCGTGAAGGCAGCGCAGGCGGCGGGGATGCGCTGGGTGTTCGTGCCGAGTCGCGCCATGGCGCGATCGACGGGTTGAAACGCCCGCGCCGGGTTATTGGTCGCGCAAGCGGCGCAGGGTTACCTTGTCTCCCGCCCTGAGACCGGAAACGGCGGCCGCATTGCCGCGGAAGACCGCGAACAGCATCCACCCTTCGGCTTCCGGCAGTGCCATCCAGTCGCCCGGCTTTGCTCGGCGGAGATTTTGGCCGTAGAGCACGCGCAGCGTGCGCGCGCCGCCGGCGCGGTTCACGATCGCGGCGAAGAACGTGCCACGCGCAATGCCGAGCTGCTCGAGATCGGCGGGCTGGAAATTCAGCGTGAGGTCGCCGCGCAGCGGGTCGAGCCCGAGGACCTCACCGACCGCCTCGGTGCGATCCGCGGAAAATTCGACCACCGAGTCGCGCATGGGCGGCGGCGCGGTGGCGTCGAAATTCTGCGGTGGGCGGGTGCCATCCTCCGCCCAGCTCACCAGCGCGGCGAGGGCGGCGAGTTTTTCGGCTGCGTTGGTATTTGCCCGACCATCGCGGGCGATGTGCCAGAGCACGGGCGGCACGAGCGCGCGCGCAGCCGCTTTGACATAGGCGTTGGGCGCGTCGCTTTCGGATCGGTTGGGCAACAGGAGCAACGGACGTTGCGGGGAGAAGGCGACGCCGATCGTCGGCGCCGGCTCCTGCAGATCGAACGCACCGCCGACGGCGAGCGCGCCGGCGTAGTCGTCGGGATAATTTTCCATCATGCGCACGGCAATCGCGGCTCCGAGACTCTCGCCGAGCACGTAAACGCGATCGGGTTGACCGTGCGTGGCGGCGAGTTGTGCGCGCAGTTGCTCGAGGTCTTCCATGCTATCTTTCAAAACGACGCCGCTGCGGCGGTAAGCGGCAGTGGCGACGAGCCAGCCTTCGCTCAACAGCGTGCGCACGAGCGGCTGGGCATAGTCGAGCGGGGCGTCCGCCGATTGCGCTTCGGCGCGTTGCGCGGGTGCATAGAGCAGCAGACGATGACGATCCCAATTCGTCGGCTTCAGCGCGAGATAGGTCACGCCACTGGGCAGCGTGCCGCGCTCGCTGACAAACGAACTCGCGGCCGATGCCGCGGGCGCGGCGAACGCGAGCAGCAGGCCGAACAGACGCAGGAGCGCGCGGAAGGGAGACATGTTTAGGTTTGAACCGCGCCCGCCGGCGCGGTGAGTTACCCGACATGACTTACGCAGAGCTGGCCAACAAGGGCATTCTTACGCAGCCGGTCTATGAGCCCGGCAAGCCGATCGATCAGGTCGCGCGCGAACTGGGCCTCGACCCGGCCGGCATCGTGAAGCTGGCGTCGAACGAGAATCCGCTCGGCTCCTCGCCCAAGGCGATCGCAGCGGCGATGCGCGCGTTGCAGGACGCGCAGCTCTATCCGGACGGCGGCTACTACCTGCTGCGTGAGCGGCTGGCGAAGAAGTGGAATCTCGGCATGGATCAGTTCGTCATCGGCGACGGTTCGAATGAAATCATCGAGCTCCTCGGCCACGCGTTCCTCGCGCCCGGCGTCGAATGCGTGATGCACCAGGCATCATTCGTCGTTTACAAGCTCGTGACGCTGATGTTTGGCGCGACGCCGGTCGAGGTGCCGCTCGCGGCCGGATTAAAGCAGGATTTGAAGGCGCTGGCCGCCGCCGTGACGCCGCGCACGCGGCTGGTTTTTCTCGCGAGTCCGGCGAATCCGATCGGCACGACGAATACCGAGGCTGAAATCGTCGAGTTGGCGCGCGCACTGCCGCCGCATGTCATTCTCGTGTTTGACGAAGCTTATGCGGAATACCTCGAAAAGGCGCCGGACCTGCGGCCGCTGCTGGCGGAGGGGAGGAAGATCATCTGCCTGCGTACGTTTTCGAAAATCTACGGTCTCGCGTCGCTGCGGGTCGGCTACGCCTATGCACCGAAGGAGTTGATCGCGATCGTGCAGCGCGCGCGCCAGCCGTTTAACGTGAGCGCAATCGCGAGCGCGGCGGCGGTGGCGGCGCTGGACGATGTGGAGTTCGTCGAACATTGCCGGCGCGAAAACCGCGCGGGTCTGACGCAACTGGGCGATGGCTTCGCAAAGCTCCGCCTGGATTACGTGCGCGGCGAGGGTAACTTTCTGCTCGTGAAGGTCGGCGACGGTGTGGCGGTGTTCGATGCCCTGCAGCGCCGCGGCCTGATCACACGGCCGGTCAAGCCTTATGGCTTGCCCGAGTGGCTGCGAGTGAGCGTCGGCACGCGCGAACAAAACGCGCGGTTGCTCGACACGCTGGCGGCGGTGCTCGCGCCGAACTGAATCCGGCGCGTCAGTTGCCGACGGCAGCGGATATGCCGGCGTTTGCGCGGAGCTCGGCCAGCAGCGCGGCCTGCTCCGGATGGAGCAGATTCAAATCGCTGCCCCACGCGCGGGCGACTTCGATCAGCACTTCGCGCGATGGCTTGCGCATCGCCATCAGGCGGCGGACGTGCGCCGGCAGGCCGCGGAAATGTTTTTGCTGCGCGGCGACACGGACGAGTTCGGTCAGCGCGGCCTGGTTGAGGGGATCGAGCGTCACGGCGCGTTCGAGGAGCGCCCGAGCGTGGGAGGCATGGCCGAGGGCAACGAGGCGGGTGGCGACGACGTGGAGATTTGCCGCGCGGAGATTCGGCTGAGTGAGAAGGTGCTCGAGATGGAGGCGCGCTTCGTCGGGGCGATTGAGGCCGAAAAGCGCGACGGCTTGCAGGCCGTCGAGAACGGCGCCGAAGCGTTTTCCCGCGTCGGGGTCGAACCGGCGGACCGACTCGAGAGAACGCAGGCCATCGGCATGGTGGCCGGCGACGAGGCTCGCCTCGGCCGCGAGCAGGCTGGGGGCGTCGGCCGGCCAGTCGCGCTGACGGAAGAGTTCCTCGATGCGGCGCGCGAGATCGGCCCGGCCGGTGTTGGCGGCAAAATCGCCCAGCGCGAGCAAAGCGGCTTGATCATTGCCGAAGAAGGCGAGGAACGAGTCGATTTCGCGGGCCAGGGCGTCGGCTTGGCCGCGCTCGTGATGCAGGTGCAGGAAATCGATGCGCGGGAACGGGGAGAGCGGGTTGTTGGCGAGGCGGAGGGTGGCGTTCAGTTCGATTTCGCGTGTTTGGCCGAGCTTCCGGTGGACCTGCCCGAGCAGCACGTAGACCGTATCGAGGGCGATGCCGCGCTGCACGAGATCTTTCAGGCGCAGGAGGGCGAGGGTGGGGAAATCGCGTTCGAGATCCGCGCGGGCGAACAGCAAGCCGCCTTCCGGCGTGTTTTCCAGACGATGCTGCAGCAGGAGCGACTCGCATCGGTCGTAGTTACCTCGTTGGAAGGCAACGTTGGCGGCGTAGAGCGCGACGAGCTTTTCGGTGTCGGGCGTTAGGGGACGTTCGAGGAGCTCTGCGCACGCGGCGGCGAGATCGGCGTCGAACTGGTAATCGAGCAGGAATTGAAAGGCTTTCTGCAGGTAGTCGCGGTCGTCGAGGAATTGAGAGAGACGGTCGGTCAGGATCGGCCGGGCCAATTCAGGCCTCCGGCAGGCCACATAGAGCTGAGCCAATCCGAGGCGGCCGGCCAAATTTTCGGGTGAGCGGGAAATGCCGGCTCGATAAAGGTGCAGTGCCTGATCGAAGGCCTGCGCTTCCGCCGCCGCCTCTGCGAGAGTCACGTAGTGATCGCCGAGGGCGCGTTGCACCCGAGTCCAGCGCGGCGGGAGAATGGTATCAACCCATGTCGCGTCCTGAACGCCGCGTCCGAAATGCAGGTAAATCCAAGCAGCCGTGAGAACTATCAGCCAAAGGCCGATACCTGCAGCGGTGCCGGCCAGAAGGACCCGTCTCCAGTGAGGTCTGGTGTAGCCCGGCCGCCCCCTCACCGGCTGTCGGTTCCAGAAAAATTCTGCGAGCCGGTGCATGCCGAACCTGTTTACCTACATCGGAAAAAGCGCCAAGCAGAGACTCAGGAAAAATTACCTGAAAAATCTAGGTAAATTGCCTTGCTCGAGAAATTCTTTTGCATCTTCCTCATACGACGTAGCCCCGACCTGTCCGACCACACCTGACCATTCCTTGTATGAAATCCAACGCACGCCTTTGGGCACTTGCCGTTTTGCTGAGCGCGAACGCATCCGCCGCGCCCTTTGTGGCGATCGGCGACAATGCTGAGCTTTTTCTGACGGCATCCACTTCAGTGAGCATCGACGACAACATCTACCTGCGCTCCGCGGGTGAAGTTGACGACACCATTCTGAATTTCGCTCCCGGACTGGATTTGGTCTTCGGCCGGAATGCAGCGACCTCGGGCAATGTGTTCTATCGCCACGAGTTCCTGAAATACATGGACGTCTCGCAGCAGGACACGAACCTGGCGCATGCGGGCATCAACACGCTTTACCAGAACGGCAAGTCGAAGCTCGATTTCGGCGTCGGTTACGACGAATTTGCCACCAACGAGCCGTCGGCCCCGGGTGCGATTGTCGAGCGCACCGTCACGGCGGTTCGCGCGGTGGGTGAGGTTGGTGTCACGGAAAAAACGTCCGTGGGCGGCGGCGTCCGCTTTGAGAATACCGATTACGCTCTCGGCGGTTCCTACAAGGACAGCGATATCGTGACGATTCCTCTCGACGTGTATTTCGAGTATTCGCCCAAGCTGCAGGCGAGCTTGGGTTATCGCTATCGTTCGACTGATCTCGCCGCCGGCGGCATTGGCAGCAAGGACCACTTTCTTAACGTCGGCGCCCGCGGTGAGTTCACCCCGAAGCTCGTCGGCCAAGTTCGACTGGGTTATGTGACGCGCAAGTTCGACAACTCACGCGACGATTCCAGCTTCGGTGCCGATGCGAACCTGAATTTCGCCGCGACGGCCAAGACGTCGCTCACGCTTGGTTTCACGAGCGATTACGGCAGCTCGGCCACGGGCGACTCCACCCAGACGACCTCCTTCAATGCGGGCTTGAACAACCGCATCGACGACCAGTGGTCGTGGAATGCGAATCTCGCCTACCGCGCGATCGATTATCCGACGCGTTCGGATGATTTCTTCCAAGGTGGCGTGGGCATTGCCTACACCTACAACTCGTTTGTGAACTTCGCGGGCTCCATCACGCACCGCAGCCAGAGCTCCCCGCTCGCGTCGGCTGAGTTCGACAACAACGTCTTCAGTCTGGCGGCCAATATCCGCTACTGATTCTTCTGGATTTTTCTCGACGGAAGAAGGTCGCTGACGCCTTCTTCCGTTTTTCATTTCCGACTATGAGAGCTTTGCTTTTAACGGTGGCATTCGTGCTGGGCGTGGGTGGGTCGATTGCGGCAGAAGGGACGACAGGGACGCCCAGCGTCGACTACGTTCTTCAGCCGCTCGATTTGCTCCGCATTGTCGTGTTTCAAGAGCCCGATCTGGAACGGCAGGTGCGAATCAGCCAGGAATACACCATCAACCTGCCGCTCATCGGATCGGTCGATCTGACCGGCAAATCGGCGCGCCAAGCCGAAGAGATGATTCGGGCGCGCTACGACGCCGATTTTCTCAAGAATCCCCAGATCACCATCACCGTAATTGAATACACCCCTCGCACGGTCCAGGTGCTCGGCGCGGTTAATTCGCCCGGTGCCATTGCGTTCACACCCGAGCAGCAGATGGGTCTCATGGAAGCGATTGCTCGCGCCGGCGGTCAGGCTCGCATCGCAGACCTTAAGCGCGTCCGTCTCACGCGTCCCGTCGCCGACGGCAAATCCGAGACGTTCACCATCAACATCGACGAAATCATGAAGGGCACCTCAAGCGAGAAGTGGCCGCTCCAGAAAGGCGACGTGATCTTCGTTCCCGAACGCATCCTTTGAGCTCAATGGAATCGAAACAATTTGATAAGGGCTCCGGCTCCGGCGCCTACCCTTACACCTACTACGGCAACAATTACGGCGGCGGCTATGGCGGCTATAGCGGCGCGGGCGGCGAATCCACCGTGCAGCGGAGTTTCCAAGACTACGTGCTAATCCTTCGCGAACGCGTCTGGTATATCATCGTTGTATTCCTCTTGGTGTTCAGCTCCGCCGTCGTTTACACCTTCACGCGGACACCGAATTTTCTTTCGACCGCGAGCGTGCAGGTCTTCCGCCGCGATCCTGTCGTCATGCAGGTGCAGGGAGTCGTGGACAACGAAATCCGCTCGGCGGAGGACTTGAACACGCAGGTCAAGGTCCTCGAGAGTCTCGCGATTGTGCAAGGCGTCGCTGACCGGCTATCAGGCGACCGCGAGGCACTCCGGCAATTCATGGCGCCATATGCGAAGGACACCGACGAGGGCCCCGTCGATCCCGCCGGCATAATCTTCCGCAACCGCAAGATCGTGCCCGTCCGCCTCTCGCTCATCCTCCAAGTCCAATACACGCATCCCGACCGCTTCATCGCGGCGAAAATCGCGAACTACTTCCTCGACGAATACATCACACACAACTCGCGCCTTCGCATCGAAGAATCGATGAAGGCCGTCGATGAACTCAAGGAACGCGCCGAGCAGCAGAAGACCAAGGTCGCGGAAATGGCTCTCAATCTTCAAGCTTACCGCGAGAGAAACAATCTTGTCTCCCTCGACCAGCGCAAAGACATCGTCACCGAGAAACTGAAGGCCCTGAGCAACAACGTCACTGCCACGGGTTCTCGCTTGAAGGATGCCGAAGTGCGCTGGAAGCAGGTGCAGGAACGCCGCGAGCCACTCACCGGGCTGCTCGATCTCCCGTTCATTTCAGGCCAGCAGCTCATCACCCAGCTGGTGCAGCAAATCGCTTCGCAACAGATTGTGCTCGCTCAGCTGCGCGAACGCTACCGCGACAAGCACCCAAAGATGATTGAAGCCGTCAACTCGCTCTCCCAAACCGAACGCGAACTGATGCGGGCGCTCACGACCTCGGCGGCGATGGTTGAGGCTGACTACCAGACTGCCGTGCGAAACGATGCCGAAGCGCGCTCTGCCCTCACGCGCCAGGAAACCGAATCGCTCGACCTCGATCGCGCGGCGGTCGAATACACCAATCTCGAACGCGACCTGCGCATCAGCGAACAATTGCTCCAGAACACGCTCGCGCGCATGAAAGAGACTTCGATGACGAGCACCATCGAGACGCAGAATGCCCGCATCATCGACCGCGCCACGCCCGCGTCGCGGCCGTATTCGCCGAACATTCCGCTGAATCTCGCCCTCGGTCTCCTCGGCGGTCTCGCGCTCGGCACTGCTTTCGCGTTCTTCGTCGCGTTCATCGACGACCGGGTGAAAAGCTCCTTCGATATTGAAGGCGTCATCGGCCTGCCGCTCGTCGGAATCATCCCGGAAATCAAGCGCATGGAGCAGCCCGACAAGGCGCAGATCGCAATCAATCATCAGGACAAGCAGGTCGCCGAAGCCTTTCTCGCGCTCCACTCCAGCCTTCGTCTGAAGGACGAGAGCAAGAACGCTCAGGCAGTTCTGACGACCAGCACGATTCCGGGCGAAGGCAAATCCTTCGTCTCGACGAACCTCGCGCTCACGTTTGCCTCGCACGGCGAACGCGTCGTAATCGTCGATTGCGATCTCCGAAAACCGAACGTTCACAAATCGTTTCGCATCGAGAATCTCAAGGGCGTCATCGATATCTGCGCAGGCACCGCCACGATCGACGACGTCGCCGTGAAAGGCATTCATCCCAATCTCGACGTCATTCCCGCCGGCGGCCGCGCGAAGAACCCGACGCAAATTCTCAACAGCAAGGGTTTCGAGGTGATGATCGCCGAGCTGCGCAAGAAATACGACCGCATCTTCATCGACACGCCGCCGCTCGCGGCGGTGAGCGATGCGTTGATTATTCTCCCGCTCGTCGATGGGTCGGTGTTCACGATTTACTTCAATCGCGTGCGCCGCAAAGCCGCGCAGTTCGCCGCCCGTCGCTTGCTCGAGGTCAACGTTCCTTGCTTCGGCGCGGTCCTTAACGGCCTCAACCTCGCGGTCTCCGGTTACTACTACGCGCAATACTACGACAAATCCTACAAGGACTACTACGTCACGATGGCAAAGCGCGAAGGCGAAGAGCCCGCGCGCTGACTTTAACCCCGCCGTCGCTTCCCGGCGGCGCGCCTCAGGCGATCGTTGATTGCCTCTCCCAAAGCACCGGCACCGGCCGGTGCTTTTTCGCAAACGAGCGCCGCAAAGCCGCGCGCGTCCGCCGCACGCAAGACCGCGTAAAGTGTCCGGGCCGCTTCCGTTGCGGAGCCGCTTTCCGTCAGGACGAATTGATTCGTCGCCGCGCGGGCGGCTCGGCTGCGCCGCTTGCGCCAGAAAATCACGCCGACGTTCGGATCGCCCTTCGGCTTCGCGTGCGCCACCAAATTGAGCGGTGTATGCGGGCTGTAGTGTTGATCGAGCAAGCCCGGCGCGAGCGTCTGCTCACGCGGTTTTGAGCCGACCGTCACGGACTCGCCGCGCTGAGCGAGCGCGTTGCGCAGCTCTCGCGCAGAAATGGCTCCAGGCCGGAGCACAATCAGGCGCCGCGGGTCGGTCACATCGACGATCGTCGATTCCACTCCCACCGCGCACGCGCCACCGTCGAGCACATGTGGGATGCGTCCAGCGAGACCATCGAGCACATGGGCGGCTGTCGTCGGGCTGACGTAACCGAACGGATTTGCGCTCGGTGCCGCGAGCGGCACGCGCGCGAGTCGCAGGATTCTTCGCGCCAGCGGGTGTGCCGGCGACCGCAGCGCCACCGTCGCCTGACCGGAGGTCACGATTGCTGGCACGCCGGGTCTTTTGGGCAGCACGAGACTCAGAGGTCCCGGCCAAAATGCTCGCGCGAGGATGCGCGCCGCGTCGTTGAATTCCGCCAGTTGTTCGGCGGCGCGCAGGTCGGTGACATGCACGATGAGCGGATCGTTCGCGGGACGGCGTTTGGCGGTGAAAATTTTCCGACAGGCACGCGCATCGAGTGCATTCGCGGCGAGGCCGTAAACCGTCTCGGTGGGCAACGCCACCAGTTCCCCGCCTCGCAACGCCGCCGCCAGGCGCCGGAGCGCGGCTGGGGTCGGCGGGTGAACACGGGTTTTCATTCGACCAAACAAAAAGCCGGAGCGGTTGCTCCGGCTCAATGCGAAAGGAGGTCGAGCTCCGGCTTACAGCATCACCAGCATCGCGCGCGCACGCTTGATCTTCTTGGTCACCTTGCGCTGCTGCTTGGCCGACATGCCGGTGTATTTGCGCGGGAGGATCTTACCCGTGTCAGTGATGTAGCGGGACATCAGCTGAGGTTGGGTCATCGGAATCTCCTCGGGCTTGAGGCTCTGTTGCTTCTGTTCGGTGCTCATGTGAATTGGAAAAGGGGAGCAGATGTTGCTTCCGGCACCTGCCCTGTCAACGGGCATTTTTTAGCTTTGCCCGCTCGCCGCGTGATGCCTTCGCTGACCGAAGATTAGTCCCCGTAGCTCAACTGGATAGAGCAGCGGTTTCCTAAACCGCGGATCCCGGTTCAAGTCCGGGCGGGGGCACTCTCACATGCCGCTCCGGAAAGTCCTGTGATCCACCACGCCGCTCGAACGCACCGTGGCGAGCGCCTTCCCATACGCGCCGAGCAACCGCAGTCCGTAACGCAACCGCGCACGAATCGTCGCGTCTTCCCTCGCGATCTCCGGTGCGCCGTCGGGCGCGTTTAGGTTCGCTTCGACGTGTTGCACGATCACGTGCTCCGGTAACCACGCGAGGCGGTTGTTTTTCGTGCCGCTCATCCGAAGTTCGGCGACGGGATAACTGCCGCCCCGGCCCGCCGAGACCGTCACGATCAACCCGGGCTTGTGACCGATTTCGTCCGCGCCGCAGTTCATCAAAAAATTCTTCACGCCGGGCGTGACCATGCCATTCCATTCCGGAGTCACGACGACAAGCGCGTCCGCCGCCTTCAATTCGCGCGAGATTGGATCCCACAACTCGTCCGGTGCGCCGCCGCTTGCCTCGTCCCACAGCGGCAGCGGGTTTCCACTCAAACTGTAGAGAAAAATTTCCGCCCCCGGCACTTCCTGCGGGAGCGCCGCGACCAGATACTTCGCGACCTTGAGCGACTGCGCCTCGACCCGATGACTGCCGCTGAGCACGAAAAATTTCATGACGGACACGATGCGGAGCAGGGGCTTGCTTGCAAGCGGGGTTAGCCTAACCCTTCCGTCGTGCCCAATTCCTTCGGAAAACTCTTCCGCATCACCACGTGGGGCGAGAGCCACGGCCCGTCGGTGGGCGTCGTGATCGACGGCTGCCCGCCGCGGCTGCCGCTGGACGAATCCGAAATCCAAACCGACCTCGACCGCCGCCGCCCAGGCCAAAGCGACATCACGACGCCGCGCAAAGAAGCTGACCGCGTGGAGTTTCTCTCGGGCCTTTTCGAGGGCCGCACGACTGGCCAGCCGCTGGCGATGCTCGTCCGGAATTCCGACGCCCGGCCCGAGGCTTATGCGGAAATGAAGAGCGCGTTCCGCCCGTCGCATGCCGATTTCACCTACCAAACGAAATTCGGCATCCGCGATCATCGCGGCGGCGGGCGCTCCTCCGCGCGCGAGACGATCGGCCGCGTCGCGGCGGGTGCGGTGGCGCGGAAGATTCTTTCGCGCGCCGGCAACGTCGAGGTGCGCGCGTTCGTCACGCACATCCACCACATCGCCGCGCCGTCGCCCGACCACTTTCCGACGCTCGCCGAAGTCGATGCCAACGCCGTCCGCTGCCCGCACGCGCCGACGGCCGAAAAAATGATCGAGACGATCAAACAGGCGCGCGCCGCCGGCGATTCCGTTGGAGGCATCATCGAGTGTCGCGTGCGCGGCGTGCCGGCCGGACTTGGCGAACCCGTCTTCGACCGCCTCGAGGCCGACCTTGGCAAAGCGATGTTGTCGCTGCCGGCGACGAAAGGTTTCGAGATTGGCAGCGGTTTCACCGGCACGCTCCTCAAAGGCTCGCAACACAACGACGCTTTCGTCGCCCGCGAAGGCGTCGTGCACACCGCGACGAACAAATCCGGCGGCGTGCAGGGCGGGATCAGCAACGGTCAGGAAATCGTCTTCCGCGTGGCGTTCAAACCCACTGCCACGATCATGCAAAACCAGTCCACCGTCGATGTGCACGGTCAACCCGCGGAGTTGCACGCCCGCGGGCGCCACGACCCTTGCGTCGTGCCCCGCGCAGTCGTCATCGTCGAAGCGATGGCGGCGCTGGTGCTCGTCGATCACTGGATGCGGCACACGGCGCAAAACCACACTTTCAAGTTCTGACTTGTCGGACGCTTCCGTCCGAATTTCTTCGCCCGCGATGAACTCCAGCGCCGCCTCCGTCTATTTCGTTCTCGGCACGCCCGGCTCCGGTCGGCGCGCGATCCTGCACGACCTGATCGAAAACGGCCTTAAGCCCGAGGATCGCGTGCTCGTCTTGCTCGCCTCCAGCGAGGCCGTCGATCCGGCCGATGAAAAACTCGCCACGCGCGCCAATACCGAAGTGCGCCGCTGGACCGCGACGGGAGCGGAGCTGCTTACGGACGAACAGCTGCCCGTCGATGGTCATGTTTTTCTCGTCGCAGATTCGCACGCCGACATCGTCACGCAGATCGAGTCGCTCAAACCCTGGCTGGTTCGCCATGACGCCGAACTCGCGCGGGTCATCACCGTGGTGAACTGCCAGTTTGTGGAAAAAAATCCACCGGCGCTCGCGTGGTTCGACGCGTGCATCCATTTTTCCGACGTCGTGTTTCTCACCAAACGCGAAGGCGTGGAGAACAAGTGGCTCAGCAGCTTCATCCGCCGCTACGAAGACCAATTTTATCCCTGTCACTTCATCCAATTGAAGAAGGGCGGCATCGCCAATCCCGCGCTGGTGCTCGAGCCACAACCGCGCCGTGTCTCGCAGTATTTCGAGGACGAGGAACCGCTCCCGGCCGATCTCGTGATCGAAACCGACGACGAAGAGGACGAGGACGAACCCGACGAGGACGCGACGCCGCTCGAACCGTATTTCGAGCGCAACCGCAACGGGCGCCGCGTGAAAGAACTGCCGGACATTCGGAAGCTCTACGAGACCCAGGCTCCCGCGGGCTAGAGCGTTTCCGAAAAATCGTAGCCGGGGTCGCTGCCCCAGGTGAGGACCCGCGCCGAAAAGACGCCCCGACCGGGCGCAACGAGCCCGGCTATAGAATTGCCGCAACGGTCTAGCCGAGCCGCGCGGCGAAGTATTCCAGCTTCACCTTCGGCGCCACCACCGCGAGCAACGCCGCGGTCGCGATTTCCTGGCTCGCCAGCGTCGGCACTTCGACCAGCACGCAGCGGCGTAAAGTGCGCGATGCCGCGCCCGAGCGATTCAGATGTGCAAACGCCAGCGCGGACTGAAGCGGAGAGAGGCTCGGGTTGTAGGCCGCATTTCCCGCATAACGTCCCGTGACGACCGCGCCGTCCGAAAATTCGAGCGCGACGCCGGAAAATTGACCGGCATCCGGAGTCGGGTAGGGGGCGTAGCTCGCACGCGCGGCGTCCAACGCCATTGCCACGACATGGTCGCGCGCCGCACCGCGCTTGATCGTGAGTGTCGGGGCGCCCTGCGGCGGATCCATGAGGCCGCCGCGCACGCCCAAGGCGGACGGACCGAACGCCTGGGGCAGAAGGTCGCCGAGCGGGTTGGATCTCCACGCGCCGGATTTCGCCGCGGGCATGAAGATCGGCAGTTCGCCGCCTGTCGCCAATTCGTTGAGGAATTGCCGGCAATGGCCGCATGGGGCCGCGCTCACTGCGAGTGCGCTGAGTCCACGTTCACCATTGAGCCAGGCGTTGTTCACCGCGCACTGCTCGGCGTGCAGCGTGAAGTTCAGAGCGATCCCGCTGAATTCGATGTTCGCGCCGAAATAGAGAGTCGGTGCGTCGCCCGCACCGAGTTCACCGGCGACCACCACGCCGACCTGATACGCCGAAACCGGAACGATCGCGTAGTGTTGGGCGACGGGCACGAGCATCATCATCCAGCCCGGCAAATCCAGTCGCAGCGTGCGCATCATCTCCGCGCTGATCGCGGCGGGAACCACGCCGCCGGTGTCCCACAATGCATCGATCGGCGCCCGCGCCGCGCGCGGCAGACGGGCGATTTGGGCTTTCCATGCCGCCGAACGCGAAGAGCTCGATTTCATCGTGCGGCGAGTGAATGCCCGCGCCCTTGGCGGGTCAATGCGCCGCCGATTCCCTTGCCCGAAAATCGGCCGCGGACTTGCACCCGTTCCCGCTATGCTGGCAGCATGATTCAGCTCGAACATCCCGTTCCCGTGACTGCCGCCGTCCACCAATTGCCCTCGTTTCGCACGATGTATCGCGCGATCTCGCGGCGCGACCCGGCTTATGAAGGCGTGTTTTACACCTGCGTCAAAACCACCGGAATCTTTTGTCGGCCGACGTGCCGCGCGAAATTTGCGAAGGCGGAGAATGTCGAATTTGTCGCCTCCGTTACCGAGGCGCTCCACGGCGGCTATCGCCCGTGCCGCTTGTGTCATCCGATGGATGCAAATCGTCCGGTGCCCGCGCTCGTCGAGCGGTTGCGCCGCGCCGTGGAGGAATCCGCGGAAGGCCGCGTGACCGACAAGGATCTCGCCGCGATGGCCATCGAACCATCGACCGCGCGTCGGCAATTCAAGGCGTATTATTCAATGACGTTCCACGCCTACCAGCGGGCGCGCCGCATGGGTCTGGCACTGCACGGCATCAAGTCCGGCAAACCCGTCGTCGAGGCGCAGCTCGAAGGCGGCTACGAATCGACCAGCGGATTCCGCGAGGCATTTGCGCGTATTTTTGGCGACGCACCAAGCGCAGCGAAGGGCCGCGCGTGCCTCGTCGGCCGTCGCATTGAGACGCCGCTCGGCACCATGCTGGCCCTCGCAGACGATGCGGGCTTGCGCCTGCTGGAATTCGTCGATCGTCGCGGACTCGAGCGCGAACTCATGCTTTTGCGCCGCCGGCTGAAGTGCGTGATCGTTCCCGGCAACAACCCCACGCTCGACGCGACGGCGGCGCAGCTCGCCCGCTATTTCGCCGGCGAGTCACTGACGTTCGATTTGCCGCTCGCGCCGGTCGGCTCGGATTTTCAACGCCGTGTTTGGGCGGAATTACAACGCATCCCGCCCGCCCGGACGCGGAGTTATTTGGAGATGGCCGGCCACGTCGGCGTGCCGAAGGCCGCCCGCGCCATCGGTCGCGCCAACGGTTCGAACATGATCGCACTCGTGATCCCGTGCCACCGCGTGATCAATGCGAATGGCACGCTTTGCGGCTATGCGGGCGGTCTCTGGCGCAAGCAGCGGCTGCTCGATCACGAGCGGAAATTCGCCTCCTGACGCTCCGGCGCGCGGGTGCACAAAATCCTTGCACCACTCGGGGCGGAGCCTATCCATGCCCTTTCCCCTCCGCTCGGGTGGTGGAACTGGTAGACACGCAGGTCTCAGAAGCCTGTGCTTAACCGCATGGGGGTTCGAGTCCCCCCCCGAGCACCAGCCTTCGCCAAGGCTTCGGCTGGCAGGCCAGCCTGAGCGAGTGAGGATTTTATCGGCGCAGGAGGGTCCGAATTAACAGGGAGAAGGCTGCCGTCCGAAGCCTTGGCGAAGGACGGCTTCGATCTCCGCAGCGTGCTAAGCTTACCCGTCGCGGCGCCGCGTCCGCCGCCGAAACTCAGGAAATCAACTCCTGCACCAGCGGCTCAAGCGTCGGCGCCGCGGCCGTGAACTTCACTGCTTCGCGCACGAGCGCTTCGGCACGCGTGCCTTTCGCGTCGTCGTTGACGTGCAGCGTGCACAGCAGCGTGCCGGGTGCAACGGGTTCGCCGATCTTGATCAGGTCGGCGATGCCGACGGCGTGATCGACCTTGTCGGTGACCGCCGCGCGTCCGCCACCGAGCGCCATGATGGCATGGCCACATCGCAGCGCATCAACTTCGCTGACGAAGCCGCTCGCATCGGCGCCGCGGGCCCGGACTTCAATTTTCTTATTCGCGGTCGGCAAAATCGAATAATCCTCGATGACGCGCGGGTCGCCGCCTTGGGCGACGCACATCTCGTGGAATTTCTGCAGCGCGCGGCCGTTCGCGATCGCGGTGTCCATCTTCGTGCGCGCTTCGGCCATGTCCTTCGCCGCGCCGCCGAGCACGAGCATGTGACCGGTGAGCGCGAACGTGACTTCCATCAGATCGTCCGGGCCGCGACCCTTGAGGCACTCGATCGACTCGATGACCTCCGTCGTGTGGCCGGCGCAGCGGCCGAGCGGCTGGTTCATCGCGGTGAGTTGCGCCCAGACCGGTTTGCCGGCGGCCTGGCCGACGGCGACCATCGCACGCGCGAGCGTGAGCGCGTCTTCTTTTTTCTTCATGAACGCGCCTTGGCCGAACTTCACGTCGAGCACGAGCGAGTCGATGCCCTCCGCCAGTTTCTTCGACATGATGCTCGCGCAAATGAGCGGGATGCACTCGACCGTGCCGGTAACGTCGCGCAGCGAGTAAAGTTTTCGATCGGCCGGCACGACTTGAGGGGTCTGGCCGATCATTGCCATGCCGACCTTTTGCAGGATCGCGCGGAATTCCGGCACGTCGAGCATCACGCGAAATCCCGGGATCGCCTCGAGCTTGTCGAGCGTGCCGCCGGTGTGACCGAGGCCGCGTCCGGACATCATGGGCACCGTGATGCCGCACGCGGCGGCGAGCGGCGCGAGGATGAGCGAGACCTTGTCGCCGACGCCGCCGGTGGAGTGCTTGTCCACTTTCGCGCCGGGCAGGTCGCGCAGGTCGATGACGTCGCCGGAGCGCATCATCGCGTCGGTGAGCCACGCCGTTTCCTGCGGCGTCATGCCGCGCCAGAAAATCGCCATCAACAACGCCGTCGCCTGGTAGTCGGCGAACTGGCCGTTCACCACGCCGCGCGCGAAAAATCCGATCTCGTCCTGGGTGAGCGCTCCGCCGTCGCGCTTTTTGATGATGATGTTCTGCGGGAAATACGTGCCGCTGCTCATGAGCCGCGGATTCAATCCACGGAGCGTTCGCGCGTCGAGGGGTTTTCCGCGAGCGCCGCAGCGATGTCCTCGCGCTGAGCTCGATACCACCAGGCGAGTCCGACTTGGTAGAGCGTGCTGACGCCGAGCAAGACGGAACCGACGAGCGAATTCATCGAGCGCAGCAGCAGGTCGCGGTCCGCCACCGGATCGAGTCCGGCTTCGGTCATCTGCGCCTTGAGCTTGTCCTGCGCGGCCGTGGGAATCTCCGCCCAGTAGGTTGCGGCGTCGAAGTGCTGCCACCGCCACAGCACATAGCCGAGGATGACAGTGTAGAGGCAGGCTTGCGCGCCCACCAGCCATTGCAGCCCGCCGAAGTCGCCCGCGCGCAAACGATCCTGACCGAAAAATTCCATCGCGCCGCAAACCAGCGCCAGTGCCGAGAAGCCCGCAAACACCCAGTTTTCCGCGGGGACGCTGACCAGCAGGCTAAATCCGGCGCACACGATCACACCGACGCTGTCCGCGCGGGCGAGGCGGACGACACGCTCGAGTTTCACCTCGGGCAGCACGGGCGGGACGTTGGCGGACATGAAGGGCGATGATGGGCGCAGCGCGCGGCGCGCGCCAAGCGAGATATTTGCCCAGAAGCGGATGTTTCGTGCCATCCGTGCCGGAAGGGCGGCACTTTCATGCCTCGACGCGGCAACGTTCACGCTTTCACTCTGTCGGTTCGCGCATGCCGCCCCGCCGTCCCACTCCCAGCTTTCGCATCGAGTTTCCGCCGGAACTCCCGATCAGCGCGCGTGCGGACGAGATCATCGGCCTGCTGCTGAAACATCAGGTGATCGTGCTCGCAGGCGAAACCGGCTCGGGTAAGACGACGCAAATTCCCAAAATGGTCCTTGCGGCCGGCGGCGGCACGCGCGGGAAGATTGCCTGCACGCAACCGCGGCGCGTGGCGGCGACTTCCGTGTCGCGGCGTGTCGCCGAAGAGCTGAACGTCACCTATGGCCGCGAGGTCGGCTGCAAAATCCGGTTCGCCGATCAGACCTCCGACGCGACCGTCATCAAGTTCATGACCGACGGCATGCTGCTCGCCGAATTACAGGGCGACCCGGAGCTGCGCGACTACGACACCATCATCGTCGATGAGGCGCACGAGCGTTCGCTCAATATCGATTTTATCCTCGGTCACCTCCGCCGCCTGCGCGTGCGCCGGCCGGAGCTGAAAATCGTCATCACGTCCGCCACGATCGACACCCAGGCATTTTCCGAGGCATTCGACGGCGCGCCGATCATCGAAGTGTCGGGTCGGACTTATCCGGTTGAGGTTATTTATGCGCCGCTGGAGGAGTTGGTAGGGGCCGTTGCCCCCAACGGCCCGTCCGAGAAGGCGGTAGAGGGCAACCGCCCCTCCCAGAACCGGAGCGACGAGTTCACCTACATCGACGGCGCGGTCGAAGCGGTGGAGCGTGTGCTGCAGGAGAGCGCGAGCGGCGACATTCTCGTTTTTCTGCCGACGGAGCGCGATATCCGCGAGGTCACCGATCTCCTCGAAGGCCGGAAAGGGCGCACCGTCGAAGTCGTGCCCTTGTTCGGGCGGCTGACCAACGCGGAGCAGCAACGCGTGTTTTCGCCCACGCAGAAGCGCAAGGTTGTCGTCGCGACGAACATCGCCGAAACCTCGCTGACGATCCCGGGCATTCGCTTCGTCATCGATACGGGCCTCGCGCGCATCAGCCGCTATGTGCCGCAGAGCCGCACGCGCCGCTTGCCGGTCGAGCCCATCGCGCAGAGCAGCGCCGATCAACGCAAGGGCCGCTGCGGCCGCGTGAGCGACGGCGTGTGCATCCGCCTCTATTCGGAGCAGGACTTCAGCGAGCGTCCGCGTTTCGCCCAGCCGGAAATCCAGCGCAGCAATCTCGCGGATGTCATCCTCCGGATGAAGGCATTCGGGCTCGGCGACATTGAAGAGTTTCCCTTTCTCAACGCGCCGCCCGCGAAAGGCATTCGTTCCGGTTACGGGCTGCTTCACGAACTCGGCGCGATCGACGACGCCGGCGTGCTGACCGATCTCGGCCGCGACCTCGCGCACCTGCCGGTTGATCCGACGGTCGGCCGCATGATTTTGCAGGCGCGGAACGAGAAAGCGCTGCGCGAGGTGCTCGTCATCGCCGCCGCGCTCAGCATTCAGGATCCGCGGGAGCGTCCGCTCGATCAACAGGCCAAGGCCGACGCCGCGCACCGGCGTTTCACGCATCCGGACTCGGACTTTCTCACGCTGCTGGCGATCTGGGAGGCTTATCACGACGACTTCGAGGGGCTGTCGCTCGGCAAGCTCCGTAAATTCTGCACGGCGCACTTTCTCTCGTTCATGCGCATGCGCGAGTGGCGTGACGTCCACGCGCAACTCGTCGATGTGATCGAAGGCCGCGAGGGATTCGAGCCGACGTCGGTTTACGACGGTGTGACGGTGGGAGCGGGTTTACCCCGCGACGCGAGACCAACGTCGCGGGGTAAACCCGCTCCCACCCCCGAGTCGGTCCGCGATCTCACGATGCTCACGCCGGCGTTCCGCGCGATTCATCGCTCCATCCTCGCCGGCCTGCTCGGCAACATCGCGACGCGCCTCGATGACGGCACGTATCACGCGGCTCACGATCGGAAGGTCGCAGTGTTTCCCGGCTCGGCATTATTCGAACGGCAGCAGCGGGAGAAAGCAGTCGCGCCCCGCAAGGAGGGCGCCGCGAAGCCCAAAGTCGCGCGGTGGATCATGGCCTCCGAGATCATGGAGACGGGCCGGCTCTACGCGCGGACCTGCGCGCGCATCGACCCGCATTGGGCGCTGGACCTCGGCGCACACCTACTGCGCGTGTCACACAGCGAACCGTTCTGGAGCATCGACGCTGGTCGCGTGCTCGTGAAGGAACGTCGCCGCCTTTACAACCTTGAGCTCGAAACGCGTTCGGTGAGTTACGGGAAAATCAATCCGCGCGAAGCGACGGAAATTTTCATCCGGGAGGGATTGGTGGGCGACACCGTGACGTTCCCGCTCGACTTCATCGCGCACAATCGGCGCATCCGCGAAAAGGCGGAGAACGTGCTCACGCGCCTGCGCGCGGCGGGTTACATGAACCTCGATGAAGCGGTGTATCGCTTCTACGCGCGGCGGTTGCTGCCGGAGACGGGGGACGCGTCGCTCTCGGGGCGTTTGGACCGGGGCGAAGGCGCCGCGGCGCCAGGAGAGGCGGCTGCGCTCTTCCTCGGCGTGAGCAGTGTGCCGGAGCTCGTCGATCTTGTTCGTCACCGGCAGACGACCGAGCCGAAGTTTTTGTTTTTGGGTGAGGACGACCTAAAGCCGCAGGTCGAGGAGACGCATGATCACACGGCTTTTCCGGAATCGGTGCCGATCGAGAATCGTGCGCTGCCGCTCAATTACGCTTACAAACCCGGACAGGAGGACGACGGAGTGACGTTGCGCGTGTCGCTCGACGAAGCGGCGGAGCTTTCGCCCGCGACGCTCGATTGGGCCGTGCCCGGACATCTGACGGAGAAAATCGAACTCCTGCTCAAGGCGCTGCCGAAGGAGCAGCGGCGTTCGCTCATCCCGCTCGCGGAGACGGCCCAAGAGCTTGCCGCGGACATTCAGCTGATCGCTGCGCGCGAGCCGCAGCCCACGCTCACGCAGGCGCTCGCCGAGGTGCTCACCCAGCGGCTCGGACTGCACATCGATCCGCGGACGTGGGCTGGCAAAATCCTGCCCGATCACCTCCGTGTGCGTGTTGAAGTGGTCGATCAGCGCGGGACGGTGCTTGGCGCGAGTCGCGAGCTCGCGGAATTGCAGACGCAGCTTGGCACGAAACAGCGCGAGGTCAGCCAGCACGCCGCCAGGAAGGACACGGGCGCCTGGCGCGCGGCCCGGGAGAAATGGGAGACTGCGCCCGCGGCGGACTGGAAATTCGGCGATCTGCCGGAGTCGATCATCGTGGCGGAGCACGCCGGCGTGCCGGTGCGCGCTTATCCGGGGCTCGCGGCGAGCGACGCGGGCGTCGCCGTGAAACTTTTCGCCACCGCGGACGACGCGCGCGAAGCGACGCGCGTCGGACTGCGACGATTAATGGAAACGGCGCTGCGCTACGAACTCGGCTGGTTGGAAAAAGATCTGCGCGACTTGCGGGCGATCGGCACGTTGACGGTGACTCTGGCGCCGCTGGAGAAATTGCAGGCCGACGCACTGGAAGCGATCCGGCGCTGGGTGACGGACGGCGCGCGGGTAGGGGCCGTCGCCCTCAACGGACCTTCGCTCTCGACGGGAAAGGCGGTTGAGGGCAACCGCCCCTACCTCACGAAGGCGAACTTCGAACGCGCGGTGACGGCGGCGAAAGCCGAATTGCGCGGGCTCGTGCCGAAACTGACCGACTGGTTGCGCGAAATCCTCACGCTCCGCTTGGCATTGCAGACGCACAAGACGCCGTATCCCGGGATGGAAAACGACCTCGCGACGCTCTTGCCGCCGGACTTGCTGCGCCGCACGCCGTTCGCACGGCTGAAGGAATTGCCACGCTACTTGAAGGGCATGCAGGCACGTGCGGAGCGTTGGAAGCGCGACCCGTCGAAGGATGCGTCGCGCGCGCGCGAGTTGCAGCCGTTCGTTCAAGCCACCCAGCGGCTCGGTGAGCGGGCGGGATACTTCCGGTGGCTGGTGGAAGAGTTTCGCGTGAGCCTCTTCGCGCAGGAGCTCGGCACGGCGGAGCCGGTTTCAGCCGTGCGACTCGAGCGCGCTTTGCAGGAAACGGTCGCAGGGAAATCGGGCGGCGCGGCGGAGCCCGGCGCACCGGCCACCCCGCCGAAGGTCAGCGTGCCATTGCCCACGAAGGGGCGCACGGTCCTGAAGAGCCTGGATGCCCTCGGGAATTTGCCGCGTTGAGGCTGCGGAGGGGGCTTTGAGATTGCCGGAGGAAAGTGGCGCACGTAGGTTTTGCGCACCCCAACCCCCAAGGAAAAATGAACACCTCGATCGCGACGTTGTTGCAGCATAAAGGCGGTGCCGTGCGGACGGTGCCGGTGAGCGTCTCTGTGGCCGAAGCCGTGAAAGAAATGAACCGCCACAAGATCGGTTGTGTGCTCGTGATGGATGGCGCCCGGCTGGCGGGCGTCTTCACCGAACGCGACGTGCTGACGCGCGTCGTGGCCGCCGACCTCGATCCGAAATCGACGCCGATCACCCGCGTGATGACCGGCAACGTGCTCACCGTCGCGCCCGAGACGAGCGTGCAACAGATGATGGATACTTTTGCCGAGAAGCGCTGCCGTCACATGCCGGTGGTGAAAGACGGTCAGGTGATCGGACTGATTTCCATCGGCGACGTCTCGCGCTGGGTCGCCGGGGCGCACCGCGCCGAGGCGGAATCGCTGCGGCAATACATCGCCGGCGGCCTGTCGGCCTAGAAGCGGCGCAAAACGGGCAAGCGGCCGGCTCCCGGCCGCGCCGGACGGGTCGGCTAAGGTCAATCAGGCGTGCACGCGTAGGGATTTTTTCCGCGGTGTATTCCCTTGCTAGCGCTTTTCGGCGCGCGTGTGCTTCCGCTCGTGGCGGATCAGCAAGCAGAGCGTGCCGGCGCAGAGTTGACGCGCGGGATCGAGTTTCGCGTCGAAGCGGAGATGACGCGGTTACTTTACCGCTCGGCCGGCTTTGGCCTGTTTTCCAACTTCGTGCTCGCGGCGGTGCTCGTCGCGGGTGTGTGGAGTTATTTTCCGGCCCGGGTGACTCTGGGTTGGCTGGCTGGAGTGCTCGCGATCTCCATCGTGAGGCTGGCCACGAATCTCGCCTTCGCCCGCCGCGCGCGCGCCGATGGCGAGCTGAGCTGGTGGCGGCGGATCTTCGTGGTCGAACTCGTGGTGGCCGGCCTCGCGTGGGGCGCCGGCGCGTGGCTCTTTCTCGACACGGACGAACTGCTGCCGCAGTGCCTCGCGGTCTTCATCATTGCCGGCATGAATGCCGGGGCGGCGCGCTCGCTCGCGCCGGTGCGCGCGTGCTATCTCGGCTACGTTGCGGTGACGCTCACGCCGGCCCTCGGACGATTCGTGCAGCTCGACGTCGCGGGCGCGTGGACGCTGGCGGCGATCACGTTCACTTACGCGCTGTTTCTCATCAACACGGCGCGCATGCACCACGCCGACCTGCAGAAACTCTACCGGCTGATCTACGAGAACGATGAACTCGTCGGCACGCTGAGCGATGCGAAGCGCCGCGCCGAGGCCGCCAATCAGGCGAAGAGTGAATTCCTCGCCACGATGAGCCACGAAATCCGCACCCCGATGAACGGCATCATCGGCATGCTCCAGTTGCTCGGCGACTCCCCGCTCAACTCCGAGCAGCGGCAACAGCTCGCGGTGGCGGCGAAATCCGCGGACACGCTGCTTCATCTTCTCAACGACATCCTCGATCTCTCGAAGATCGAGAGCGGCAAGCTCGAATTCGAAGAGCTGGATTTTTCTCCCGCGGAAGTTGGGGAGGAAGTCGTCGCGTTGTTCAGCATCCGGGCCGATGCGAAGGGCATCGCGCTGGACCTCCGCACGAGTCCGGCCGTGCCCGCGCTGGTGCGCGGCGACCCGATGCGGTTGCGGCAGGTGCTGCTCAACCTCATCGGTAATGCCGTGAAATTCACGGACCGCGGCTCGGTGAGTGTCGCGATCGAGAACGCCGCGGGTGGTGGCGTCTTGTTCCGCGTGGCGGACACCGGCATCGGGATCGACGAGGCGACGCGGCGGCGCTTGTTCGAAAAATTCACGCAGGGCGACAGTTCGACGACGCGGCGTTATGGCGGGTCGGGGCTCGGGCTCGCGATCTCGCAGAGCCTCGTGCGCCAGATGGGCGGCGAAATCCAGGTGAAGAGCGTGCCCGGCGCAGGCAGCGAATTCTGGTTCGAGCTGCCGTTGCCCGCGGCGGACCGCGCGGGCGGCGTCGCGCTCCCCGGCACCTTGCCGGCGCTCCCGCAGCTCAGCGGACGCGTGCTCGTGGCCGAGGACGATTGGGGCAACCAGAAGGTCATCGAGGTCATGCTGCGCCGCGCGGGGTTGTCCGTTGAGGTGGTCGATAACGGCGTCGAGGCCGTGGCGCGCGCGTTGCACGGCGAGTGGGCGCTCATGTTCATGGATATGCAGATGCCCGGCATGGACGGCATCGAGGCGACGAAACGAATCCGCGAGCGACTCGAAGGCCGGCCGCTTACGATCGTCGCGTTGACCGCCAATGCGCGCGCCGAGGATCGCGCCGCGTGTCTCGCGGGGGGCATGGATGATTTTCTCTCCAAGCCGGTGCGGCAGGAGGAACTGCGGCGGTGCCTGGAAAAGTGGCTCGTGCAGGGAGCCGGTGGCAGGTGACGCCGGCGGTCACCTCCCGCGGCGTTGCGTTGGCCGGGGCGGGAACCTAGTTTACTGTCATGATCCCCGCGCGCATCGAAGTTCGCCTGCGCGAGCTGGCCCAGCTCTTCAACTCGCTCGATCCCTCGCCATTTATCGACCGCGACCTCGATGCCGGGGCGGAGGAATTCATCGTCAGCTGGGCGCGGGAGCTGCCGCATCACGGCGAACTCGAACTGCTCATTCATCTCGCCGCGCCGCCCGAGCCGGAGCGCGCGGCCGGTGTGGAGGCAGCGGTGCAGCATTACTTCGCGAGCCGGGCGGAGATCAAGAAGCGCGAACTGCGTCTGTTGTTCCGCCGTGGGCGCGTAAGCCTGGCCATCGGCATCGCGTTTTTGGCGGCCTGTTTCGCGCTCGGCGTAGCGTTGCGGCCGGTGCTGCCGGCCGGTTGGGTCGATTTTGCGGAGTTGGGCCTCCAAATCGTCGGTTGGGTCGCCATGTGGCGACCGCTTGAGATTTACCTCTACGATTGGTGGCCGGTGCGCAGCGATTTGCGGATGCTGGAGCGCCTGGCGCGCATGAAAGTGCGTTTGCAGGGCGCCGTCGGCGGATGACGGCAATTTTGTTGTAACTCCTCCCGCGAGGTCGGGTTCTTATCGGCACACCCGCATGAAAACCCTCATTTGTCTGCTCACCGTCGGCGCGCTGGCCCTTGCGCCTGCCACGCTCGAAGCCAAAATCGTCCGGAAAGTCGAAAAGACGTTCACGGTGCAAACCGGAGGGAATTTCGAAGCGTTCACCGAAGGCGGCTACATCAAGGTCGAGACAGCCGACGTGAACGAAGTCCGCATCACCGCGCGCCAGACGTTCCGCACCGATGATGAGGCCAAGGCCAACGAGCTCTTGGAGGACCTCGAGCTCACGATTGAGCAGCGCGGGAACACCGTCGTCGCCGAATCGCGTTACGCCAAGCGTGGACCGAACTGGTTCGGCAACTGGCCGCCGGTTACCGTGGATTTCACCGTGACGGTGCCACGCAATTTCAACCTCAACATGAAAACGTCCGGGGGCGACATTGTGGTCGGCAACCTGAAGGGCAATGTCCGGGCGCGCACCAGCGGGGGCGACCTGCGGTTTGCCCGCATCGAAGGGGAAATCGACGGCCAGACTTCCGGCGGCAACGTCCGCCTTGAGGAAGGCACCGCCAGCGCGAAGCTCCACACCTCCGGCGGCAATGTTTATGTGGACCGTGCCGGCGGACCGACCTCCGTCTCCACGTCCGGCGGCAGCATCGAATTGAACTCCGTGGCGGAACTCCTCTCCGCCACCACTTCCGGCGGCAACATTTACGCCAAGATCACGACGCCGATCAAACAGGACACCACGTTGAGCACCTCCGGCGGACGCGTGAAGCTTTCCGTTCCGTCCGGTTCCGGATTTCAACTCGACGCGAGCACGTCGGGTGGCGACGTCGATGCCGAGGGTCTCACGCTGACGATTCAAAAAGGCGGCATCGGCAAGAGCCGGCTCATCGGTTCGGTCAACGGCGGCGGGCCGAAGCTGAAGCTTCGCTCGAGCGGCGGCGACATCATCATCCGCGCCGAATAAATTTCATACCGGCAAACGCCAGGTGTGTGTGCAAGGAAGCCAGCGCGAAAGCGCTGGCTTCTCTGTTTTCGGGACGTTCAATCGCCCGCATGGGCCTGATCGACACCCACACGCACCTCGAATCCTTCGCGCGCCGCGGTGATTTGCCGGCGATTCTGCGACGTGCACGCGAAGCCGGAGTCGAGACGATGGTCACGATCGGCACCGATGCGGACGATTGGGGCCTTTATCGTGACCTCGCGGCGGCGAATGCCGGATTTGTCCATTACACGGCCGGTCTTCATCCATGCAGCGTGGACGAAGGGTGGGAGGAGCGATTTGCGACGCTCGAGAGCTTTTGGGCTGAGGCGCGAGCGGCGGGCGCGCGGGCGATTGCGGCCGAGGCGGCGTGTCCGGCGGTCGCGCCCTGCCCGGTCGCGCTCGGCGAGGTGGGGTTGGATCGGTTCCATCTGCCCAAGGACGACGCGGTGGCGGCCGAACGGATCTTCGGCTGGCAACGCGCGGCGTTCGCGGCGGCGTTGGAGCTGACGGGAAAACTGGGCTGCCCGCTCGTGGTGCATTCGCGCGGCGCGTTCCGGGAATGCGTGGAAATGATCGACGCGAGCGGCCTGGACTGGTCCCGCGTGGTGTTTCACTGTTTTACGGAAGGCCCGGAAGAGATGGCTGAGCTGACTCGCCGCGGCGGGTTCGGGTCGTTTACCGGCATCATCACCTACAAGACGGCGGAGAACATCCGGCAGGCGGCACGCGCACAGGGGCTGGACCGGCTGATGATTGAAACCGACGCGCCGTATCTCACTCCGATGCCGCATCGCGGAAAACCCAACGAGCCAGCCTACGTCCGACACACGGCGGAGTTTTGCGCGGGGTTGTTTGGGGTGAGCGTCGAGGAGCTGGCGACACGCACGACCGCGAGTGCACGGGCGTTTTTCGGGCTTTGACAGGGGGAGGGGGGCGTCGCCGTCCCAGCGACGGCGTTCGATTTCGCGGCGAGAGCGATAGGCGAAGTCGGAAGATGTGTTCGGTGCGTGGGGTTGGCACCGCCGGGACGGCCGCGCCCACCTCAAACAGAAAAGGCCGGCGTTAGCCGGCCCGACATTGTCCGCGTAACTCGCCGCGCGTGGCTTACGCCTCGTCAAACTTGCGGTCGAACAGCCCGGCCAGCTCGTTGAGCATGGTTTCCGCGTCCTCGCCGGTGGCGATGAACTTGATCTTCGAACCCTTGGCCGCGGCCAGCATCATGAGGCCCATGATGCTCTTGCCGTTGACCTGTTCGTCGTCTTTTTCGACGAAAACGTCCGATTTGAACTTGTTGGTGACCCGCACGATCATGGCTGCCGGGCGGGCGTGGATGCCCATCTTGTTTTGCACAAGAAGTTCCCGGATGTGGGTGGCGGCGGTATTGGTGTCACTCTTTTCCATTGCTGGAGCCTATCGGCTCAAAATAAAGGTTTATGCACAAAGCCGGACGCTCCCCGGCTTGCAATCAGATTCCCTAAAATGCCCGCATTCGCCGTCATCGTGCCCTGCCGATTGGAGTCCACGCGCTTCCCCAGAAAGCTGTTGCATCTAATTAAAGGCAAGCCGCTTGTGCTATGGGTGGCGGAACGGATTTCGACCGAAGCGCCGGATTTGCCGCTCTGGTTTGCGGTGGATCACCCGCTCCTCGCCGAATGCGTCGAAGGCGCCGGCTACCGGGCGATTTTGACCGACGCGAACCATCCCAGCGGCACCGACCGCCTCGCCGAGGCCAACCGAACCGTCCGCGCCAGCTACGTCCTGAACGTCCAGGCGGACGAGCCGTTGGTGACTGGAGCCCAGATCCGGGCGCTCGCGCGGCTCATCCAAGGCGACGCCCCGATGGCGACGCTGTGCACGCCATTCCAGCGGGCGGAGGATTTCTTCAACCCGAACCAGGTGAAGGTCGTGCGCTCGCCCGCGGCGAACCGCGCGCTGTATTTCTCGCGCTCCCCGATGCCTTACGCCCGCGATTTCGCCGGCAAGATCGACGATGCCTGGTTGGCCGCGAACCCGTGCTACAAGCACCTCGGACTCTACGCATATCAGGGCGATTTTTTGGAGAAATTCGTGCGAATGCCGCCCGGCAAGTTGGAGCAGATCGAGAAACTCGAGCAGCTCCGCGTGCTGGAGAACGGTTTTCCCATCGCCATCGACGTCACCGACGATCCGACCATCGGGGTCGATACGGCGGAGGATGCGGCGCGCTTCGAGCGGGCGCTGGAGGGGAAGTAACAGGTAGCGCGGGACAATTAACAAGAGGGATGAGTGGCGGTGTGCGCCGGTGCGAGTCCGAGGTGGTCGTCGAGGTCCCGGCGACGACGTTCGACGGCGCAGCGAAAACGAAACGCGAGATCGAAGGTAATGTTCGTTCCCCCGAGTGCTTGGCGCCGGCGGGACGCCGGCGCCCACCCTTCCGAACGCAAAAAAGCCGGTCAAAGACCGGCTCTAATGGGCACTTGTTGCTTGCCCCTTGTGACTTCGAGGCGCGCGTGCCCGCAACGCCGCGCGCTCAGATTTTCCCAGCTTTCCGCTTCTCCACCAGCTTGTAGAAATCCTCGAAGAGCGGGTCGGCGTCGTTCGGGCCGGGCGCCGCTTCGGGATGATACTGCACGCAGAACACGGGCAGCTCCTTGTGGCGGAGACCTTCGACTGTGTTGTCGTTGAGATTGATCTCGGTGATCATCGCGCCGCGGTTCTCGATCGACTTCGGGTCGGTCGCAAAACCGTGGTTCTGCGCGGTGATCGACACCTTGCCGGTCTCGATGTTCTTCACCGGCTGGTTGCCGCCGCGGTGGCCGAACTTAAGCTTGTAGGTCGTGCCGCCGAGCGCGTGGGTCACCATCTGGTGCCCGAGGCAGATGCCGAACGTCGGATAGTCCGGAATCAGCGCGCTGACCGTCTCGTGGATGTAGGGCAGGGCGGCGGGGTCGCCGGGGCCGTTCGAGAGGAACAGGCAATCGACGCCGCTCTCGCGGATCTGCTCATGTGTGGCGGTGGCCGGAAAGACATGCACCTCGAAACCGTGACGCACGAGTTTGCGGAAGATCGTGTATTTCGCGCCGTAATCGAACGCCGCAACCTTAAACTTCTTCGCGTGCGGCGCGGTGACGCCGAGCGTCGTGCCGACGGGCAGATAAATTTCGTTGTGCCGCGACGGGTCGTTCTCGCGCCAGATATAAGGCGCGGCGCAGGTCGTGTCCTTCACGTAGTCGCTGCCGGCCATGTCGTGCCAGTCGCGGGCGCGCTTGATCGCTTCCTCGTCGGAGATCGGCAACGTGCTGAGGCAGCACTTCATCGCCCCCGTGACGCGGAGTTTTTTGGTCAGCGCACGGGTGTCGATTTCGCTGATGCCAGGGATGCCGTATTTTTTGAGATACGCATCGAGCGACATCTGACTGCGCCAGTTGCTGACCACGGGCGAGACTTCGCGGACGACGAAGCCGGAAACTTTCGGCGCGGCCGATTCTTCGTCCGCAGCATTGATGCCGTAGTTGCCGATTTGCACGGCGGTCATCGTCACGATTTGCCCGAAGTAGGACGGGTCGGTGAGGATCTCCTGATAGCCGGTCATCGAGGTGTTGAAAACACACTCGCCGGCAATGGTCGCGTCAGCGCCGAAGGCGGCGCCGCGGAACACCGTGCCATCTTCCAGGGCCAGGATCGCAGGTTGGGGAGCGGACATTAAAGAGGCACGAAATGCAGTTCGCTCCGCGCTGTCTAGTGGTTTTCCGAAAAGTTAAAAAAATGACGCAAGCTGTCGCGCGCGGCCCGGTTGTGCGGCCTAGGGTGTCGAGTGCGTTGACGGGCGTCGCGCGAACCGCTTTCTCGGCGGCTTGACAGTTCAGCAGCCTAAGCCGGCGGGCATCCCCGCTCGTCGGCCCGGGGGACCCAAATTACCGGTGCACGCGAGTGCGCCGGTCGGGGCGAAAGGATTCGGGTAACCGGATCCAAGGCCACTTCTCAGGCCGAGCCCGTCAGCTAACCTCGTCGGCATCGGGAAGGGCGATCGGTGGGAGCGCGAAGTCCGCGCCACCTTGGTTGCCTCGGTAAACATAGCCGCTCGCGCGCTGTCCGCGGCTGGCGTTTCAAGGCAACCACCATGTCAGGCCACTCCGTTCTCCGGGCGGTGAAGCGTGTCTTCATCGGCCGTTCGCGCGAACTCAACGATCAGTCCCTCTTCCACAAACTCTCCCTCGCCGCCCTGCTGGCGTGGGTCGGACTCGGCGCCGACGGCTTGTCGTCGTCGTGTTACGGTCCGGAGGAAACTTACCGCGCGCTCCTCGCGCATCCGGCGCTCGCGCTGATCGTCGCGGGCATGTCGGCCGTGACGATCACGCTGATCTGCGTCAGCTACGCGCAAATCATCGCGCTGTTTCCAGCGGGCGGTGGCGGCTATGTCGTGGCGAGTCGGTTATTGTCACCGGCGGCGGGCGCCGTGTCCGGCTCAGCGCTGTTGATCGACTACGTGCTTACGATCGCGATCTCGGTGGCGAGCGCGATGGACGCAGTGTTCAGTTTTCTGCCGCCGGAATGGCTCGGGGCCAAACTTGCCGCCGGCGCGGTGGGTGTCGGCCTTCTCACGGTGCTCAATCTGCGCGGCGTGCGCGAATCGGTCGTGATCTGGTTGCCGGTGTTCTTCCTTTTTCTCGTCACGCATGTGTTCGCGATCGGTTACGCCGTTGCGACACATGGCAGTGGGCTCACAACGCTCGTCGGCCAGACGGTTCGAACTGGGGCGACGGTGTCCGCGGAAATCGGTTTCGTCGGACTCGCGGCGTTGTTGTTGCGCGCCTACAGCATGGGTGCGGGCACTTACACGGGCATCGAGGCGGTGAGCAATGGTCTGCCGATTTTGCGCGAACCGCGGGTGCAAACCGGTCGGCGCACGATGTTGCTCATGGCGCTGTCGCTCGGCGGCATGGTAGCGGGTTTGCTGGTCGCTTATCTGCTCGTGCGCGTGGTGCCGGTGACCGGCAAGACGCTCAACGCGGTGCTGTTCGAAAACATCACCGCGGGTTGGCCGGCTTGGTGGGGGGGATTTTTCGTGAAGGCTGCGCTCACGAGTGCGGCGGCGCTGCTCTTCATCGCGGCGCAGGCAGGCTTCCTCGATGGTCCGCGCGTGTTGGCGAGCATGGCGCTCGATCGCTGGATGCCGGCTCGCTTCGCGGCCTTGAGCGATCGGTTCGTGACGCTGAACGGCGTCGTGCTGATGGGCGGCGCGGCTCTGGTGGTGCTGTTGCTCACGCGCGGCGCGGTGGAGTTGCTGGTCGTGCTTTACAGCATCAACGTCTTTGCGACCTTCAGCCTCTCGCAACTGGGCATGGTGCGACATTGGTGGCAAGTGCGGCGCGACGAGCCGCGCTGGCGTCGCCGGCTCGCGGTCAACGCGTCCGGCTTGGCGCTGACGTCGTTCATTCTCGCGACGCTGGTGGCGCTGAAATTCCACGACGGTGGCTGGGTGACGCTGCTGCTCACGGGCGCGCTCGTGGCATTGACGTTCGCGGTGCGACGACATTACGACGGCGTGCGGCGTCAGCTCGCGCAGCTCGACACGATTCTCGACGCGGTGCGCGAGTCCACGGGCGCGGGCCGGGAATTCGCGCTGCCGTCCGACGCGCGCGCGCCGCGCACGGCCGTCGTGCTCGTGAACGGTTTCAATGGCCTTGGCCTGCACACACTGTTCGGAGCGCTGCGCATGTTTGGCGGGGCGTTTCGGCGTTTTGTCTTCGTGCACATCGGCGTCGTCGATGCGGGCAATTTCAAGGGTGCCGACGAGATCGGGCGGATGCGTGCCCACGCGGGAGCCGAGGCGCAGCGCTACGTGGAGTTTGTGGCGCGTCACGGCGGCACGGCTGAAGCGGTGACGGCCATCGGCCACGATGTGGTCGGCGAGTTCGAAAAACTGCTGCCGGCGCTAACGGCGGCGCATCCGGACGCGGTATTTTTCGGCGGGCAGCTCGTGTTTGAACGCGAGACGGTGTTCACGCGCTGGCTGCACAACTACACGGCGTTCGCTTTGCAGCGGCGGTTGTTTCTCAACGGCCTCCCGTGTGCCGTGGTGCCCGTCCGGCTTGCCGAACCAGTCGCGGCGCCGGTTTGACCGCGCCCCACGTGTCCCCGGTCGCCCCAGCTGTCCCCGATGCCGACGTCGGGGACTGTGCCGCAACCGCCGTTTGACACCCCTCCCTAACCGGATAGCCGTCATTCGCTGAAAATGTCCTACACTGAAGACCGCGCCACCTGGTTCGAGGGCCAGGGCCTCTGGCAGCACATCCCCCCGGCCGACTGGCGCGACTGGACGTGGCAGCTGAAAAATCGCGTCACTTCGATCGAGCAACTCGAGCGTCTGATGACGCTCACGCCCGAGGAGAAGGCCGGATGCCTCTTCGCCGCCCACAAGCTCGCCCTCGCGATCACCCCGTATTTTTTCAACCTGATCGACCGCAACGACCCGAATTGCCCAATCCGCAAGCAGGTCATCCCGCGGATCGACGAGAGCATCGTGTCGCAGGAGGAGATGCTGGATTCGCTCGGCGAGGACGAACACTCACCCGTCCCCGGTCTCGTGCACCGTTATCCGGATCGTGTGCTGTTTCTCGTGACCGATCGCTGCGCGAGTTACTGCCGTTACTGCACGCGCAGTCGCCTCGTTTCCAACGCGCAGGACTACAACTTCCATCCGGAATACGAACAGGCGCTCCGCTACATCGAGGCACATCCAGAGATTCGCGATGTGCTGCTCTCCGGGGGCGATCCGCTGCTGCTTTCGGACAAGAAACTCGATCACCTGCTGGGCCGGCTGCGTGCGATCAAGCACGTGGAGTTCATCCGCATTGGGTCGCGCATTCCGGTGTTCCTGCCGCAACGCATCACACCGGAGCTCGGCGAAATTTTCAAAAAGCACGGCCCGATTTGGATGAGCATTCACGTCAATCATCCGAAGGAAGCGACGCAGGAGCTGAGGGACGCGTGCGAGCGGCTCTCGTTCGCCGGCGTGCCGCTCGGCAACCAGAGCGTGCTGCTCCGCGGCGTGAACGACGATGTCGAGGTGATGAAGGCGCTCGTGCATCGGCTGCTCCGCATGCGCGTGCGGCCGTATTATCTCTACCAAATGGACCTCATCACGGGCGGCGCGCACTTCAAGGCCGACGTCCGCAAGGGGCTCGAGATCATCCAGGCACTTCGCGGCCACACCACGGGTTACGCCGTGCCGCAATACGTCATCGATGCGCCCGGCGGCGGGGGCAAGGTGCCGATTAATCCCGACTACGTGGAAAAAATCACCGACGACGAAGTGGTCTTCCGGAATTTCGAAGGCCGCCAGTTCCGCTACCCGCTGAAGAATACGCCCGTGCCGGAAAAGCAAAACGCCGGCAAGGTTCTCCCCGTGGAGATTCACCTTTGAGGTAGCGCCAGTTTGCCGTCGGCGGAAGCGACGCGCGAGAGATGGGCCTCGTTGCGATTCCGTGACGACGTTGCGAACGGGCTGAGTGCCATTGCGATTCCGCCGGTGCCGCCCGCTGTTGCCAAGGTGGTCCCGACGTCTCGAGGGCGACAAGCGTTGCCGTGAAAGGAATGTGTAGCGGGGAGCAGGGCACGTCGGCTCGCTTCCCGCTCGCCGCAACTTCGGGCCCGCTGAGCCAGCGCTACCGCGATGCCCTTTCGCCGCGCCCCCGCCGGAAAGTCGTGGCGACCGTTCATGATTTTGCGTGTTTATGACAAACCCGGGCGCTTCGCCGCCCACCGAAATAAAAGTCAAATCACGCATAACTCGTTATTTTCCAACGCAAAACACCGCGCGTTATTTGGAAAATCCCTGCGCGAAACTTCCTGCAAGTTTTTTTCAACGTTTCGCGAGGCACCTGCGTCTATCAGAGCGACATCAGTGCGTCGTGCTTCACGAAACATTGTTTGTAGTTCTTACGGTTTGCTTGGTGTTAGGTCATGCAGGGCGTTCCGCAAGGGGCGCCCTTCATGATTTACGGACCAAAAGACGCGCCGAAAAAATTTCTCAGAAAAGATTCAACGTTTTCGCGAATGCGACGTCTTTCCCAGTGAATCTAGTTTGTAGTTCAAAAGGTTTGCTTGGTGTTAGGTCATGCAGGGGCGGCTCAAAAGGCCGCCCCTTCATGTTTTTCCAGCCTGCCGCATCGGGTCGCGCGAATCTCCGAACGACTACGCGGGCTACGCGTGCTGGGGCGCGGCGGTCGCCGAGCCGTCTGGGCTCTTCGCCGTGGCCCGGCGATCACTCGCCAACAGGGTGTAGAACGCGGGCACCACGAAGAGCGTGAACAGCGTGCCGATGCTCATGCCGGTCGCGATCACCAGTCCGATGCTGAACCGGCTTTCCGCGCCTGCGCCGCTCGCACGGAGCAACGGGAGCACGCCGAGCACCATCGCGGCAGTCGTCATCAAGATCGGACGCAACCGCACCGCTGCCGCGTGCTCCGCCGCTTGGCGGATCGTCATCCCCTCGCGCTCCTGCAGCTTGTTCGCGAACTCCACGATGAGAATACCGTGCTTCGTGATGAGTCCCACGAGCGTGATGAGTCCCACCTGCGTGTAGATGTTGAGGGTCGCGACGCCGAAAAACAAAAATACCATCGCGCCGGCGATCGAGAGCGGCACCGCCATCATGATGATGAACGGATCGCGCCAGCTCTCGTATTGCGCGGCGAGCACGAGGAAGATGACCACGACCGCAAGCAGGAAGGTCGTCATGAGCGACGCGCCTTCCTGCATGAACTGCCGCGAGTCGCCGTTGTAATCGATCGTGAAGCCCTGCGGGAAGAACGTCGCCGCCTCCGCGCGCAGCCAGTCGAGCGCCTGGCCTTGCGAGACGCCGGGCGCGGGCAGAAACGAGAGCGTGGCCGCGTTCAATTGCTGGAAGCGCCGGAGCTCGCGCGGCTGCACGACACTTTCCTGTTTCGCGATCGAGGAGAGCGGCACCAGTTCGCCCTTGCTCGTCGCGATGTAGTAATCGCCAAGCTGATCGGGATTCAGCCGTGCCGTGCGCGTCACCTGCGGCACCACGCGGTAAGCGCGGCCTTGGATCGCGAACCGATTCACGTAACCGCCGCCGAGCATCGAGCCGAGATCCGCACCGAGTTGCTGCATGTTGATGCCGAGCGCCGCGGCCTTCTCGCGGTCGATCACGAGATTCACCTGCGGCTGGTCGAACTTCAGATTCGTGTCGCCGAAAACGAACAATCCACTCCGCACCGCACGTTGCAGCAGTTCGCCGGAAACCTCCGCGACGCGCTCGTGCGACTCGGTGGAACTGATCACGGTCTGCACCGGCAAGCCGCCCGCCGAGCCGGGCAGCGATGGGCGCAGGAACGACGATACGCGCAACCCGGCGATCTGACCGAGCTTGCCCTGGATTTCCTGCTGCAGCGATTGCGCGCTGCGCGTGCGTTGGCTCCACGGCTTCAGCCGCCAGCCGATGAAAGCCGAGTTCGGCGCGCCGCCGCGACCGACAATGACGAAGATCTCCGCGGTCAGGTCCGCGTAGTCCTTGCGAATCAGCTTCGCGACTTCGCTGGCGAAGAGCAGCGTCTGCTCCACGGTTGAAGTCGGCGCGCCTTCCGCGCTCATCAGGATGACGCTGCTGTCTTCCGACGGCGCGAGTTCGCTCTTCGTCATCATGAAAAACGGGACGATGGAGGCGAACACCAGGGCCGCGACGATGAGGATTGCCGGCCGGGTGTTGAGCGCGCCGTGCAGCCACCGCTCGTAGGTTGCCTGCAGTTTGCCGAAGCTCCGGTCGAGAAACGCTTCGAAGCCTTTCGGGTTGTGCGAGTGTCGCAGGATGCGCGCGCACATCATCGGCGAGAGCGTCAGCGCGACGAAGCCAGAAATGATCACCGCGCCCGCGAGCGTGAAGGCGAATTCGCGGAACAACGCGCCGGTCAGGCCCGATTGAAAGCCAATCGGCGCATACACCGCCGCGAGCGTGATCGTCATCGCGATCACCGGGCCGACGAGTTCGTGCGCTCCCTTGATCGCCGACTGAAACGGCGTGAGTCCCTCCTCGATGTGGCGGTGGATGTTCTCCACCACCACGATGGCGTCATCGACCACGAGGCCGATGGCCAGCACCATCGCGAGCAGCGTCAGGAGATTGATCGAGAAACCGAGCGCCAGCATTAGCGCGCACGCACCCACGAGCGAAAGCGGAATCGCCACGATGGGAATCACGACGGAGCGAAAGGAGCCGAGAAAAAGATAGATCACGAGGATGACGATGGCCATCGCCTCCACGAGTGTCTTCATCACCTCGGAGATCGAGTCGTTGATGAACTCCGTGAAGTCCGCGACGATCTTTCCGCTCAAGCCGGGCGGCAACTGCGCTTGAATCTCCGGCATCGCGGCGCGCACGCCCTTGATGACATCGATCGCGTTCGCCGTCGGCAGAACTGAGACGCCGATGAACACGCCGTTCACGCCGGAAAAATTAACGAGCGAGTCGTAATTCTCCGCGCCGAGCACGACATCGGCGATGTCGCGCAAGCGCACCAGTTCGCCGCCGCTCTCGCGGATGATCAGATCCTTGAATTCCTCGACCGAGCGCAGGTCGGTCTGCACCGTGAGGTTGACGCTGAGCATGCTGCCCTTCGTCTGGCCGACGGCGGACAGATAATTTTGCGCGGCCAGCGCGGCGCGCACTTGGGCGGCGCTCAGATTGAGCGCGGCCATGCGGTCGGGTTTCAGCCAGATGCGCATCGCGAAGACGCGTCCACCGAGAATGTCCGCTTTCTGCACTCCGGGCACGGTCGCGAGTTTCGGCTGCACCACGCGCGTGAGGTAGTCTGTGATTTGGTTGCCCTGCATCGTCTCGCTTGAGAAACCCACGAACGCCGACGGCGTCGTTTCGCCGACCGCGACGTCGAAAATCGGATCCTCCGCGCCCGCGGGCAGCTCGCCCTTCACGCGGTTCACCTTCGCGGTGATTTGCGTCAGCGCGTCGTTGGGATCGTAATTGAGGCGCAGGCGCGCGCTGATGCTCGCGAAGCCCTGCCGGCTCGTCGATTCGACGAAGTCGATGCCGTCGGCCGAGGAGATTTCGCGCTCGAGCGGCGTCGTGACGAAGCCACGCACGAGGTCGGCGTTGGCGCCAGGGTAGGCGACGCTGACCGTCACGACCGCGTTGCTCGTGTAGGGATATTGCCGCACCACCAGCGCGCGAATCGCCTGCCACCCGGCGATGAGCAGGAACACGTTGAGCACCGTCGCGAGAATCGGACGGCGGATGAAGATCTCGGTAAAGTTCATCGGCTCAGCTTTCCGCCGGCTTCGGCGCGGGGTTGTTTGTCGGCACGACGGTGTTGTTGACGGTCACCGGTGTGCCGGGCCGCAATTTGCCCTGACCCGCCGTGACCACCTCGTCGCCCGGCGACACGCCCTTAAGCAACGAAATCTGGTCGCCGCGCTTGGCCCCGATTTGCACGAAGCGCTGTTGCGCCACGAGCGCGCCGTTTTCCTTTGCGACGACATAGACCGAGTCGCCGTAAGGACTGTAAACGATCGCGGTCGAGGGCAGCACGACGACCGTGTTCTCGTCCGGCAATTCGACCTCGACGTGCGCGAACATTCCTGGGCGCAGTGTTTCGTCTTCATTTTTCAACACCGCGCGGACGCGCACGCTGCGCGTCGCCGTGCTCACGCGAGGATCAGTCGCTTCGATCGTGCCGGTGAAATCCCTTCCCGGAAACGCATCCACGCGCACATGCACCGAAAGGCCCGGCTGCAGGTGCGTCACCTCCTGCTGCGGCAGCGTGAAGTCGGTGTAAATCGGATTGGTCGCCTCGAGCGAGACGACAGCATCGCCTTTGTTGAGGAACTGGCCGGGATTCACCTGGCGAAGGCTGACGCGGCCGTCGAACGGCGCCACGATGCGCTTTTTCGCGAGGGTGGCCTTGGTTGATTCGATCGCGGCTTGCGTCTGCGCGGCGGTGGCCTCGGCCGCATCGAAGTCGGCCTGCGTGTTCGTGCTGTTGCGGCGCAGCTCGTGGGCGCGTTCGAGATTCAACTGCGCAAGGCGCGCGCTGGCCTCGTTGCTGCGGAGCTGCGCGGCTTCGGTGGCGGTGTCCATTTCCACGAGCACCTCACCCGCCTTCACGAGCGCGCCGGAGTCGAAGTTGACGCTGACGAGACGTCCCTCGATTTCGGCGCGGATCGTCACGCCGCGAAAGCTTTCGAGCGTGCCCACGGCGCTCAGCGTGGTGCGCCATTTTTCCTGCACGGCGGTCGCTGTCGTCACCGCCGCCGGCGCGGGCTTGCGGGCGGCTTGGGCGGCGCGGGCGCGCTTGTCTTGCAGAAAGCGGTAGCCGAAAATCGCCGCGAGCACTCCCATCGCGACCAGCACCGTCAGGACGACACGTTTTTTCATCGGAAACGGCTAGCGTGCCGGAAAAAGTTGCCGGCGCAAGTGTCGCCATGTCTTCCGCTGGGACGCGGGCGGAAGGTTGGGGGTTGAAATGCCGCGGTCTCTCTGCCCGATTGCGGGCGTGGACTGTTTTCTCCCGCGTTTCCCGAGTCTCGTGCTCGCGGCGGCGTTGATCGCGGCCACCGCCTCCGCGCAACAAACGACCGTGCCTCGCGTCGTGCGCGACGCCGGCCCGCCGTTGTCCACCGCGACGGATTCGGAATTGCCGGACGGCGATGAAGTTTGGGAATCCGCCCAGCAGGCGCTCGCTCAAGCCGCGAACGAACGCGATGCCCTGGCTGCGCTCGTCACCGTCGTGAATCTCCAGCGGCGTCGCGGCGATTACACCGAAGGCCTCGCCGGTGCGCGCGATGGCCTTGCTCGCGCGCGCCAGCTCCGCGATGCGCGCCTGCAGGTCGATTTCCTCTATCTGCTCGGCCGGCTCTACTGGAATCTCACCGACTATCCGCACTCGCTCGAGAACCACCTTGAGGAACTCCGCCTCGCCGAACCTCTCGGCGACGCCTCGTTGCTCGCGCGCACGCACGGCGGGCTCGGGCTCACGTATCAACGTTACGGCCGCAACGAGGACGCGCTCCAGCATTTCAAACTCGGCCTCGATCTCGCCGTGCGCGCCGGCGACGACCGCATCCGCTCGAGCCTCCTCAACAGCCTGGGCAATTATCACCTGAGCATCCGGAATTTCGACCAGGCCACGACGATTCACGAACAGGCACTCAAACTCCGCGAAGGTTACGGCAACCGTCGCGCCATCGCCGAGTCGCTGACCAACCTTGGCCTCATCGCCGACGCGCGCGGCGATACCGCCAAGGCGCTCGATTACCTCCAGCGCGCGCTCACGACTTTCGAGACGCTGAAATACCGGCGCTACCTCGCCAACACGCATCGCCGGCTCGCGCTCGTGTTGCGCAAGGCCGGCCGCACCGACGAGGCGCTGGCCCATCTGGAAAAGGCGCGGCAAATCGCCGGCACGCTCGAAAGCGCCGAAGTGCTCGCGGATCTTTATCAGGAATTCGCCCTGACGCACGAGGCCCGCGGCGAACTCCCGCTCGCGCTCGAATTCCAGCGCAAACAGGCCGCCGCCACCGACCAGATGCGCGGCGAGCGGGATCGTCAGCGCATGAGCGAACTGCGCGCCCGCTACAGCGCCGAACAGCGCGAACTCGAAATCGCCCTGCTCAAACGCGGCCAGGAATTACAGAACGCCGAAATCGCGCGCCGTCGCACGCAAAGCCTCGCGCTCGGCGCCGGGCTGGTCGGCGGCGTGTTGCTGCTCGGTGCGATCATCATGCTGCAACGCGCGCGCCTCCGCGCCGAGCGCCGCCTCCATGCCGCCACCGAGCACGCGCGTGAACGCGCCGAGGCGGCCGAACGTCTCAAGTCGCGCCTGCTGCAAATCGCCTCGCACGACCTCAAGGTCCCGCTCACCGCACTCAATGCCACGGCGGCGATGATCGGCCGCGATCCGACCGACGACGCGACCGTGCGCCGTCTCGCGGGCGGCATTCAGGCCGATACCGCGCGCATGCGCAGCCTCGTGCGCGATTTTCTCGACGCCGCCGCGATGGAGGACGGCAACTTGCAACTGCACGCCGCCGAGCACGACCTCGGCGAGATTGCGCGCAACGCCGTCGAGAGCCTCACGCCGGTCGCGCAGGCCAAGGGCCAGCGGTTGATTTTTCATGCCGCGCCCGCGCCGTTGCCGAAAGTGAATGCCGATGCGGAGCGCTTGCGCCAGGTGTTCGACAATCTCATCGGCAACGCTCTCAAGTTCACCCCACCCGGTGGCGACGTTACCATCGCGCTGGGCGAGACGCCCGGTTGGGCCTTCGCCGAGGTGCGTGACAGTGGCCCGGGACTTGGCCCGGCCGACTTCGCCAAAATCTTCGCACCCTACCAGCGGCTCTCCGCGCAGCCGACCGGCACCGGTGAAGACTCCACCGGCTTGGGCCTCTTCATCGCGCGCGAGTTGCTCACGCTGCAAGGCGGCCGGCTCGAAGTGCAATCGCAGCCCGGCCGCGGCGCCGTGTTCCGGGTGCTGTTGCCCGTCGCCGCGCGCGAACCGGCGGCCCGCGCGAGCGCTCGCTAAAGTTGGCTTCATCGGGTTTGCACCGGTGGGCGGGCAGACCCCTCTGTCCGCCAAAAAATCGACGACGCAATCCGCCGGTCTAACCGACGCGCGCCTCTCGGCGCGCAGAGGGACCTGCGCGTCCACCACGAGCAGTCTCACCGCGGGACCGTCGCGTCCGCGCTTAACCCAACCCGTTGCGCAGGCACCACCGCACCAGCGTCGGCACGTCGTGCAGGCCGAGCTTGGCGAGGATGCGCGCCCGGTGTTTTTCCACCGTGCGCGCGCTCAGGCCAAGTTGATCGGCGACTTCCTTCGACACGAGGCCGCGCGCGACGAGGCGCACGACTTCCTGCTCGCGCTCGGACAGCAACTCCGCGCCCGCGCGCGGCAACGCCGGTTCGCTCGCGAGCGATGACGGCACCGGCGGAGGCACGGTGGCCGAGAAAAACATGCCGCCTTCCAACACGCACTGCACGGCGCGGTCGATCTGCTCGAGCGGAGAATTTTTATCCACAAAACCCGCCACGCCGAGCGAGACGAGTTCCGCGGGCAATTGCGCTTCGGGATGCGCGGTGAGAATCACTACCTTGGTCGCCAATCCCTTTTGCCGGAGTGCGCGGACGATGTCGCGCCCGTCCATGTCGCGCAGATAAAGATCGGCGATCAAGAGATCCGGCGGCTGCGCGAGACAGGAGGCGAGTGCGTCACACCCATCGCCGAAATCCCGGAACACCTTCGGTTGAAAGCGCCGTTGCAACGCGTCCTTCAGCAACCCGCGAAATGTCGCCGTGTCATCGACGAGCACGAACGTCTGAGCGGAGGAGGGCAGGGCAGCGGGCATCTCGCCTCCAGCAGACGCTTGTCCGCGCGCACTGCAAGTCCGCGCGCATGCCCGATCTGTAAATTGAGGTGGGCGTCGGCGTCCGACGACGCCGATGAGCGCGCAATGCGTCCCGGTTCTTGGATTTCGCGCGCGCCATTCGTGCAAAACCAATCGCCGCCGGGACGTCGGCGACCACCTTGAACCATGGATCGGTCTTGATTACGTAGAACTACGCCATCGGCGCGGGCAGGCTTCACCCTAGTCGGCCGCGGCGCCGCCCGGTAGAGTGCCGCACCCCTTTCCCCGTGTTCCGCGGAGTTCCTCCCGGACCGTCCACCGTTTCCGCTTTGCTATCGGCATGAAATTTTTGCGCGTTCTTCTTCCGTTGCTGTTTTCGATCGGCGTAGCCCGTGCCTGCGCCGCGGACCCCGCGGCTCATGCGAGCTTCGTGTTCGAGCAGGCCGGGCATCAGGTGAAGGTCTGGCATCACCGACCTGCCGGCCTCGCGGCGGATGCGCCCGTGCTGTTCGTCATTCACGGCGTTGGCCGCAACGGGGAGGAATACCTTACGGACTGGATCGAGTTGGCCGACGCGAAGAAATTTCTCCTCATCGTCCCGGAGTTTTCGAAGAAGGAGTTCCCCGGCGAGGAGTCGTTCAACTCCGGTAATCTCTTCGATGCCGCGGGCGCACTCAGACCGCGCGAGCAATGGTCGTTCAGCATGATCGAACCGATCTTCGACGCCGTGCGCACGAAACTCGGCAGCACGCGCGGCGAATATCTCATCTACGGCCACTCGGCCGGGGCGCAGTTCGTGCAGCGTCTGCTTTATTTCGTGCCCGACGCGCGCGTCGCCCGCGCCGTCGCCGCCAACGCCGGCTGGTATATGCTGCCGGAACTCGCGACGGAGTTTCCTTACGGGTTGCGCGGCACGCCGGCCGATGCCGCGGCGCTGCGCGGGACGTTCTCCCGCCCGATGGTCGTCCTGCTGGGGGAAGCCGACACCGACGCCAAACACCCGTCTCTGCGTCATACGCCGGAGTCGGACGCGCAAGGCTTGCATCGTTTCGCGCGCGGCCAATTTTTCTTCGCTCGCGCCCGCGCCGTTGCCGCCGAAATGAACACGCCCTTTCACTGGACCCTCGCCACCGCCCCGGGTATTGCCCACTCCAACAAAGGCATGGCGCCCTTCGCCGTCCCGCACCTCTTTCCCTGACCGTTTGACTGACCCCCGAACACCATGAGCCATCCCACACTCCTCCTCCGCCGAACTCTCGGTGCCGCCCTGCTGGCGGGCACCGCTTTCGCGCTGAACGTCCACGCCCAACAGGCCGCGCCCGCGCCGGCGCAGCCCGAGCCGGAAAACGTCGTGAAGCTCGAACAGTTCACCGTCACCGGCTCGAACATCAAACGCCTCGACCAGGAAAAAACCCTCCCGATCACGATCATCGATCGCGAAACGATGGAGCTGCGCGATGCGTCGCAACCCTCCGAGTTGCTCACCGCGATGTCGCAGGTCACCGGCCTGCCGGGCAACGAAACCGCCACGCTCGGCGCCACCGCGCGCGGCGACAACGCCTCCGTCTCGCTCCGCGGCATCCCGTCCAGCAACACGCTCATGCTGCTCAACGGCCGCCGCCTGCCGCCGCATCCGATCAGCCAGGCCGAAGCCGGCGTCCCCACGCTTTCCACCAACGTCAACCAGCTCCCGAATCGCGGCATCGAACGCATTGACGTCCTCCGCGACGGTGCCTCGTCCATCTACGGCACCGATGCGGTCGCCGGCGTCATCAACTACATCATGCGCGACAACTTTCGCGGCACCGAGCTGACGCTCCGCTTGGGCGAAACTAAATACGGCGACGGCCGCGAATACCGCGCCACTCTCACGCATGGTTTGGACTTCGCCGGCGGCAAGGGCCGCGCGATGCTCGTCGCGGATTTCTACGACCGCGCCGCCATGTATGCGCGCGACCGCAGCTTTTCCGCCGAAGCGGACAACAGCTACCGCGCGCCCGCGCCATGGAATGTCTCCACCGACACGACGTTCAATCTCCGCTCGGCCACCACGCCGTTCGGTAACTTCTCCACCGGCACCGTGAACAACAGCGGCGTCTTCACTGCTTCGCGCCCCGCCGGCGTCCCCGCCTCGCTCGTCGCGACCTCGGGCACGTTCTTCCTCGTGCCGACCGCTGCCGGCGGCGTGGGTTTTCAAACCACCACGCCGAGCCGCGCCGGCGTCACGCGCGAATATTATTGGAACAACAACGACTATCGCGTCATCCAGCCGGAGTCGAAGCGCGGCAACTTTTTCGCCAGCACCGAATACGACCTCCTGCCGAACCTCACCGCGTTCGCCGAGTTCAACGCCTACAAGGCCCGCTCGATCACCTATCGCGAGCCGGACGGCATCACCGCCTCCACTGACGGCGACATCGTCGTGCCCGCCACGAATCCCTTCAACCCGTTCGGCACGCGCTTCTGGTCGCCGACCGGTGCGCCGAACACTGACGGCACGGCTCGCCTCACCGGAACGCCCGCCGCCGTCCGCATCACCAACAAGCGCCTCACCGACCTCATGACGCGCACCTCCACGGTCACGACCGACACCTACCGCGGCGTTGCCGGCGTGCGCGGCAAGCTTTTCGATTCATGGAGCTGGGAAGCCGCGCTCCTCTGGGCCGAGTCCCGCGTCACCGACGACGAGGACGGCCCGAGCCGAAAGAGCCTGCTTCGCAACGCCATTAACCAGACCGACCCCGCGCTCGCGTTCAATCCCTTCACCCGCACTTTCGCGGTGCAAAACGGCGCGCTCGTCGTCACCGGTCCTTACGTGAATCCCGAGAGCGTCCAGTCCACGTTCCGTTCCGAATTCATCCGCCAAGGCATCACGAAACTCGGCAGCGGCGACTTCCGTGCGAGCGGCGACGTGCTGCCGATCTGGGGCGGCAACACCATCGGAGCGGCCTTCGGCGGTGAATTTCGCTACGAAGTTTACGACGACTTTCGCCCGCCCTACGCCGGCCTGAATCCGGCCGACTCCGGCCTCGATCCGACATCGAACGACTTCCTCGGCTTTTCGCCGAATTCCGACACGCACGGCAATCGCCACGTCGCCGCGCTCTACGCCGAGACCGTCGTGCCGCTCGTCGGCAACAAATTCCGCCTGCCGCTGATCGAGTCGCTCGAGTTGTCCGCCTCGGCGCGTTTCGAGAGCTACACCGATTTCGGCGACACCACGAAACCGAAAGTCGGCCTCAACTGGCGCCCGGTCTCCTGGATGATGGTGCGCTCGTCCTACAACGAAGGTTTCCACGCGCCGAATCTCGCGCAGCTCTTTACCGGCACGCTCATCCGCACGGTCACCGGCAGCACGGACTCGTATCGCAGCGCCGTGACCGGCCTGCCGACCGACGGCCCTTCGAACCGCCGCAGCATCGCCTCCGGCAATCCGAATCTGCAACCCGAGGAGTCCACCGGTAAGTCCGCCGGCGTCGTCTTCGAAGTGCCGCGCGTGAAGGGTCTTTCTGTCGGCGTCGACTACTGGGAAATTCGCCAGAAGAACGTCATCGCCTCCGCCGGCTCGATCGCCGACGACACCGCCGCGCTCAACGCCGCCACGCAAGCCGCCCTCGCGGCCGGCCAGGGCATTGCCAACATCGACCTCGGCTCCGGCACCGGAAATTACCAAGGCGACCCGGCCGTGGTGCGCCTGCCCGTCACGCAGGCCGATCGCGATTTCTTCGCCGCCTACAACGCCACGCGCACGCCGGGCAACCAGCGCGCCGTCGTCGGTGCGATCGATTTTCTCCGCACCTCGTATTTCAATCGCTCGTCCGAATTCGTGAACGGCTTCGACTTCGACGTGACGTATCGCCTGCCGAAAAACGCGTTCGGCAACTTCACGCTGAACACAAACTGGACCTACCTGAACAGCTTCTACACTTACGCCGCGCCCGGTTCGCCGCGCACGGAACTGCGCGACACCAACGCCGCCGCCGTCGGTGGCGCGTCGCCGAAGTGGCGCGGCAGCGCGTCGATCACCTGGCGCAAGGGCGCATGGGGCGCCGGCCTCGCTGGCTACTACATCGGCGACTACACCGACAGCGGCGCGACCACCTCCGCGGCGACCTACGCCTCGCTCGGCGAACCCGGTTACATCCGCCCGTTCTTCACCAACGGCAACACGAGCTACCGCTACATCGTCCGCGATTCGATCAGCTACAACGGCTACGTTTCGTATCGCATCTCCGCGAAACAGAGCAAGTGGCTGCACGACACCTCGATTCGCCTCGGCGTCGTCAACCTCCTCAATTCGAAGCCGCCGCTCTCGAGCGATTCGCGCGGCTACGACCCGTCGCTCTACAACACGATGGCGCGCGGCTTCGCCTGGTCCGTCCAGGTGACGAAGCGGCTCTGAGGACATGATTGCGGCGCGGCCCGTAGCGCCGGTCTCC
>PNJQ01000013.1 GCA_013821985.1 Opitutus sp.
GGACATGATCAAACGCGCGAACCTCTTCCGCCAAGCCTACCACCGCCGATTCCGCGCCTCGTCATGAACAGCGCATGGAAACCAATCGGGGTTGGCGGATTTCGGCTCTATGAAGTCCTCGTGACCTTCGAGCAGTTCGGGCACAAAGAGAGAAAAATCGCAGTCGGCCACTCCCCGAGCGACGCCGCGGCACGCGTGCTCGAATCCTACCGCGGCCGTCTCGACTTCGACGACATCCACACGCGCGGCTTTGCTTTGGACGTTCTGCAGCCCGTTAGTTGGTGGAATGAGGACGTGCCGGAGCCGGGAGACCCCCGGTTCGGAAGGTGGCAATGACCGAGGACACACAAGTCGAACTCGACGCGCTGCTGAAGAACATCCGCAGCCAATTCTACACCGAGGCCACGGCGAAGAAGTTCTTCCAGGACCGCAACGTCCTCCTTGTTGCGATCACGTGGCCGGCGAGCTGGCTGAAGCATCGCGGCGTGACGTGGTCGGCGGAGCGGTATTTCCAGACGATCCGAGAACTGCTGCAGGAAATCAAACGCCACGGCGCGACGGGCGAGATTCAATACTTTCCCGGCTACCTACTGAAGTGCGTCCAGGACCACTTCGCCCACAACTCCGACACCTACTGCGACGAGGCGAAGCGGACGCGGTCGGCGTTCGACATGGCCCTCGGGCGCGTGATGAACGCGAGCAAACTGGCGGAGGTTCGCGCCGCCGAGCAGACCGTCGACGTCCTGGCGGAAGCTCACCGGATGCTTGCCTCCACGCGTCGCCGGCCGAAGGCTAGGCCCGCCAAGTCCGACGACCAACTCTCGCTGCTCTGATGCCCTCGAAACCGAAAACCCCGCCGTCCCGCGAAGCTCGCCGGTCGAAAGCCGCCGATCAGATCGGCTGGGCAATCAATCAAGCTGCGGCCGACAACGGCCTGATGGTTTCCGAGGTGGTCGAGATCCTGGCGTCGACGGCGTCCGCGTGGGCAACGCTCGGCCGCCGCTGCGAGGAGCGAGACGCCGAAAAAGAGGCTCTTAATGGTGCCTTAAGCGGCTCTCGCGCCCCTTACCGACCGAGTCCCAAACCTCTGTCAAACCCCGGTCCTGACGGCCGCGGAAGACCCAAACCGGAATGAGCCGAGCCGACCCCGCCGCGCCGGACTCATTTTCACTCTGTGTTCAGGGCAATTAAGGGTGGTTCAGACCCTTTAAGGCCCGAGACCCAATCCTAACGGCAAGACTCATTATCCGTGGCTATCCGCGAAATCCGTGGCCAGAAAAGCCGCTCTCCGATTTCCCACGCTTCCGCATGAGCCACCTCGTTCCCGACCGCCTTTCCGCCCGCGGCCTCACGGCGTTTTTCCATGAACAGATTCCGTTGACGCGCGCGATGGAGTTGCGCGTCGCGGAGAGCAACGCGCACCGGCTCGTGCTCGAGGCACCGCTCGCGCCCAACCGCAATCACCTCGGCACCGCGTTCGGGGGCTCGTTGCACGCGTTGCCGACGCTCGCCTGTTACGGCGCACTCTGGATGGTGCTGCGCGAGGCCGGCATCGACGGCCACGTGGTCGTGAAACGAACCAACGCGATCTACCGCGCGCCCGTCAACGGCGTCTTGCGCGCGGTGTGCGAACGCCCGGCCGCGAAAGTCGTCCAGGAATTCCTCTCCGACCTGCGCCGCCACAAGAAGGCGCGCATGGACCTCAAGGCGATCGTCGAAGGCGCGAACGGCAAACCCGCCGTCGAGCTCAGCGGCGCGTTTGTCGCGGTCGTGTGACGCCGGCGCAGCGGCAAGGGACCAAGCTCCAAGTAACAAGGCCAGACGTGTGGCGTTTGTCGCCGCCGCGTGACCGCGGAAAGTTCCCAGGCGCCCAAGCCCGGTTCATCGTGCCGGCCGGCGCCATCCCCTTTCCGTGATCCGTGCCATCCGTGAAATCCGTGGTTAAAGAAAAAACACGCGACCGCGGCATCCGCGCGCATCACGGCCTGCCCGCATCGGATTTTAATCGCGCTTCAATTCTCCACGAACCGCTGGTCCCACGTCCGCGCCGGGTCGTGGGCGCGCAAATCGATGCGGTGGTCGCACGCGGCCTTCAGCACGAGCAACACCGACACCCACCCCGCATAGTTTTCGTGCCACTCGACCGCAGGCACGCCCGTTTCCGTCAGTGTGAGGTCGGTGCCGCCGCGTCCGTCGTCGGTCAATTGAAACTCCGCGCAGCTCCCGCCGAAATACTCGACGGCAAATTTCCGCGGCGCCTCGCTTGCGAGCACGCGGCAGGTCAGCCGCTGACCGTTGGGAAACTCCAACTCGAAGGCGGCGCCGTCCGCCGTCGCGCGCGATCTCTCCGCCCAAAACTTCTCACGGCCGGCGTCGGTTGCCAAGAGCGCGAACACCGCCTCCGGCACGCTGCGCAGATGCACGCGCCAGACGATCGGTCGTTCGCCGGAACCATGATCCCGAATTGCGTTCATGAATCGAATGGAGCAGCCCGCCCACAATTGACTGCTGACTGCTGACTGCTGACTGCTGACTGCTGACTGCTGACTGCTGACTCAGATATGCTTCGAGTCCGCCTCGTCCTTCTTCACGTAGCCGGACTCCTGGCGCGCGTGGTTCACCTGATTCTTTTTCAAGTAGGCCTGATAAACATCGTCGGGCGTCATGCCGAGCGTCTGCGCGAGCGACACCAGGAAGTGAAACAAATCGACGACTTCGACCTTCGCGTTCTGCTCGTCGAACTTCTGGTATTTCGCCCACCACTTCCACGGCACACTGTCGATCAACTCGGCGGTTTCCTGCTGCATTGCGCGGGTATAGTTCAGGATCCACTTCGCCTTTTCCTCGTCGGTCGGCGGCGGCAGATTCACCCCAATGCGCTTATTCAGCGCATCTTGCATACGGAAGATCTCCTCGAGTTTATCCATGCGGCGCAGCGTGGGCAGGCGTTCGCCGACTGGCAAGCCCGGGGGCGGCGGAAAATAGCAGTTGCGCGAGTGGCAGGCATACGAGACGTTTTTCACTCTATTGCCGCCGTTCCATTCCGCACCTTTTGCGGGATGTTGAGACCGCCCTGCGGGCTCCGGCCGGCTCAACCACTCGGCGCCGCTTTTGGCAGGCGTTTTCAACCAAGAAGATACATGTCCTCCACAGAACAGTCCGGTGCGCTCGCCGAAGGCACCCCGACTCCGCCGGCCGCGAATCCCGCCCCGGCATCCACGTTCGGCAGCAGTCGCGGTTCGGGCCTGGCCCGCGGCAAGCGTCCCAGCGCCCCCGCGGCTTCCGCGGCCGCTACCCCCGCCGGCTCCGACTACACGCCGACCGCGATCGAGATCGTTACCGCTCCGCGCGAATACCAAAACCCGTTCGCTCCCGCGACGCCGGAACCGGCTCCGCAAGCGAGTGCTCCCGCGGAGGCTCCTGCCGCCGCTCCCGCTCCGGCGGCTCCGGCCGCGCCCGTTCCGTTCGCGTCTGCTCCGGCCACCGAAGAGCCGGCAAAGTCCGCTGCGCTGCCGGCGCGCATTTCTTCGCCGATGCCGAAGCCCAGTGCTCCGGCGCGCGCCGAGTCCTCCGAATCCGAGCTGTTCCCGTTGGACGAGCGTTCCTCGCCCGCGCTCGCACCGTCGAACTCCGACGAAAAAGCCGAACTCAACATTCTCCCGCCCGAGCGTCCGAAGCAGGTCGCCCGGCAGACGTGGGAAAGCGACAATTTCCGCCCCGAGTCCCGCGGTGGTGATCGCCCGCCGCGTCGCGGCGAAGGTCGTCAGGAAAACGAGCGTCGCGACCAACGCGACAGCGGCCCGGCGCGCGAGCAACGTGAGCCGCGCCCCGAAGGCGCCGCGCGCGAACCGTTGCGCAACGAGCGTCCCGAATTCCGCCGCGAAGACCGCGGTCCGCGTCCGGCCTACACGCCGGCTCCCGCGGCGCCGGCCAAGTCCGGCGGTTTCTTCGTCTGGCTGAAGAGCCTCTTCGGCGGCGCTCCCGCTGCCCCTGCTCCGACCGAACGCCCGGCCCGCGATGGCGGCGAGCGCGGTGGTGACCGTGGCGATCGCGGTGACCGCGGTGGTCAACGTCATCATCGTGGCGGCCGCGGCGGTCGCGGCGGTCAATACCGCCAGGGTGGTGGCGGCGGCGGCCAATATGGCCAGGGCGGCGGCCAACACTCGCACGGTGGCGAGCAAGGCGGCGCCCCGGGTGGCGAAGGTCACTCACACGGCGGCGGTGAAGGTCGCGGCGGCGACTTCCAACGTCGGCGGCGCGGCGGTCGCGGTGGACGCGGCCGTGGCGGAGATCGCGGTGGCGACCGTGGTGGCTATCGCGGCGACAACCGCGGTGGTCCCGGCGGCGGCGACCAGCCGCAGGGCTGATTTGCTCCGCAAAAAATCTTTCGAGGCGCTCCATCACGGAGCGCCTTTTTTTATCGCCCGCGCGCGCCGGTCGGCGCTTGCTTGCCGGCGACTCGCATCGCCTCACCAGGCCCCCACCACTCTCGCCTCTCCATGGCCGATCTCATTGTTCACGGCGGCAAGCCCCTCAGCGGCACCATCACTCCGTCGGGCAACAAAAACTCCGTCCTCCCGATTCTCTGCGCGACGCTGCTCACCGACGAAAAGGTGACGCTGACGAACGTGCCGAACATCACCGACGTCGAAAAACTCGTCGGCTTCTTCGTCGATCAGGGCTCGCGCATCAATTGGGACCGCGGCGGCGGCAAGATGGAGATCGAGCACGCCTCGTTCGACGCCGGGCGTCTCGATGGCGAATTGCCTTCGGGCATGCGTTCGTCGGTGCTGCTTTTCGCGCCGCTGTTGCAGCGCATGAAGAAACTCGTCGTGCCGACGAACGCGAAGGGTTGCTCACTCGGCATCCGCGAACTCGATCCGCATCTCGAAATCCTCGAAAAACTCGGCGCGAGCGTCACGCACAACGGCAAGCTCACAATGCGCCTGAAGAAACGCTTCACCGGCGCGCGGCACTGGCCGGACTACATGTCCGTCACCGCGACGGAGAATTTCGTCATGGCCGCGGTGCTGGCCGACGGCGAGTCAGTCATCCTCAACGCCGCGAGCGAACCGCACGTGCAGGACCTCTGCACCGTCCTCGCCGCGATGGGCGCCGACATCGAGGGCATCGGCACGAGCATGATCACCGTGCGCGGCGTGAAGAAACTCGGCGGCGGCTCATTCCGCATCAACACCGACCACCACGAAGTCGTCACCTTCCTCGCCCTCGGCGCCATCACCGGCGGCGAAGTCCGGGTGAGGCACTCGCTCCCGCAGCATTTCGATCTCATCAACCGCTCCTTTGCGAAACTCGGCGTGCAAATCGACTACGACGGAGACACCGCGCTCGTGCGCAAAAAGCAAAAGCTTGTCGTCGCGCAGCCGTTCACCTCGAACCTGCTGCCGAAGATCGAAGCCGCGCCGTGGCCGTATTTCCCTGTCGATCTCCTGCCGGTCATGATCGCGCTCGCCGTCCGCGCGAAAGGCGAAGTCCTCTTCTGGAACAAGGTTTACGAAGGCGGCTTCACGTGGATGGCCGAGCTTTCGAAATTCGGCGCGCACGTCCTCGTCAGCGACCCGCACCGCATCACCGTCTTCGGCGCGAAGCCGCTGCGCCCGACGGTCGTCGAAGCGCCCTACATCATCCGGGCCGCGGTCGCGCTCTACATGGTCGCGGCGAGCATTGAGGGAAAATCCGTCGTGAAGAACGCCGACACGATCAAGCGCGCCCACCCGAACTTCGTCGAAAACCTCCGCAGCATCGGCGCGGAAGTGGAGTGGAAATGAAGTTCAAGTTAACCACAGAACACGCGGAAGACACAGAAACCTGAACTTCCCCTCTTCCGTGTATTCTATGTATTCCGTGGTTCAAAATGGCCTCTGAAAAAAACCCTTCCAAGGGCACCGACTTCATCACGTCAACGCTGACCGCGCCGCTTTCGCAGTCTGAGTCCGCATTGCGTCCGCTGTCCTTCGCCGATTTCGCAGGCCAGCCAAAGACCGTTGACCGCCTGAAGATCATGGTCGGTGCCTCGAAGCGCCGCGGCGAATCGCTCAATCACATCCTGCTCTCCGGCCCGCCCGGCCTCGGCAAGACGACGCTCGCGTTCATCCTCGGCCACGAACTCGGCCGCAATGTCCGCGTGACGTCCGGCCCCGTCGTCGAAAAAGCGGGCGACCTTGCGGGCCTGCTCACGAATCTCGAGGAAGGCGACATCCTCTTCATCGACGAAATCCACCGCATCCCGAAGACGGTCGAGGAGTATCTCTACTCCGCGATGGAGGACTTCCGTCTCGACATCATGATCGACCAGGGCCCGAACGCGCGCAGCGTGCGGCTCTCGATCCCGAAGTTCACGCTCGTCGGCGCCACGACGCGTTCCGGACTGCTCACCGCGCCGCTCCGCTCGCGCTTCACGCTCAACACGCGTCTCGATTATTACGACCGCGCCACGCTCGTCGGCATCGTCCAGCGCAGTTGCGGCCTGTTGAAAGTGGAAATCGACGACGGCGGCGCCCGCGAAATCGCCACCCGCGCCCGCGGCACGCCACGCATCGCGAACAACCTCGTCAACTTCGTCCGCGACTATGCGCAGGAAAAAGCGCAGGGCAAAATCACGCAGCCCGTCGCCGCCGCCGCGCTCGAACTCCTCGAGATTGATGCCGCCGGACTCGACGAGATGGACAAACGCGTCCTGCGTCTCATGGCCGACAACTACAAAGGCGGCCCTGTCGGTCTCGGCACCATCGCCATCGCTGTTGGCGAAGAAGCCGACACGCTCGAAGAGGTGCACGAACCGTTTCTGATTCAGGAAGGCTACCTCGCCCGCACCGCCCAAGGCCGCGTGCTCACCGCCAAAGGCTACCACGCCATCGGCCTGAAGCCGCTCACCGGCACCAGCGAGCAGCAGGCGTTGCTGTAAATATCATGGATCGAATTCCGCCGCTCGTAGCCGCGACAAGCGATTTCAAGGAACGGCGCGGTGGCCTCGCGTTTTTCGGAGTCGTGTTGATGCTCGTCGGGGGTGCGCTGCTGTTGGGCGCCATAAGTATCCTCTTCAAATCAGTCGCCGCGGATGTTGTGCCCGCGGGAACGCGCTTTCCGCTCTCGACTGCCTTGATGCCATCGCTGCTGGGAGGAATCGCGCTCGCGCTCGGATTCGGCTCGATCAAAGGGCGCCGATGGGCGCGCGCGATCATCCTCTGTGTTTCGGCGATCGCACTTTGCGCTGGAGTCGCCGCAGTGCCGTTCATCTTCACGATGATCGACTCAGTGGAATCGATGCTTCAGCAGCAAGGCCAGCCGGTTCCACCGGCCGCACTCCACATCATGCAGGCAACGATGCTCGGTGTAAGCATCGTGCTCTACGTCGTATTCCCTGGAGTGCTGTTTTGGTTTTATAGACGCGAAGACGTGCGACTGACGTGTAACCGCCTAGATCCGGTTGAACGTTGGACGGACCGCTGTCCGCTCCCGGTTCTCGCCTTGGTCCTCCTCCAGGCCTACGGCGCGGTCGCTACCGTCGCGATGCTGCCGCAATTCGGCGCGGCCTTCCCGTTGTTCGGAAAAATCATCACGGCCGCACCGGCCTATTTGCTGTGGGTGTGCGTCTCCGCGTTCTCCACGGCACTGGCGTGGGGCTGTTACCGGCTCAAGTATCGCGCGTGGCTCGCCAACATGGTGGGCATCACGTGTCTTGGGATAAGTTCCGCCTGGACCTTCGCGCAGAATGACCTCCTCGATTTCTACCGGGCAGCGGGGATGGGGGCGGCCGAACTGGAAGTCCTTGCCAGCAATCCGCTGCTCCGATCCGGGCTCATGATCTGGTGCACAATCGGGAGTGCTGGACTGATGCTGGTCTATCTCCTGCTCATTCGGCGTTATTTTGTGTCTCAGCGCATTGTGTCCTGACCTGCCTGTTGCAACGGATTTCAAGTCCGCACCGCGCGCCCCGCGTCGTCCGAGAACCAATCCACACGTCGGGTGAAGAACATCACCGCACCCAAGGCGAGGAACAACGCCGCGGTCCCCGCGAGCAGCGCGTAGTCTTCCATCCGCAAAATCACGAACAGCGTGCCGTGCTCCGCGGCGAGCAGCGCCGCAATCATGCTCGCGCGCGCGGCGCTGCCGAGGATCGACACGCAATACATCACGATCATCCCCGACGATGCGATTGCTGCTCCCGCATACGCAGCACCGGGCGGCAACACTTCACCGAGCGCGAGCAACGCGAGGTAAAACAACACGAGCGCTGCACCGACGAGCGCGTAGTGCACCATGTGCAGACGCAGCCCCGTCAGCGTCTCGAACAAAAAGAACGCCGTGAACACGAGCCCGATGATCAGCGGGCTGTGCTTCAGTGCGCGCTCGACCATCCGGTAACCTTCCGCCGCCGAGGCGCCGTCGCGTAACGCCGTGAGTTCGCTCTCGGACGCGCTGCGCCATTGCATGCGCTCCTGCCGGAGCCCGTTGATGAAGAGCAGCGGAATCATCAGCGCCACGGTGAGTCCGGCGATGAAGATGAGATTCAAAACGACATTCCGCCGACTGAGAACAGGGAGAACGATCGTCGGAGCGATGCGGGGCGGTTCCGGATTTTGCATGGTCCCGAAGCTAGTCGCTGCGCGTGAAGCCTTGATGAAGCCGCCATGAAATCGCCGCGAAATGAGCGAAAGTCGGTCCGGCTTCAACCGGACCCGTTGCGTTCTCGTCCGTTCAATCGGGCCGGCTGAAGCCGGCTCTGTTTTTCTCGTGCCCGCTCAAAGCGCCGGCACCCACAAGGTCGCGCGCGCTCCGCCCTCGGGACGGTTCTCCAGCGCCACGCCGCCGCGATGCAGCTCCGCGATCTCGCGCACGAGCGCCAAGCCGAGTCCCGTGCTCTTGCGCCCGGTCGCGGGCCGCGGCAGCGAATAAAAGCGCTCGAATACGCGCGGCAGCGCGAAGTCCGGCACACCCGGACCGGAATCCTCCACGACCCACACCACGCGACCATCGGGGCTTTGTCCGGTGCGAAGCACCACGCGGCCCTCCGCGGCCGAAAATTGCAGTGCGTTCTGCAACAGATTCACCAGCGCCTCGCGCAACAACACCGCCTCGCCCCGCACGGTCAACGGCTCGGCGGCCGCCGCGCTTTCCAGTTCGACCCCCGCGGCAACGAACGCTGGACGCAGCACGTTCGCGGCGTCGGCGGCGAGTTTCGCCGCGTCGAGCACTTCCGCGTGCTGCAATTGCTTTCTCGCCTCCAACGAAGACAACTCCAGCAGACGGTCGATGATCGTCTGAATGCGCGCGGCTTCAGCGCGGATATTTCCCAGAAAACGACTGCGCTCCTCCGGCGGCATGTTCTCGTCGAGCAATTCCGCCGCACCGCGGATCGCCGCGAGCGGCGCCTTCACCTCGTGCGCGAGCGCCTGCGTGTAATGTTCGGCGTGCTTCCGGCCCTCGAGCACATCGCGCATTTCCTCGAACGCGCGTGCGAGTTCCGCGATCTCCCGCGCGCGCGAAATCGGCGCCGTCGATCCGCGGCCATCGCGCACCGCACGTGCGTGCACCGTCAGCCGCTCGATCGAACGCGCGAGCCGCGCCGCCACCCACCAGCCGATCGCGACCATCGCGAGCGCGATCGCGCCGGCCCAACCCACCATGCGCCAGCGCGCGCGCGTCACGCCTTCGGTCACGGTGTCGAGCGGACGGCCAACGCCGACCCAGCCGAGCAATTCGCCGCCGCGTCGCACCGCGGCGCGCACGCGCAGCTCGTTGCGCACAACTGCGACATTCGAATAGGAATAGTTTTCCGACGCGGCCTTCCCGCCGCCCGTCATGCCCCACAGATAAAGTTCGCCGACATCGTGCCCCGCCGCGTCGAAGACCACGCGGCCTTCCCGATCGCACGCGAACACGCGCAACAACTCCGCCTGCGCCGGCAATTGTGCGAGCGGCCGTGTCCAGTCGGCGTCGCTCGACCCCGCCGCCGCATACGTGGCGAGAAACGCCGCGGTATCGCCCATGGTGCGTCGCATCGATTCGACGTAGCGCAACTGCACGTCGTGTAGTGCGAGTCCCATCACTGCCGCAAAACCCAGCGCGGACACGCCGACATAGACGCCAAAGATGATCGTCCGGATTCTCACGCGTCCTCGCGCAGCGAGTAGCCCAGTCCGCGATGCGTCTCGATGGGATCGGCCGTGGGGGCGACCGTCCGCAGCTTCGCGCGCACGGACTTCACGTGCGCATCGACCGTGCGATCGAGCGACGCACCGGGATCGTCCCACGCCGCCGCCAGCAATTGCTCGCGACTGAACACGCGGCCGGGCGACGCCAACAAGGCGCCGAGCAGGCGGTATTCGTTGCGCGTCAGTTCGAGCGCGTGGTTGCGAAAACGAATGCGGCACCGCGCCTCATCGTGCTCCCAGCCCGCGGGCAATTTCGCCGCGTTGGTCCCGTTGGGCTGCAGCGTTGCAGCTGTCCGCCGCAACACCGCGCGCACGCGGGCGGTGAGTTCACGTGGGCTGAACGGCTTCGCGAGGTAGTCGTCCGCGCCGAGTTCGAGTCCGACGACGCGATCCGTTTCGCCACCGCGGGCAGTCAGAAAAATTACCGGCACCGCGCGCCTCCGCTGCAATTCGCGGCACACATCGAAGCCGCTCTGATCGGGCAGGCCGACATCGAGCACGACGAGCGCAATATCCTGCGCCGCCACCACCGCGAGCGCCTCGCGGCCCGAGGACTTCCACACCGGCTCGAATCCCTCCGTGCGCAACGCGTAGATGATCGTGTCCGCGATTGCGGGCTCGTCCTCGACCACCAGGATTCTCGGCTTGCTCGGCATGGCGCAGTCTTCGCCCACTGCATCGTCCCTAGCAAGCGTGCGAATGCCTGGCCGGCTGCCGATCGGGCCGCGGCGGCGCAGACGCTCCGCCTCCGCGCCAGACATACCAGCCCAGCCCAAGCCAGAGCAACGCCGCGGGCACGACACTCGGCCACATCCGCAACATCGCGCCCATCGGAAGCAGAAAAGTCAGGACCTGCCAAACGAGGGCGGCGGCGAGCAATTTCAAATCGCCGCGATGTTCCCGGCGATGCGGCTCGGCCCAAGCGCGGGGCCAGGCTCCGAACGGCCGCACCCGCTGGTAAAACTCGCGCAGGACATTCGCCTCGACCGCGGTGGTCAAAAGTGTCGCCGCGACGCTCGCCACAAACGAGACGCCGGCGATGGCGAGGAACTGCGTCGCCTCGTTCCAGCCGTCGGGCGTCACGAGGGCGAACCACAGGGCCGCCGCAAATCCCCCCGCCACGCCCAGCACGAAGCCGGCGCCGTTAAACCGCGCCCAAAACCACCGGAGCGCGAACGGCACGAGAAACGCTGGAAATAACAACATCACGATGCCGACCCAAATGCCCAACACCGACGCACCCAGCCAGATCGCGAGACCGAGCCCGAGCACGACCACCAGCGCCGACGCGGCATAGCCGGCCCACACGCGCTCCCGCGGGCTTGCGCGCGGCCGGAGCGGTTCGTAAACATCCCGCACCAGGTAGGACGCCCCGGCGTTGATCGTGCTGTCAAAGGTGGACATCGCCGCCGCCAGCAGCGCCGCCACCATCAGCCCGCGCACCCCGGCCGGGAAAAAATCCGAGTGCAACACCTGCGGGAGCACCGCTTCGGCCTGCTCGAGCGTTCCCACTGGAAGCCCGAGCTTCAACGCGAGGAGCACAATCCCCAACACCATCGGCCACCGCGCGGCAAACAGCAGCAGCCAGAGCACGCCGATTTTCCGACATTCCTCTTCCGAACGGGCCGCATAAAACCGCTGCGCCATGTAGGCCGAGCCACCACTGCCGCCGAGACCCTCCAACACTCCCTTCGCCGCCCACACCAGCACGAAGGCCCCGAACGGCACATAAGGTTCCAACGCAGGATCACTAAGGCGCGGCAGGAAACTGTTCAACGGCGCGGCCGTCCACGTCGCGAGCAACTCCGGCGTCACTTGTTGCGCCGCGATCACCGCAACATAAATCGCCGCCGCGCCGATCAGTCCGGCTTGAAACACATCGGTCCAGATCACGCCGTCGAGTCCACCAGCCAGCGTGTAGCCGAACGCCACCAACGCCACGCCCACCGAACACTGCACCGGCGTGAACGGCAGAAATTCGCTGAGGAATCGTCCGCCCGCGGTGACGAAGAAAACAATCATCGCGACCGTCAGCACGATGTAGGTGAGCGCCGCGGTAAACCGCGCCGCGCGACCCCAGCCGTTCTCGCCGAAGCGCAGCACCATCCACTCCGCCGTCGTCATCACGCCGGAGCGCCGGTGCCACTTGCCCATGAACGCGAGGAACACCGCGATCGGCAACACGACGCCGCCGCGCAATTCGACGAACAATCCCTGCAATCCGTAGAGCGACAGCATCGCGACAATCGCGGTGGTGCCCGCGACGTCGAGGTTGCTCGCCATGCCGGACGCGCCGAGCGCCCACCACGGCAGCCGGTTGCTGCCGAGAAAATATTCTTCGCTGCTCCGGCCGGCTCGCCTCGCCAGCCAGACACCAGCAATGAGCAGCGCGGCGAAATAGCCACCGACGACGAGCCAATCGAGGGAGTGCATCCGGCCCAACTTAACAGATGTGTCCATCGGTAAATTCCCCAGTCACTCCGGAAGATTTTTCTTGGCAGGTTTCTCCGACCGGCGTCTCGTAAGGGCGGGGTCGTTCACGTTTCCCGCGGCCGCTTCGCCGCGCCCCAGCCTTCGTGCGGTGACGTGAACGGCGTCACGCGCCGGCCCTTCCGGCGCACCGCGGTCCGCCGCGGCTCAACGCTCACCGCTTCCGCGTCGACTCAGGCGCCGGCAGCACAACCCACACAGTCATGTCAGTCACACTCCCTGAGTCCGCGCTTCCGCGCATCGGCTTGGTTTCCACCCACGGTTATGTCGCGGCCGAGCCTCCGCTCGGAGCCGCCGACACCGGCGGTCAGGTCGTTTACGTCCTCGAACTCGCCAAGAAGCTCGCGCAACTCGGCTTCGAGGTCGATGTCTGGACCCGCCGTTTCGAGGACCAGCCCGAAATCGACGTCATCAACGAACGCGTCCGCGTGCTGCGCGCGCCGTGCGGCGGGACCAACTTCATCGACAAGGAATACCTCGTCCGCCACCTCCCGGAATGGGCGGAAAACGTCCTGCGCTTCATCGAGCGCCGCCGGCTGCGCTATCATTTTTTCAACAGCCATTATTGGGACGCCGGCTACGCCACCCAGCGGCTGGCGGAGGCGCTCGACGTGCCGCACGTCCACACGCCGCATTCCCTCGGCATTTGGAAAAAGCAACTGATGGAGCGCGACTACCCGCACGACGCCGCGAACTTCGAAAAGAAATACAACTTCACCCAGCGCATCAACGAGGAGACGCTCCTCTATCGCACGTGCGAGCAGATCATCGCGACGACGCCTGACCAGCTCGACATGATCGTGAAGGATTACGGCGCGCCCGCCGAGCAGGTCGCGATGATTCCGCCCGGCTATGACGACAATCGCTTCTACCCCGTCAGCGCCGCCTCGCGCAACGCCGTGCGCCAGCGCCTCGGCTTCGAGGGCAAGGTCATCCTCGCGATCGGCCGCCTCGCGCGCAACAAGGGCTACGACCTGCTGATCGACGCCTTCTCCGTCGTCGCGCCGCGCATCGAGGACGCCGTGCTGCATCTTGCCGTCGGCGGCACGACGCCCAATCCCGCCGAGCAGCAGATCCTCGACGACCTCAAGAATCAGGTCGCGCAACTCGGCCTGACCGACCGCGTGAAATTCGACGGTTTCGTGAGCGACGCCGACCTCGCCGATCATTACCGGGCGGCCGATGCGTTTGTGTTGAGCAGCCGTTACGAGCCGTTCGGCATGACCGCGATCGAGGCGATGGCGTGCGGCACCCCGACCGTCATCACGACACACGGCGGCTTGTTCCGGGCCGTGACGTTCGGGCGGCACGCGCTCTACGCCGACACGTTTGACAAGGAGGATCTCGGCATCTCGATCGTGAAAATCCTGCGCCACCCGCGCCTGTCGAACCGCCTCGCCCGCATGGGCGCGCACAAGGCCCGCAGTCTCTTCACGTGGACGGGCATTGCGCAGCAATTGATCAGCTTGATCGAATCGCGCGCGACCGCCCATGCCTTCACCGACAACGAATGGGACGAGCCGTGGAATGACGGTGATTGACCGCCACGCAATGAGGTGGGCGGGCAGGTCCCTCTGCCCGCCAAGTTCGCCGCAGTCGTTTTGACGTGCAGAGGGACCTGTGCGACCACCTCACTGTCGAACGATCAACTCCATGACCAATTCCGAACCCGTCCGCCTCTTCGCCACCGATCTTGACGGCACACTGCTCGGCAACTCCGAGGCGACGCAACGGTTCAAAGCCGCGTGGGAAGCGCTGACGCCCGAGGCGCGGCCACTGCTGGTCTATAACAGCGGCCGGCTCGTGCCGGACTTGCGCCGCTTTGTGGACAGCGGCGTGTTGCCCGCCGGGGATTTTTGGATCGGGGGCGTCGGCACCGAAGTATTCGACGTGCAAGCCGGCCACATGCTGCACGAGTTCGACCGCAACCTCGCGGAGGGCTGGGACCTCGCGCGCGTGCAGGAGATCGTCGCACACCTGCCGGGCATCCGGCTCCAGCCCGCGGAATTCCAGACCGCCTTCAAGAGCAGCTGGTATCTATCGAACGCGCAGCCAAAGCTGCTGCGCGAACTCAAGCGCCAGCTCACCGAGGCGGGCGTCGCGGTGCAGGTGGTTTATTCCAGCTCGCGGGACCTCGATATTCTGCCGCACAACGCCACCAAGGGCGGCGCGCTGCGCTGGCTGTGCGAGCGATTGCAGCTGCGCTTCGAACAAGTCCTCGTCGCCGGCGACACCGGCAACGACGCGAGCATGTTCCGCCTGCCCGGCGTGCGCGGCATCATTGTCGAAAACGCCTTTCCCGAACTCTACGAGGCGACCGTGGACATCCCGATCTACAGCTCGCGACGCATCCTGGCCGACGGCGTGCTCGATGGGCTCTGCCACTACGGGATCGTGTGCGAATTGCCGACGAAGCACGAAACGCGCGCCCGCCGCGAGGACCTCGCGCCCGGTTTTCGGATGCTCTTCGAAGGCATCCAGCTCGGCACGCTCGGCGACGACGAAAAGAGCTACGTGCGCACCGCCTATGAAAAGGCAATCGTCGCGCTGAAGAAAAACATCACGCCGCTCGGTTTTTCCGCGTGCTCGCTGAACGACAACCGCATCACCGGCACCGACGCAAACTACCGCAGCGTCTGGGCGCGCGACGGCGCCATCACGGTATGGAGCACGTTGCGCGTGCAGGACGAGGAAGTCCGCGCCGCCCAAGTGCGCACGCTCGAGACGTTGCTCAACGCCGCGTCCCCGACGGGACAAATCCCCGCCAATGTCCGCCTCGCTGATGGCGTGCCGGACTATTCCGGTGTCGGCAATATCGCGTCGATCGACAGCGGCCTCTGGGTCATCATCGCGCTCTACAGCTACGCCGCGCACACGGGCGATTATTCCCTGCTCTATAAGCACGCCGACCGCCTCCAGCTCGTCATGAACTGGCTCAGCGCGCAGGACAGCAACAATGACGGCCTGCTCGAGATTCCCGAGGCCGGTGACTGGACGGATCTGTTCGGCCGCAGCTACAACGTCCTCTACGACGAGGTGCTCTGGTTCCGCGCGAATCTCTGCTACGGCCGCATCCTCGAGTTCATGGGCCAGTTCAATCGCGCCGCCGAATACCTGCGCTGGTCGCAACACATCCGCGGGCGCGTGCTGAGCAGTTTTTGGACGACCACTCAGCCCGGCGAGGAAGAGGCGCGCCGACCGCACCGGTTCGCCGACCGGCAGTTCGCGCTCGGCGACACGCAGTATCTCTTGGCGGAGATCACGCCCTTCGCGTTCAACTGGCGCTGCGACGTCTATGCCAACATTCTCGCGTTCCTCATGAACCTGCTCGACATCGAGCGCGCGCGCACAGCGTTCCGTTTCATGTGGGGCGTGGGCGTGAATCAACCGTGGCCGGTCTCAAATCTCTATCCGGTCGTGCAGGCCGGCGATCCCGACTGGCGCGCCTACTACACGGTGAACCTGCTCAATCTGCCGCATCACTACCATAACGGCGGCCGCTGGCCGTTCATCGGCGGCATGTGGGTGCGCTTCATCCAGCGACTGGGCTTCCACGAAGTCGCCTGCCGCGAACTGGTGCGTCTCGCCCAGATGAACCAACTCGGCCGAGACCAGGAGTGGGAATTCAACGAATGGATCCACGGCACGACCGGTCGTCCGATGGGCAAGGCGTTCCAAGCCTGGTCCGCGGCGTCGTTCATCCACGCCTGTCACGAACTCGACGCCGACCCAACGGCCGACCGCGTCGATTAATGATCCGTGTTGCGCACGCTTCCGGCGCTGCGCCCCGCCACCAATCCCCCGCCGATGCCCGAATCAGCGCCCAGCGTCATCTGCTTCGGGGAGATGCTTTGGGACATCCTGCCCGAGGGGCTTTTCCCGGGCGGCGCGCCTTTCAACGTCGCGTTTCACCTCCGCCAATTTGGTCTCGCGCCCCACGTCGTCACGGGGGTTGGCCGCGACCTGCTCGGCGACGAGCTGGTGCTCCGCCTGAAAAACGCCGGCTTGGACACGCTCGGGGTGGCTCGCCATACCGGTCTGCCGACCGGCTACGTCCGCGCTACGCTGTCGCCGGCTGGTGACGCCAGCTACGAAATCGCGACGGAGGTCGCGTGGGATCAAATCGTCACCGGCGAGGACACCCTGCGCGCCACGGTCCAGGCCCGTGCCGTCGTCTTCGGCTCGCTCGCGCTGCGTTCCACCTTCAACCGCGCCGCGCTCGAACGTCTGCTGCCGGCCCTGCCCCCCGATGCCCTGCGCGTCTTCGACGTGAATTTGCGCGCGCCGCACGACGATCTCGCGCTGGTGCGTGAACTCGCCCGCCGCGCCACGCTGCTCAAGATGAACGCCACCGAAGCGCGCCGGCTCGCGGGGCGGAAAGACACCGCCTCTGGAGATGAGGAAGAGCTTGCCCGCGCGATCGCCGCCGACACCAGTTGCAACCTCGTCTGCGTGACGGCCGCCGAGCAGGGTGCCGGCCTGCTCGAGCACGGCCGCTGGCACTGGGAACCGGGCCAGCCCGTGCAGGTCGTGGACACCGTGGGGTCGGGCGACGCCTTCCTCGCCGCATTACTCGCGCAGCTGCTCCGCGGCACTCCTGCACCCATTGCGCTGCGTTTCGCCTGCCGCATGGGCGAATGGATCGCCCGTCACCGCGGTGCCACACCCGCGCACGACGCCACCACGCCCCGCTAAACAAAGGAACATCCGCCATGAATCAGTTTGATCTCTCTCCTTGGTCCGACTGGGCCCCCCGCCTTCTCGCGCTCATCCCCGCGCTGATCCTCATCCTCTTCGGCGCGCTCGGCGCCCGCATCCTGCTCCGGCGCAGCCTCGACACGCTCGTAACCCACACGCGTCTGACTCCCCGCGACGCCGCACCGATCAAACGCGTGGTAAACTGGATCGTCACTGTCCTCGCGCTCGTCCTCGTCCTCAACGTGGTCGGCGTCAATCTCGGCGGATTATGGACCGTGTTCTCCACCGTGCTCGCGATGGTCGCCATCGGTTTTGTCGCCGTATGGAGCGTGCTGAGCAACACCCTGTGCACCCTCGTCATCATGATCGCCCGCCCGTTCGCCGTAGGCGACGACGTCGAATTCCCCGGCGATCCCATCAAGGGCCGAGTGATCGACCTCAACTTCATCTTCACCACGCTCGCCACGGAGGACGGCGCCGAGATCCGCGTGCCCAACAACCTCTTTTTCCAAAAGGCGCTGAAATGCCGGCGAAGCGCCGACTCCGATGCCTCGTCCCTCGCCGACCGGCTCAAGCGCCCGCAGGCCGCTTAGCCAAGTGTTTGCCGTCACCAGAAAACGCCGGAGTTCGATCCTGGAAAACTCCTCGCGGAACACGGCCTGGTCCGTGGCATCGTTCATCCAACGTCTGTCACGACCTCGACGCCGACCCGCTGCAAGGGCGGCGAAAACTGACCCAAGAACCGGCGTCAGGCCCGACGCCGGCGCCAAATGCGGACGCCAACCAAACCGAGCCCCAGCGCCATCAGCGCATAGGTGGACGGCTCGGGCACCGCGGAGATTCCGTTGGTCAGGTAGGTGTCGGAAAAAGCGAAGCCGAGGATTTCGTGGTTGCCGTAAGCTGAACCCGTTGCGCCGGTGAATCCGATATATGCAGATGAACTACCTACCGCACTGGCGACATCAATCGCATAGCTCAGTTGGGCGCTGACCGGACGAATTCCATCCTGACTTAAGCGGACTTCCATTGTGGAGCCGTTGTAGTCGACCCACGCAGTCCATTTGACTCCACCATCGAGCGCGGTACCCACCGACGCCGTGGCCAGTGAGGTCGTGCTGCCGTTCGAGTTAATTCCGATATGATTCGTATCGGGATCCGAAGTCGCACTGTTCTTAAAGGTATCAAATTCGACTGCCACGCTTGAGCCGATGCCAGAATAACCGAGACCAACGCCAAATCCGCCGATCGCGTTGGAACCGGAACTCGAATTCTGAATGACAAAGGCAAGGCCGTCCGCGCCCGATTGGAGTTCACCGCCGTCGAAGGCACTGCCTCCGGGACTGGAAATGCGGAAATCGAAAACCGCGCTGAACCCAGTGACATTGAATTGCGTCGTAGTGAAAAAGGCACCGCGCTTGTCCCGGTTGCTCGACGCGAGCACAATTGCTCCGCTCACCAAATCCAAATCCGCTTGGTTGCGGCTTATTCCGGAAGCGCCGGTAAAATTGGTATACACCAAAGTCTGCGCGCGCAGCCCTGCACCCGTGGCGGCAAAAATCAGAAACGCGGTGACCAATCGGGAAAACATCGTGGGACCGCTACGGTGCAATCCCCTTGCAACTGCGCGAGCTATTTTACCCCGGATAGGTAATACTCCGGTGGGCCATTCGTCCACCCGGGCCTATGCCAAGTCGCCAAGCTGGGGACGTAAGATGATCTCTTCGACGGTCGTCCGACGGCTGAACCTCCAGACGTCGAGGAACGCCCGCGCAACATCCTCCGCTGCCATAAGTCGCTCTGGGGCAACGCCGCTGCCCGCCCACGAAGGCGATTCTGTGCCACCGGGCATGACGCAGCACACCCGCACCCCATGCGGCTTTAGTTCCTCGCGCATCACCCGGCTGAGCCCGAGCACTGCGAACTTGGCCGCACCATACGCTGCCATGCCGGGCAGGGCCTTGAAACTCGCGACCGAGCCCATGTTGAAAACGTCGCCGCGCCCCCGGTCCGCCATCGCCGGCACGAAAGCCTGCGAAACCAGAAACACGCTCCGCAAATTCGCCGCGATCTGCGCGTCGAAGTCCGCGAGCTTGGTTTGGAGAAAGGGCGCACCAAGAAACTTGCCGGCGTTGTTGATCAGCACATCGACCACGCCAAACCGCTTCGTCACCGCACGCGCCATCCGCGCGACCGCGCGCTCGTCGCTCGTGTCGCACGGAAACACCGCGACGTCCGCGCCGCGACCGCGCAGGAGCGTCGCGCACTCCGCCGCGACCGCGCGCAGATTCTTGGCATTTCGCGCCACGAGGGCCAACCGCACGCCCTTCACCTCCGCCGCAAACACGCGCGCAATCGCCGCACCAATGCCCTGCGACGCGCCGGTGACCAAAACGACGGGACGTTTTTTTTCCGCGGATGACGCGGATTGGCGTGGGTTAGTCATGAGTTTCCCGGACGACTCTCTTCCATTGCAGCTCGGAGTATTTGAAATTCCGCAACAGCGCGAGTGGGAGCTTCGTGATCGCGAGATAGCCGATCAATCGGCGAATGTGGGTGACCGCCATCGCAGCACCAATGATTTCTCCGCTTAATTTTTCGTGGATCATATCCGCGTCCAGCCGCGTCATCCGCGGAGAAATGCTCTTCAGCACAGCAGCTGCCCGAAGTCCATGAAGTCCGCGGTGAAGCCGCCCTTCACGCCTTTGCAGATCACGCTCACGGCGTCGTGCGAGTGCAGCGACTCGAGGTGCGAACACGCGATGCGGAAATCCGCCACGCGCTTGTCCGCGTCGAACGCGAGATAGAGCTGCCGCGCGGCGTCCTCGACAAATTTCAGGTAGGCGCCGTTGAGCTCGGCGAACGCCTGCTCGTCCTCGCGCTTCACCATCACCTGCGTCTCGGTCTGCAGCGCCTTCAGGCAGAGAGCGTGCACGTCCTCGATCCAGATCTTTTTGCCCTCGACCTCCTCGACCGTCACGCGCGCCTTGCTGCGCTGGGAATGCGGCACGCCATACACGCCGCGCTTGTCCCGCGCATGCTCGGTCAACTCCGCCGAACACGGACATGCGGACGAATAGACGAAATCGAAATGGATGAACCGCCGGTAACGTCCGTCGCGCGTCATCACACCCTCGAACGCCACATTGTAGAACTGATAACCTTCGAGGCCCGTGCGCAAACTCGGCCGGAGCATCGGATACGAGAATGCAATCTTCAGACGCGCGTCCTTCGTTTCGACCTTGCGCAGGTAGGCCTTCAACACCTTGCCCATCCACTCGCCCGTCGTGACCCCATCCTTGTGGTCATAGAACGTCCGCATGATGCGGCTCATGTTGATGCCCTTTAACTCGGCTTCGAGCGACACCGTGCCGGTGACGCTGGTCTCGAGCGTGAGGATCTTGCCGGCCTTCGTGCGATATTTCAGCGGCAGTTTGAAATTGTGAATGCCGACCTGCTGGATCGGCACGTGCGCGCCCTGAATCGTCTCGTGCGCGACCTCCATCATGTCGGGCAGCGTCGCGCGATACGCGGCATCGGGCCGGAACTTGCGGTCGTAACGGCGCTGGATCGGCGCTTCTTTGCCGCAGTTCGAGCGGTGGAGATACATCTGTTTCATGGGCGGGACGTTTTTGGTTGGTGCAGGCGGGTGACGTTACCGCCCGAATTTTTTCAGCGCGCGTCGGGACCGAAGTATTCCGCGTAGTTGCGAGGTGTTTCGTAAAGGCGCACGCAGTGCAGTCGCGCGTTCTTCAACGGCAGCCGCGGCTCGATCTCGTTCCAGAACGCAATGACGAGATTCTCGGTCGAAGGAATGATACCGCGCAGGAAATCCACCTCGTCGTTCAGGTTGCGATGATCGCATTTCTCGACCACGGCCTCGTGCAGGATTTTTTTCAGCTCTCCGAGATCCATGATGTAGCCGGTCACCGGATCCGGTTCGCCGCGGAGTGAAACCTCCAGGACGTAATTGTGCCCGTGCCAGTGCGGATTCGTGCAGAGGCCGTATTGCTGCTGGTTCCACGCGAGGCTCTTCGTCGGGTTGTAGAGGCGGTGCGCCGAGTTGAAATGCACCTGGCGCGTGATCGTGACGACGCCACGCAGCGGCCGCACCGCCGCTCCGAGGCCGGCCGGACGCGGTTCCACCGAGGCACGCGGTGCGCGGGAACGGGAGCGAGACGTCTTGGCGGCCATGGGAGGAACGAGCCAATTCAGTTTCCCCGCCGCGTCAACCATCCGCCCGGGGAGGCCCCGGGCAAAATACTGCGCCGCAGTTTCGGTTTTTCCCTTGCTCCGCGCGACGCGCGCGCCGCTCAATCGCGCCGATGCCCGTTCGATTTCGCATTCTGGGGAGCGGCAGCGCCGGCAACGCCGCCTTGCTCCAAACCGACGACACCCGCGTGCTCGTCGATGCGGGCTTCTCGGCGCGCCGGCTTCAGGAAATGCTCGCCGCCGCGGGCGAATCGCTGGAACGCATCGACGCGATTTTTCTCACGCACGAACACGGCGACCACGCCGCCGGAGTGAGCGGCCTCGCCAAGCATCCCGGGATTCGCGTGTTCGCGAACAACTCCACCGCGCAAGCCGTCCAGCGCGGCCTCAAGCATCGCGTGGCGTGGCAAATTTTCGAGACCGGGGCGACTTTCCGCTTCCGCGATCTGGAGGTAAGCAGTTTTTCCGTGCCGCACGACGCGCAGGATCCGGTCGGTTTCCTCATCGCACACGGCCACGACGATCTGCTCTCGCCGCGCCGCACGCTCGCGTGGCTGACGGACCTCGGCCATGCACCGGCGCACATCCGCGAACGCCTGCGCGACGCGGACGTCATCGTCGTCGAGGCCAATTATTGCCCGCAACTACTCGAGGCCGACACGAAGCGCCCGTGGTCGGTGAAGCAGCGCATCAACGGCCGGCACGGCCACCTCTCGAACGACGCGGCGCGCGAACTCCTCGAATCGATTTCCAGCCCGCGCCTGCGTCACGTCTTCTTTGCGCACCTCAGCCGCGACTGCAACACGCCCGCCGCCGTCGAAGCCGCGTGCGGCCCCGCGCTCGCGGCCCGGCGATGCAGCTTTTCGGTGGTGGCGCCCGGCGCCGGCTCCGACGCGTTCGAGTTCTAATCGGGCTCTCCTCTCGAGTTTGTCCCGCAGACGAGTCCACGACTCGCAAACTCCCTCCCGGCAAAAGTGTAACCTAATAGGTTACTCCGCCGGCAGTTTTTCGGGCCGGCGCGAATTTGTGCGGCGGGCGCGCGCGTCATGGACGGCTTTTGCTTTGCGCCGGCCGGGCGCCTTGATTGCCTTTCGTTCGCATGACGTCCGCGCCATTCCGCCGCACCAAGATCATCGCCACCCTCGGCCCGGCGACCGAGAGCGAGGAAATCCTCGTGCAACTCATCCGCGCCGGCGTCGATGTGTTGCGCCTCAACATGGCCCACGCGAGTCACGAGTGGACGCGCATGATCATTCGCCGCATTCGCTCCGCTTCCGCCCTCGCGGGCCGCGAAGTGGCGATCATGATGGACATCAAGGGACCGGAAATCCGCACCGGCGACGTCACCCTGCCGATCGAACTCAAGGCGGGCGAAATCTTCGACTTCACCGTCAAACCCGAGGCGGAAGGCACGCGCACCGAGGAGATCCGTTCGGTGGACGTGAATTACCGCAATCTCGTCAACGACATCCAGGTCGGCGACACCGTGCTCGTCGATAATGGCCTCATCCGCCTCGAGGTGTTGGCGAAAAACGCCGCGCACATCCGCTGCCGCGTGCTCATCCCGGGCCAGCTCAGCTCGCGGCGGCACATCAATCTCCCGGGCGTCCACGTCAACCTCCCCTCCTTCACCGAAAAGGATCGCGGCGACACCCTCGTCGGCATCGAGGCGGGCATCGACTTTGTCGCGCTGTCGTTCGTCCGCGAGGCCGCCGACGTGCTGCAGCTCCGCGCCTTCCTCAAGGAACACGGTTCGAACGCGCGCATCGTCGCGAAGATCGAGGACCAATCCGCCATCGACCACCTCGACGAAATCATCCGCGCGACGGACGTGCTCATGGTCGCGCGCGGCGATCTCGGCATCGAAATTCCCCTCGAGGAGCTGCCCGTCGTGCAACGCCGCGCCGTGCGCACCTGCCTCGCCATCGGCCGGCCCGTCATCATCGCCACGCACATGCTCGAATCGATGATCGGCCAGTCGATGCCGACCCGCGCCGAGATCACCGACGTCGCCAACGCCGTTTACGAGCAGGCCGATTGCGTCATGCTTTCCGGCGAAACGACGGTGGGCAAATACCCGCTCGAGTGCGTGCGGGTGCTCGACACCATCTCGCGCCGCATCGAGGAGGAGATGGCGACGGAATATGCCGAGCCCGCCGTGTTCCTCACCGAGCGCATGAAGCTCCTGCGCTCGGCCGTGGTGATGGCGAACGAGCTGCCCCACTCTGCGCTGCTCTGCTTCACGCGTCGCGGCATCACCGCCGCCGGTCTCGCCGCCCACCGGCCGGTCTGCGCGCCGATTATCGCAGTCACCGATTCGCCCGACACCTTGCGCCACCTCAAGATGGTCCGCGCCGTCGATGCCTATCTGCTGCAACCGTTCGGTGACCCCGAGAAAACCATTTCGCGCGCCCTGGCCTCGTTGCGCCAACTGGGTCGCATCAAGTCCGGCGACAAACTCGTCATCATCTCCGACGTGATCACGCCCGAGGGCCGTCGCATCGATTCCATCCAGCTCCGCACAATCGAGTAGGATTCCGCTCCGCCCGCTTCTCCGCCGCCGCGCACGAGCGCACCTCCGCGGGAGTCCGGACAATCATCCGCCACCGGCCCGCTCAATCGTCGTTCGATTTGTCGCGGAAATCGACCGACGGCGGTCCTTGGCCGCAATTCGCTGCCGGCCATGCCGCGGTTGGCTCACGTTGGGCCGCTCATGCGCCTCTCCCTCCGGCCGATCTTCGCGTCCGCCCTGCTGTCGTTCGCACTCGCATCCGCGGCGACGCCGACGCTCGACGTGCAACCCACCACGACGCCACCGGTAATCGATGGCGTTATCCGTCCCGGCGAATGGACCGGCACCGCGCACAGCGACGCGTTTCGCCAGGTGATTCCCGTCGAGGAAGCCGACCCGACCGAGCGCACGGAATTCTGGGTCACGTTCGACACGAATTTCATCTACGTCGCCATCCGCGCGCACGACAGCGATCCGGCCCGCATCCCCGCCGTGTCACTCGCGCGCGACCAAGACGACGGTTCGGACGACTTGCTGCGCATCGTGATCGACCCGTTCAATCGCGCGAACGACGGTTACTTTTTCGCCCTCACCGCGGCCGGCGGAAAACACGACGGCCTGATCCAAAACAAAAGCGAGGGACGCTTCGAGTGGGACGGCATCTGGCACGGCAAGGCGTCCGTCGACGCCGCCGGCTGGAGCGCGGAGTTCGCCATTCCCGCGAAGACGATCTCGTTCGACCGCGCCAACGCCGACTGGGGCTTCAACGTCGGCCGCGCCATCCGCAGCAAGAACGAGGCGATGCGCTGGTCCGGCTACTCGCGCCTGAAGTCCTCCACCTCCCTTCCCGACCTCGGCACCCTGCGCGGACTCGCCGGCCTGCAGCAGGGCCGCGGCCTCGACTTCAAGCCCTACGCCAGCGCGACGCGGCGGTCCGCGCCCGCACCGGACGAAAAGCGCTTCGAGCTCAATCCCGGCTTCGACCTCATCTGGCACCTCACGCCATCGCTCGCGGCGACGTTCACGCTCAACACCGATTTCGCCGACGCCGAGGTCGACCAGCGCCGCGTCAACCTCGGACGCTTCCCGCTCTTCTTTCCGGAAAAGCGCGCGTTCTTCACCCAGGACGCCCCGCTGTTTTCGTTCGCCGGCATCCGGGAGGATCCGCTCCCGTTCTTCTCGCGGCGCATCGGCCTCGCGCGCGACGGCACGAAAGTCGACCTGCTCGGCGGCGCGAAACTTACCGGCCGCGCCGGCCCGCTCACGCTCGGCCTGCTCGATGTTCAGCTCGACGAGCACGCCGGCATCGAGTCGAAAAATCTCTTCGTCGGTCGCGCTGCGCTCAACGTCCTGGACGAATCCAGCGTGGGCCTCATCGCGACGCACGGCGATCCGCGGCACAACGGCGACAACACGCTCGTCGGCGCCGATTTCAACTACGTCAACAACCGCTTTCTCGGGCGCAAGGTGCTCGCGTTGCACAGCGCCGTGCAACGCAGCGAGTCCGACTGGGCCGGCGGCACCGGGACCGCGGCGACCTTCGAGATCGATTTTCCGAACGACCCGCTTCGGCTCACGTGGCATTTCAACCGCATCAGCGAACGCTTCGATCCCGCGCTCGGCTTCGTCTCGCGCACCGGCATCCAGACCGCGCACCTCTTCAATGCCTGGAGTTGGAACTGGCCAAATTCGAACCGCGTCCGCCGCGCCACCGCTTTCGCGGAAACCAAGCTCGTCGCCGACCTCGACGGCCGCCGGCTCGATCAGCAGACTTGGCTCGGCTACGAAGGCGAGACCGCGGCGGGCGATTTTTTCAACGGCCAGGTCAAACGCACCCGCGAGCGCCTCGACGCGCCGTTCCAGATCTGGCCCGGCGTGATCGTGCCCGCCGGCGATTACGAATGGGACCTCGCGCGAACCATCCTCGCGAGCACGCGCGCGCGTCCCGTCAATCTGCGCCTCGAACTCGCCACGGGAGGATTTCTCTCCGGCACGCGCGACGAATACATGGTCAACATCGCGTGGCGCCCGTCCGCCCGCGTCGAACTGAGCACCGACTGGCTGGTCAACGACGTCGATCTGCCCACCGGCCGTTTTCACCTGCGTGTCGCCTCCGCCCGCGCCCTCTGGTTCGCCACGCCCGATCTGCAATTCAGCCTGCTCGGCCAATACGACAATCTCTCCGAATCGCTCGGCGTGAACTTCCGCGTCCGCTGGACCGTGCAGCCGGGCAATGAAGTGTTCTTCGTCGTCAACCAAGGCTACGACACGTCGCTCGACCGCTTCCGCCCGCGCGGCAACGAGACTTCGCTGAAAGGCGCATGGACGTTCCGGTTCTGAACGGGGAATCGAGCGACACGCGCCCGGCTCCAGATTAATTATTATTCACGATTGAACACGGGTGCCCCGGCGTCCGTCTGACAGCGCAAATGTCTCCCTCGACCATTCTGTCCGCCGAGCGCTGGCGAAAGCCCGTTTCGTTTTTCTTCGGCGGGGTGTGGCTGGCCGCGGCCGTGCTCACCGTGCCGCGCGGATTCGAAGACGGCTGGCACGAAGCCTTGGAATCCACCGGCTTCCTCCTGCTCATCGTCGCCGCGCTCGGGCGGCTCTGGGCCTACGCGCACATTGGCGGGCGCAAAAACCAACAGCTCTGTTGCGGCGGACCGTATTCGCTGTGCCGCAATCCGCTCTACTTCTTCTCGTTCCTCGGCGTCACGGGCGTCGGTCTCGCGCTGCAAAATCTGTTGCTCGCCGGCGTCGTCGCCGGGGCCTTCCTGTTCTACTACGCGTGGGTGATCCGCAATGAGGAGGAGCGCCTCCTCGCGCTCTTCGGGCCCGCGTTTGCGACGTATTGCGAAAACGTGCCGCGCTTCTGGCCGAAGCTCAACCGGCCGGACGAAGCGGGCGATCTGGTGATTTCGTCGCGCCTCTTCACCCGCACCCTCGGCGAGGTGTTTTGGTTTCTGGCCGCCATCATCTTGGTCGAATTGATCGGCCTCGCCAAGGTCCACCTGCTCTGGCCAACCATCGTCTTCGGATACTGATCGCGACGGAAATTCAGTCGCCCACGCGCACGAAGCGCCCGACGCGCATTCCGGCGACTTCGACCGCTTCGCCCCACATCGCCGCCGGTCGCGCCCACAGGCCGCGTTCGCCGTAGAGCGCCTGGTAAACGACCAGCGGTTCCAGCGTCTCCGAGTGCCGCGCCAACCCGAGCACGCGATACTCGTGGCCCTTGTAGTGGCGGTAAACGCCGGGCTTCGGCTCGGTCGGCAACGGCGGCAGCGGTTCGCTCATCCTCTTAGAACACGGGTCCTCCCAAGGTTTGCAAACCCACGCTGGTCACGTTTGCTAGAATGCTCGTCCAGCTAGCTTCCGCCTTCCGCCCATGCCCGCTCCCATACCTGTCACCGTCCTCACCGGCTTCCTCGGCGCCGGCAAAACCACCCTGCTGAATCGCATTCTCACCGAGCAGCACGGCAAAAAAATCGCCGTGATCGAAAACGAATTCGGCGAGGTCGGCGTGGACAATCAGCTCGTGATCCAGAGCGACGAGGAAATCTTCGAGATGAACAACGGCTGCATCTGCTGCACCGTGCGCGGCGATCTCCTCCGCATCCTCGCGCGCCTCATGAAGCGCAAGGATCGCCTCGACGCCATCCTCATCGAAACCACTGGTCTCGCGAATCCCGCCCCGGTCGCGCAGACGTTTTTCACCGATCCGGAGATGCGCGAGCAGTTCTCGCTCGACGGCATCGTCACCGTCGTCGATGCGAAGCACATCCTCCTCCACCTCGACGATTCGCCCGAGGCGCTGAAGCAAGTCGCTTTCGCCGACGTCATTCTGCTCAACAAGACTGACCTCATCTCGCCCGGCGAACTCGCGGCGCTCGAACAACGCATCCACCGCATCAACGCCGTGGCCAAAATCCACCGCACGCGCAACGCCGACGTGCCGATCGACCGCGTGCTGAACCTCGGCGGCTTTAACCTCGACCGCGCCGTCGAGGTCGATCCGCAGTTCCTCGAGATGGAATATCCCTTCGAGTGGGCCGGCGGATACGAACTGCAGCCGGGCGTGCATGAACTCGAAGTTGGCCACGATCCGGCGGAGGAGCACGGCCACCATCATCACGACCACGAGTGCGGCCCCGACTGCGGCCACAATCACAACGAGCTCGACGTGGTCGTGGCGCCCGTGAAGTTCTTCAGCGATCCCGCTCTCGCCGCCGCGATCAACGCCACCGTCCAGACTTTCTCCGACTGGGAAGCCATCAAGCTGCCCGGCGAAGCGCTTGAACTCGGCAAACTCAACCGTCTCAAGCTCGCGCACGAGCACGGCAAATTCAAGGTGCCGATCAAGGAGGCCGGCCACTACCTGCTCTTTACTGCGCACGACGTGCCCACGCACTTCCACCGCCCGGACGGCGAGCTCATCAAATACACTTGGGACCGCACCTTTCGTCATGAGCACTCGCACGACGAGGAAGTTTCGTCCGTCGGTATCAGCATCCCCGGCGACCTTGACGGCAAGAAGCTCAACGACTGGATCTCCAAGCTCCTCGCGGAAAAAGGCGGCGACATTTTCCGCATGAAAGGCGTGCTCTGCGTGAAGGGCACGAACAAGCGCCTCGTTTTCCAAGGCGTGCACATGCTCTTCGACGCGAAGTTCGACCGCGAGTGGAAGACCGACGAGAACCGCACCAACACCCTTGTCTTCATCGGCAAGAACCTCGACCGCGCCGCGTTGACCGAAGGCTTCAAGGCCTGCCTCACCTGATGATATTCGCCAAGCACTGGGCCGCCGTTCTCGACGACTATGTGATCGACCTCGCGTGGTCGCCCGACGGCACGACGCTGGCCGCCGCGTCCGGCGCGGGCGGCATCACGCTCTTCGACCACGTCGCTGGCACCGTGAAACACACGCTGCCCGGCCACACCGACGGCGCCAACTGTCTCGCGTGGTGTCCGACCGCAGGCGAGCTCGCCACCGGAGGACAGGACGGCTGCGTGAAATTCTGGAGCGCCGCGACCGGCGCCGAACTCGCCGAAACCAAACTCGGCACCGCGTGGGTCGAGCATCTCGCGTGGACTGCGTGCGCGCGGGGCGCTGTAGCCGGGGTCGCCGACCCCGGCCCGGGCTCACCGAGCCCGGCTCCACCTCCGCTGCTCTTCGCCGCCGCGGGGAAGAAACTGGTCGCGCTCCACGCCGACGGCACCGTCGCCCACGCCTTTCCCGACGCTCCGAAAACCATCAGCGCGCTTGCTTCTTCATTTCCCGCTGTCGCGGTGGCCGACAGTTCGCTGCCCACTGCTCACCCCTCACCTCTCCTCGCCACCGCCTGCTTCGGCCATGTCGCCGTGTGGAACGCGGCAACGTTTGCCGCGCACAAGGAATTTTCCTACGGCAACGCCATCTACGCACTCACGTGGTCGCCCGACCGCCGCTGGCTCGTCGCGGGTTGCCACGACAACGCCGTGCACCTCTGGGCGCCGGCCGAGGATCTCGAGTTGCACATGAGCGGCTACGAAACGCGGCTGAAGGAACTCTCCTTCTCGCACGACTCGAAGTGGCTCGCCACGGGCGGCGGCCGCGACGCGTGCGTGTGGGATTGCGGCGGCGCCGGACCCGAGGGTCGCGAACCGCTGCTGCTCCCGCACACCGCACGAGTCGTCGCCGTCGCGTTTCAACACTCCCACGGTTTGCTCGCCACCGGCACCGCGAATGGAGAGTTTTCCCTCTGGGCGCCGGCACGGAAAAATCCGCTCATCGCGGAAGTGAAGATGCCGGCGGCGCCCACGAAATTCGCCTGGCGCGCCGACGACGGCCTCCTCGCCGTCGGCACCGAGAAAGGCCACGTGTTCGTCTTCAAGACGGCGTAAAGTGGCGTCGCGGCGCTTGGGGCATTTGTAGGGGCGAGGCTTGTCCACGCCCGTTCCGCGCGGGCACAAGGTCCGCCGTCTCGTTCCGATCGGCGTCTGGCATCAGATCACAAATCACCCACGATCCCACTCCGACCGCGCCAACTGTTCCGGTCGGATTAGCCGAAAGCAGCACGCTCTTGACGCGTTAACCGGTTGCGACGCGCGCGCGACCGCCAACGTTCGTCTCCGTGCCGTCCACGCTGCCACTCCGTTCCATGCTGCTCGCCCTGATCGTCGTCGCGATCTGGGGCTCGAACTTCGTGGCGATCAAACTCGCGCTCGTGGATCTGCCACCGCTGCTGCTGTGCGCGGTGCGTTTCGTGGCCGTGTCGGTGCCACTCGTGTTTTTCCTGCCCCGTCCGGCCATCACTTGGGGACAACTGACGACTTACGGGCTGTCGATGTTTGGGGCGCAGTTCGCATTCATGTTCGTCGGCATGAAGCTCGGCATGCCCGCCGGTCTCGCGTCGCTCGTGCTGCAATTTCAAGTCTTCGTCTCGCTCGCGCTATCCGTCGTGTTGCTCCGCGAACGGGTGCTGCCGGTGCAAATCGGCGGCGCACTCGTAGCCGCCGTCGGCTTCGTGATCGTCGCGCTGCACACCGGCGGCGACGTCACGGTTGCCGGACTCGTCTGCGTGTTGCTCGCGGCGGTGTCGTGGGGTTTCGCGAACGTCACGTCGCGCCGCCTCGGCAAGGTCAACCCGCTCGCGCTCGTGGTCTGGGGCGGACTCGTCGTGCCGCTGCCGATGGGAATCGCGTCGCTGGTGTTTGAAGGTCGCGAGGCGATCTGGCACGGCCTCACGCACGCCGGCGCCGCCACGTGGCTAAGCGTCGCTTACACCGTCTATCTTTCCACGCTCGTCGCGTATTCGCTGTGGAGCTGGCTGTTGTCTCATTACCCCGCCTCGACCGTCACGCCGTTCACCCTGCTCGTGCCCGTGCTCGGCATGCTCAGCTCGGCGCTCTTCCTGGGCGAAACGCTCCCGGGTTGGAAACTGCAGGCCGCCGCGTTCGTCATCGCCGGCCTCGTGCTCTCCGTGTTCGGGCCGCGGCTGAGATTTTTTCGCCCCGCCGCCGCAGCGACGCCGGGGAGTTTGTAATCTATTATATTACAAACACCGCGTCGCGTTCGGCGCGGGTGAGTTCGCGCCACGCGCCGGGAGCGAGGCTAAGTGACTCGAGCGTGAGCGCGCCGATGCGCGCGCGCACGAGGCGCAGCGTGGGGTGGCCGATCGCCGCCGTCATGCGTCGCACCTGCCGGTTTTTTCCCTCGATCAGTTCAAGCGCGAGCCAGCAGTCCGGCACGTTCTTGCGCGCGCGGATCGGCGGGTCGCGCGGCGGCAGCGCGGGCGCGGGTTCGAGCCGCCGCACGCGGCAAGGCTGCGTGCGATAATCGCCGATCGTCACGCCGCGCGCGAGTTCGGCCAGCGCGGCGTCGGTTGGCACACGCTCCACTTGCGCGTAATATTCGCGGCGATGGCCGTGGGCCGGATCGAGCAGGCGCGAGTTGAGTCCCGCTTCGTCGCTCAGGAGCAAGAGTCCTTCCGAATCCGCATCGAGCCGGCCGAGCGCATAGACGTCTTTCGGCAATCCAAAATCCGCCAGCGTCCGCCACGCCGAGCCCGGCTCGGGCGTGAATTGCGAGAGGACACCGTAGGGTTTGTGAAGCGCGAACAGCATGGTGGAGCGCATCGGCCGCAACGCGCTCAAGCGGCTTGAGGTCATGCCGCTCCACCTCCATTCCTCAAGCCAGATGTCGTCCGCGACGACCGTTCCGCAAATCTTCCTCGCTGCGCTGCGGCTCGGTTGCACTTCGTTCGGCGGGCCGATCGCACACCTCGCCTATTATCAACGCGACTACGTCGAGCAGCGCCGGTGGTTGACCCGCGAGGACTATGCCGAACTGGTCGCGCTCTGCCAGTTCCTGCCCGGCCCCTCGAGCAGTCAGACGGGCTTCGGCATCGGCTATCTCCAGCGCGGCTGTCTCGGCGGATTCGCGGCGTGGGCCGGCTTCACGCTGCCGAGCGCGGTGATCGCGCTGGTGGCGTTCGCGGCGTTGCAGTTCACGCGCATCCCTTCGTGGGCGGCAGTGCTCGCTTGTGCCGTGCTGGGCCGGCTGTTTGCCTGAGCATTCATGGCCCCGCCTTCCACGTCACCGGCGCTGCTCATCGCCGTTACGGGTTCACCCGGACAGGGCCGCACGGCGCTGCTCGCGAGACTCGCGGCGGAATTTCGCGCCGCGGGCCAGCGGGTCGAAGGCGTGCTCGCCGGGGCGGAGGAGCGCAGGGCGCCAGACGAAGGCGCACTGCGTTACCGTCTGCACATCCTCGGCGAGGCCGATGAGTTGCCCTGGGCGGAGCGGGTCGCGCAAGGAGCGGACAACGACGCGGCGCCGCCCTACGTTTTCAACGCGGAAACGCATCGGCGCCTGCGTTTGTGGGCGGATGGTCTGCGCATGCAGCCACCCACGCCGCTCCTCGTGCTCGATGAATTCGGCCGCTTCGAAGCGCAGGGCGAGGGCCTCATGCCGCTCTGGCCGACACTGTCGGCCGCGGCACCGCACATCGTCGTGTGCAGCGTGCGCGAACACCTCGTCGCGGAAATCGAAGCGCGGCTCGGGCGCAGCTTCGATCTGCGCATCGCGGCCCGCGCGACCGACGCCGCGTCACAACTCCGCCGCGCGTGCGCGGATTTCGGCGAGTGGACGCGCCTCGGCCTTTGGGGCGGTGCGGCGGGCGGCGTCGAAATCAGCGCGGGCTCGCTCTTGCACGCGGCGCGTGTGCCATTCCGCGGTCTCGCGCTGAGCAGTTTGCAGGCGGCGACAATGACTTTTGCCTCGGCGGGACTGAGTCAGCCGAGCCGTGTCGTGTGGGTGCCGCTCGTCTCCGCGGGACTGAAGGCCTTTTCACCGGGCGGTGGGCGCGTGCGGCCGATGGTCGCGATCGCGACGCAGGGTGCTCTCTTCGCCGGGAGCGTGCAGGTGCTCGGCTGGAATGTCGCCGGTCTCGCGGTCGGCAGCGCACTCGTCGGCGCGTGGGCGGCGTTGCAGGGCTTTTTTCTCCAATACCTCCTGCTCGGCACGGACCTCGTCGTCGCCTACGACCGTCTCGTCCAGTGGCTCGCGCAGAACTGGCAGTTCGGCGCGCCGGGCATGCCGGCGCTGCTCGCCGCCTGGACGGCACTGCACATCCTCGCGGCAGTGACCGCGACGTTGCTGGCGTGGCAGTGGCGTCAGCCGCCGCGCCTCCTGAAACAGGTTTTGGATCGCGAGCTGGCCAATTTCGCCGTCGCGCCAGCCAAGGCCACGCCGCCGCGCGCGACGTGGTGGGGCCGCGTGCTGCACGAGTTCGCGCGCTGGCAATTCTGGCTGCCGCTCGCGCTCGTCGCTTTCGTGCTGCTCGCCACCGGACGCCACTGGGAAAGCGTGGCGTGGCTCGCGTTGCGGTTCGCGGCGGTTGGCTTTGTGCTGATCGCGCTGCTCTCGCTGTTTCAACCGGCCTGGCTGGCGGAAAAATTGCGGCGGCGCGGCTGGTGGGGACCGGCGGCGGCATTCGCCGGAGCGTTCCGACGCCACGGACCGACGCGGTGAGGTGCGGACGGCTTGACGCAGATCAAGAGCCAAAGGAATTGCCCTTGCCCTGGCCACGCAGCCGGAGCTACTTGCCTCCACGTGCGTCGCCGACTGTCCATTGCCGCTCTGTTGCTCGCGTGGCTCTGTGCCAACGGCGCAGTGTGGAATGTCGTCCAAGTGGTCGCGTGGGCGAAAATGTTCCGCGACTATGCCGAAGTGCTTCCGACGGCGCAGGCGCTGCGCCTGACCTTCGCAGGCGAGGCCTGCGAGTTGTGCCACTTTGCGCAAGCGGGCCAGGACGCCGCGCGCGACCAGCTGCCACGTGACGCGGCCCTGGGGGCGAGCGATCGCCTGCTGCTCGTCTTTCAGGCGGCTCCGCCGCTGGTGATGTCGCCGCCGGAATTTGCCTGGCCGGGTCTCGTGCCGGAAATCGGCCGGCTGCGTTGGGACGGTGTGCCCGTGCCTCCGCCCCGCGTTTGACGCGTTGGCGTCTGACGTCGCCGCACCGTCGTGCGGTTCGCTTCCGTTAATCCTACCCTTGAGGCCGTGTTTCCGCGCGCGCGTCCCCTGCGCGGAGCTTAAACGTGAAATCCTTTCCTCTCTTTCTCAGAGTAATTCTCACCCCCGCCGCCGTCGCCCTCGGCCAACCGCGCGGCGAAGCGGTTCGTCTCGATCCGGTGGTCGTCACTTCGTCGCGCACGGCCCAGCCGCTCGTCGTCACCACCGACCCGCGCGCCGCGGCGCAACCCGTGCCCGCGCACGATGGGGCGGATATTCTCAAACACGTGCCGGGCTTTGCGGTAATTCGCAAAGGCGGCACCGACGGCGATCCGGTCCTCCGCGGGCTCGCGGGCTCGCGCTTGGGCGTGCTGATCGATGGCCAGCACATCCTCGGCGGCTGCGGCAATCGCATGGATCCGCCCACCGCCTACGTTTTTCCCGCCGCCTACGATCGCATCACGATTGTCAAAGGTCCCCAGTCGGTGCGCCACGGTCCGGGCAACAGTGCGGGCACCGTGTTGTTCGAGCGGACTTACCGCCGGCTCGCGGCCGACGAATCCGCGTGGCACGCGTCGCTCACCGCCGGAAGCTTTGGGCGGCTCGATGCAGTGGCGGATGCCCGCGTCGGCACCCCCGCGGTGCAGGTCCGGGCTACGGCCACGACGACGCGCGCGGACGATTACGAGGACGGCAACGGGCAGGACGTGCACGGCGCGTATGACCGGTGGAGCGCGAATGCCGCGCTCGTGTGGACGCCGGACGAGCGCACGTTTCTTGAGCTGTCCGCGGCACGGAGCGACGGCGAGGCGGCCTACGCCGACCGCGCGATGGACGGCGTCGCCTTCGCCCGCGAAAATTTTGCCCTGCGCGCCCGGCGCGAATTCATCACGCCTCGCGTCGTGGCGGCCGAGCTGAGCGTCTTCCACAATTACGTGGATCACGTGATGGACAATTACAGCCTGCGCCGCTTTTCGGGCTCGGCGACGATGCCCAATCCCGCGGTCTCGAATCCCGACCGCCTGACCCGCGGCGGGCTGGCGCAGTTCGATCTCCTGCCCTGGCCGTCCACGCGCGTCACGCTCGGTCTCGATGCACAGGACAACACCCACACGGTTCGCTCGTCGATGAACCAGCCGGGCTCGCCCTACACACTCAAGCCGCAACTGCGCGACGCGCGTTTTATGCAGCGCGGCGCGTTCGTGGAAATCGCCGGCTCCCTCACGGAAGGCCGCCGCGTTTTTGCGGGCGCGCGCATCGATCGCTGGAAGGCCACGGACACGCGTCCGACGGTCGCGGTCGGCATGACCGCCGCGGCCAACCCGAGTGCGTTCTGCGTCCGTCGCAGCACCCTCGCGAGCGGGTTTGCGCGCTACGAGCACGATTTCGCCGCCGGCGCTGCGCCGCTCACGTTTTTCGCCGGCCTCGGGCACGTGCAGCGCTTTCCGGATTACTGGGAGGCGATCAAAAACGAGAGCTCGTCCAGCGTCAGCGCTTTCGGCACGCGTCCGGAAACGACGACGCAGCTCGATGCCGGACTGCTGTGGCGCACGCCGCGTCTTGAGCTGAGCCTCTCCGCGTTCGCGGCGCAGATCCGCGACTTCGTCTTGGTGCAAAGCGCGTTTTCCAAGCCCGCCGGCATGACCGGCACGCGCACCGCCACCGTCACCCGCAATATCGACGCCCACACATCCGGCGGCGAGGCAACCCTCGCGTGGCGCTTCCACTCCGCGTGGAAACTCGAAGCTTCACTTGCCGGTGTGCGCGGACGGAATGGAACCGACGCACTCCCGCTAGCGCAGCTTCCGCCGCTCGAAGCCCGACTCGCCCTCGCTTACACCCGCCCGGCGTGGTCGGCCGGCGGGCTCGTGCGCGCGGTCGCGCGTCAGGACCGCGTGGCGCTGAACCAAGGCAACATCGTCGGACATGATCTCGGCCCCACGGCCGGCTTCGCCGTCGTTTCCCTCCACGGCAGTTGGAAGCCGGGCGAGCACACGCGCCTCTCGGCGGGCCTCGACAATGTTTTCAATCGGACCTACGCGGAGCACCTCAGCCGCGCCGGCGCCGCGATCGCCGGGTTCGGGCAAACCACGCGCGTCAACGAACCGGGGCGCATGCTCTGGCTCAAGTTCGACTTCGCCCATTGAAGGGCCGCCGCCCGGAGCTTTTGCTCGCCTCGGAGCGCCGTCTGCCGCTAATCCCCTTCCATGTTGCGCCATCTCCCCGCCGCACTGCTCTGGTGTCTCACGCTCGCGTTCGCGACCGCCGCGCCGCTGGAAATTCCGAGTCCCGCCGGCCGCGGCTCGATGGGCGCGTCGCTCGCCACCGGCGCGGACGGCGCCGTGTTCCTTTCGTGGCTCGAACCGGTGAACGAAGCGGAGTGGACGCTGCAATTCAGCCGCTTCGATCACCCGAGTCGCACGTGGAGCGAGGCACGGACGATCGCGCGCGGCGGCGATTGGTTCATCAATTGGGCGGATTTCCCGAGCGTGACACCCCTGTCGGAGCGCCACCTGCTCGCGGTCTGGTTCGTGAACAATCCGGCGGGCAAAGAATCCGCCGGCGGCGACCACGACCACGGTGCCGGCTATCACGCGGAATACAGTCTGAGTGACGATGGCGGCGCCACCTGGTCAAAGCCGCAGGGCATCACCGGCGAGAGCACGAGCACGGAGTTCGTCGCGGCACTCGCGCTGGGCGAAAATTCCCGCGCCTTCGCCGCGTGGCTCGATGGCCGCGACCGCGCGCACAATGGCGGAGTGCAGAAACTTTTTGCGCAAACGTTGCTCGCCCAAGGCCCCGACGCGCTCGTTGATCCTTCCGTCTGCGATTGCTGCCAACTCGCGCTCGTTCGCACGGGCAACGACGCCTTGCTCGCTTATCGTGGGCGCACGCGGGACGAAGTGCGCGACATCCGCCTCGCGCGCTGGCGCGACGGAAAATGGGAGACGCCGCGCCCGCTGCACGACGACAATTGGGAGATCTCCGCCTGTCCGGTCAACGGCCCGCGGCTCGCGGCGCGGGGGGCTCACGTTGCCGCAGTGTGGTTCACCGGCGCGCAAAGTCAGCCGCGCGTGCAGGCGAAAATCTCGCGTGACGGCGGCCAGACGTTTGGCGACGCGGTGCGGCTCGACCTCGGACGGCCGCAAGGCCGCGTCGATGCGGCGGTGCTCGCGGACGGCTCCGCCGTCTTCACGTGGCTGGAGATGACCGGTCGCGAGCCCGGTCATGCCGGCGGCATCTACGCGCGGCGGGTCGTCGCCGTGGACGGCGCCGTGGGGGAGCCGCAATTGCTCGCGCCGACTTCGACGGCGCGCGCGAGCGGATTCCCGCGCCTCGTGCTGCTCGACGACCGGCACGCGCTGCTGGCCTACACCGCGCAGAGCGGCGAGTCACGCGTTGCGACCTTGCTCATCGAACTGAAGTGATTACCCGTTTCGCCATGAACGTTCGTCTCGCTGCGCTCGCCTTGGCCTGTCTCGTCGCTCCCGTCGCCGCTGTCACGGCGCAGGACCACTCCGCCCACGCGGCGCCGGCGGAAAAGTCCGCCGCGAAGCTGCACCCGCTGACCGGGGTGATCGTTGACGTGATGACCGACAAGGGCGCGTTGCTGGTGAAGCACGACGAAATCCCCGGCGTGATGCGCGCGATGACGATGATGTTCCGGGTCGAAGCCGACGTGCTCGCCAAGGTGAAGAAGGGCGACGCGATCAAGGCGCAGATGGGCCGCAACGACGAGGGGAAGTGGATTCTCCGCGACGTGCAGGTCGTGACGAAGTGAAGGACGCCCGGCTCGTTGCGGCGGCGCATCGCGCGGCCGTCCGAAAAACCACCACCGGCCTCACTGCACGCGCTTCACGCGCACCCAGAGGCCCTCGGGCATAATGTAGAATTTCCACGTGCCGAAGGCCGCCGGCCGGATTTCGATTTCCGGATTTTCGCGCGCGGAGAAAAAGCGCGAGTCCGCGCTGCCGGCATCGACCGCCCACGTCTGACCGTTATCGAGGCGGAAGATCGTGCCCTTGCCCCAGCCGCGGAATGTCCCCGCGATGCGCGCCCGAATCACATCGATCGCCGGATCGAGGGGTTTCTCCAGACCAACGCGTTTCTTCGCCTCGAGCTTCGCCTCCTCGCGGACTTCCGCGGCCGCCTTCGCCCGTGCGGCGGAAATCGCCGGCTCCGCCTTGGCTTCGACCCAGCGGTCAGCGAGCGCGCTCAGCGCCGCGCGCTGTTGCTCGGTCAGTTCCTCGATGCCGGCGGCGCGGCGCTCTTCGGGAGTGAGGTGATCGAAAAAACGTGCCGCGACGGACGCGGACAGAAGGCCGGGGGCAGACAGCAGCAGGAGGAAGGCGAGGATTTTCATGGCGGGAATCGAGTAGATAGCGGGGCGGGACGCGGCTCAGTGCGACTCGCTGTAGCGCGCGATGGAATGCCACTCGACGACTTCGTTGAGCAACGCGTGTTCGGTCTCGCTCACGGCCTTGGCGACGGAATTCCAAGAATGCGTCAGCGCCACCTGCCGGCGGCAGCGCTCGAGCACCGCCTGCATTTCGCGGTAACGGGCGACGCGGCGCTGGAGGTCGTTGATCGAGATGAACGAGATGCTGCCCGCGGCGAGCACCGGCAGGCAGATGGGAAAGAGTTGAAACACGACCTGCTCCACCGCGGCCGGGACATTCTCCACGTGCATGGTGTGGGCGATCGCATACGCCGCGGTGCTGCCGATCGCGAGCACGGTGGAGATCCAAAAGGCCGCGCGCAACCGGCGCCACAGCGGTGCCGCGCGCAACTCCTGCCGGCGGTAATAATTGAGTTGGCCGACGATGCGCTTCTCGAGGTAACGCGCCTTGAACTGCCCGAGATCGAACACCGGCGCGCGCAACGCGCGCTGGTGCAGCACGGCAATCGAGCGGATGAGCGGTCGCAGCTCGGCCACACCGAGCCGCTCGAGAAAATCCAGCGAGCGCGGCAGGCCCCACGCGCTGACGGCCGAGCGGCACACCTCGGCGACAAGCCGCTGGCGCAACCACTGGCCGTGCGTGTGTTTCCAGCCCAGCAGCAGCGCCACGCCGGTTGCCCCGAGCAGACAGAGCAACTTCAGCCACGGCAGACCGAGCCAATGCCAGTCATAGACCAGCGCGGCGACGGCGAGCAGCGTGGCACAGACGTGCAGAATAACCGTCGAACCAACCAGCCGCCGGAATTGCGGCGAACCGCGGGTGGCGGCGAGGTCCGCCTTGCGCATGAATTCGATCAGCCCCGGCGGCGGCTCGCCCGGCCGCGTGTGCTCCGGCGCGTTTTCCGTGCCCGGCAATCCGTTGATTGAATCGAGCCACGGATCGGCCGTGAGCAGGTTGGAAAAATTCTCCTCCGTCACCTCGCCGGTCTTCGCATCGATGATCATGAGCGGCCGCTGCACCTCGCGCGCGTAGGTGATGATTTCCGCCGTGCCGCCCTTGCCGCGGGCCGCCGCGCCGTCCCACACCGCGATAAGCACGTCGGCGCGGTCCACGGTCTCGAGACCGGCATCGAGGTAAGCCTCGGCGCGGTCCGCCGTGCCGACGACCGTGAATCTTTCCGCGGCCTGCGACAACAGGTGCTCGACCGTCTGCCAGCCGGACGGCGTGAAGTCGCGTTGAAACTCAGCGGAGGAAAACGGCAGGATGGCGTGCCAGGAGAGCTTTTGGCCGAGCGCCGTCTGGACGAAGAGCATGTCCGCGCCCTCGGCGATCGAGGACACCGCGATCCACTCCACGGCCGAGATGCGTGAGGTGAGGCGGGCAAGCGTCTCCGCGATGCGCTGTTGAATCAGGTCCGCGCGGGCGAGGTGGCGGTGTCCGGTGAAGCCAACGAATTTGAACAACGGAAGCGGCTCCACAGGAGTCATACTTGACGGAATAGCGGGGCATCGTGACAGTCGCCCCGGTCATGTCCAGCGCTGAAGCCGCCCCCCACCCCGACGGCCGCCCGTCCGTGTTCCTGAGCTATGCTTCGGAGGACCGCGCAGCGGTGCGAAAGCTGCGCGATGCGCTCAACGCCGCAGGGGTGGACGCGTGGTATGACGAAAACGAACTCACCGGCGGCGACGCGTGGGACACCAAGATCCGCCGCCAGATTCGCGAGTGCACCTACTTCATGCCGGTCATCTCGACGCGCGCCAGCGCGCGGCTCGAAGGCTACTTCCGCCGCGAGTGGCGCTTCGCGCTCGAGCGCATGCTCGATATGGCGGACGACGTCGTGTTCCTGCTGCCGGTGGTGATCGACGAATCGCAGGAAAACACGGCGCGAGTGCCGGAAAAATTTCTCACGGTGCAATGGCTGCGCGTGCCCGCAGGCGACGCGACCAAGGCGTTTCACGATCTCGCGCGCCGGCTCGCCGCGGGCGGACCGCACCGCCTGCATCACGCGCCCGTCACGCGCGTCGCGGAGAAAAATTCCGGCCCACGCGCGCCGCAGTATTTGCCGCCGCCCGAGCCCGAGGCGCCCGCGGAGTGGTGGCGGAAGCCGAAGTTCTTCTGGAAACAATTGCCCCGCTGGGTGCGCTTCTTCGGCTGGTGCGCGCTGATCATCTTTCTGCTCAATTCGTGTTCCCGGTGTTCGGACAAGAACGAAATCCCGGGCGAGACCGGCAAGACCCGGCGGACGCCGACGAAAACCGGCAAGAAAGCCGAGCCCACCGACCCGAGTGACGCCGTGGCCAAAGCCGCCGCCGTCGGCGCCCAGGTCGAGTCCGCCCTGCGCCGCTCCGGCATCGTCGATCAAAAGGGCGCCGCACGGCGTCAGATCGACGTCATCTTCATCAGCGGGGTCTCCAAGGGCGCCGCGGGTCGCGTCTGGAGCGACCTCTACGGCAAATTTGTCACTGCAAGCGGCGTGTCGTTGCAACTGAGCGCCACCCCGCTGAAGGAAGGCGAGACGGCGCTCGATCGCGCCGCCGCAGCCGGCGCGCGCACCGCGCTGACCTGCACCGTGATCGAAAACTCCGACGGCAGATCGATCGTGCGCGTGCAACTCGACCGCGTGGCCGACCAATCCGTCTTGTGGTCCGCGGACTATCCCGCCGACGAAAGCGCCGCCCTCATCAGCGCACAGGCCTACGCGCAAATCCTGCCGTTGGTGATGAAAAAAGACTGACCGCTCGTCGCGAGCCGGCGCACGTTCCAAGCGGGAGGATGGACGGTCAACGCCGCGCGATTGAACCGCCCGCTCCGGCGACCCTGTTTGTCGCATGCGCGCCCTACTCCTCCTGCTCGTTGTCACGACAACATCGGCAGCAGCAGAATATGACGATCAGCTGCCAGCCTGGTCCCCGGACGGAGCGCGCATCGCGTTCCAATCGAACCGCAGCGGGCGCCATCAGATTCATGTGCTCCGCCTCGCCGACGGCAGCACGCCGCAGGTGACCGGCGGCGACGCACCAGCCACGGGTCCAGCGTGGTCGCCCGACGGCCAGTGGCTGCTCTTCGACCGGCCGGCGGACGGCAGCCAGGAAATTTTCCGCCACGAACTCGCGAGCGGCACCACGACGCAACTCACGCGCGAGCCGAGGGCGTTCGATGCCGTCGCGGCCGTGTCGCCGCAAGGCGACTGGATCGCCTTTGATTCAAATCGCCTGCCGGACGAGCTCGCAAAAATTTTTCTCATGCGGCCCGACGGTTCGGAGCAGCAACTGCTTTTCGCGACCGATGCCAGCGTGGGCCATCCCGCGTGGTCGCCCGATGGCAACCGGATCGCCTACCGGCAACGGGCGAACTCCGCCACGCGCCTGAGCGAACTGCAGGTCTTCGATCGACGCACCGGAGAATCCCGCGCACTGACCGCCAACGGGGCGACGAACGCCGCGCCCGCCTGGTCGCCGGACGGCAGCGCGCTCGTCTTCACCTCGACGGTGGACGGCAACCCCGAGCTTTATCGACTGGAACTCGCGACCGGCGCGCTGACACGACTCACGCACGATCCTGCCAACGATACCCGCGCCACGTTTTCCCCGGACGGCCGGCAAATCGCCTTTTGTTCAAACCGCTCCGGACGTTTCCGGATCTATGTGATGAACGCCGACGGCACCGAGGTGCGCGCCGTGACGCGGTAGGCAACTTTCCATTGGCATCGTGCGGCGGGCTGGATTGGTTGCGGGGATGGAAACGCAACGACTGTTCGTCGCGCTCGCGCTGCCCGACGTGGTGCGGAGCGAACTCGCGGCCGCGATGACGCCGCTCGCGGGCGTGCGCTGGACTCCGACGGAAAACCTGCATCTCACGATGCGTTTCATCGGCGAGCGTGATGCCGCCGAGCGCGACCGGCTGGCGGACGCGCTCGGGCGCGTCCGCGTCGAGCCGTTCATTTTACCCGTCGCGGGTGTGGGCGTGTTTCCGACGCGCGGTCCGGCGAAGGTGCTCTGGGCCGGGCTCGGTCGCGCGCACACGCGGCTGTTTCAGCTCCGCAAGCAGATCGACGAGGCGCTGCTCTCGGTGGACCTCACGCTCGACGTTCATAATTTTCAACCGCACATCACGCTCGGCCGGCTCGGAGAAACCTACGAGCCGAAGGCGCTCGCGAAATTTCTCGAACGCCACGCGAAATTCGAGGCGCCGCCGTTTCGCGTCAGCGAATTTCATCTTCTCTCGAGTGAGCGCCGCGGCGGCGCGGGTCCGGCTTACCAAGCCGAGCGCACGTTCCCGCTGGAAAAATAGAGCCAGCGGGCGAGCGAGCGACGAGGTGCGCGCCGCAATAAAAACGCGGAGCCGGTTGGCTCCGCGCAAATGATTCAGGGCGAAACACCTGAACGCAGACTCAACGCCAGTTCAGCAGCAGCGCGGTGAAGTAGGTCGTGTCGAGTTTCTCGATGCCCCCGACCGGCTGGCTCTGGTAGTCGTTGTTCACGCCGAGGCGGAGCTTCCAGAATTCGCCCGTCTTGATCGGCAGGTCGAAAGTCGTCTCGTGCACGAGGCGGTAGTTGGCGAAATCCTCGAACGAGGGCGTCCAGGTGATTTTATTGCTCATCTTCGCCCAGCCGATCTGCTGGTCGTTGAGGATCGCGACGTCGAGACCGGCGGACTCGAAGTCCGGCGCACTTGTCGTGTAGGTTTCATAGGTGTAGCCGAGACCGAGCCGAACCTCGAGGTCGTGCGTCTCGGTCTTGATCAGCTTGCGGCCGAAACCGACCGCGGAGTTGGAGCGCAGATCGATGGCTTTGATCTTGTCCTTCGAGAGATCGGTGCGCGCATACCAGACGGACATGGGCGTGAAGAACGCGGAATAATCGACGCCCGCGCGCCAGTCGTTCGTGGTCTCGACGCCGTTCTCCTGCGCCCGGTTGACAGCGCCGGCGAACACGAGCTTGTCCTCAGGGCTCTCGAGCGTGGCCTTCACCCCCGCGGCACCCGCAAATTTCTCCGCGCCGCCCGTGCGACCGGTGATGGCGACCGAGGCCTCGTAGGCCCACCGGCGCTTCGCCTTCTCGGCGGCGGCCTTGATGTCGCGCATCTCGGGGCTGTCCTCACCCGGACGCCAGATTGCGACGATGTTGGCGGGCGAAGCCGTCATCTGACCGTCGGCGGCGGTGACCGCGATGCCGCCCGACACCGGCGCGACGGTGCCGAGCACTTGTGTGCCGGCCTTGAGGCCGACGTTGATCGCCTCGTCGGTCGAGAAGCTCCGGATGTGTTCCTGCGCGATGACCATCACGCCGGCGAATTTTGTCTCGAAACGAAACAGGCCCTTCTCGGCCGCAAGCAGCTTGCCGTGCACGACGGAGCCGTCCGTCAGTTCGATGCGGTCCGCGAGCGCGGAGCCGCTGATCGCGAGCGTCGCGAGGACACCCAGAAGTTTGCGAAGTGCGGTGTTTTTCATGGGAAAATTGGCTGGGTTGAACCAAGCGGGATTAGGTGAATCAAATACTAAAGCAGCACAGCAGCGATTCACACAGTAGTTACGCACCTACCTGCTTCCCGGTTGCCGAGCGGCAAAATCTGGCAACAACAGCTTCATGCCCACTCGCGCTTGGTTTCCGACGTTCCTCTACCACGAGCCGCTGCAGGCCCGCGGGCTCGACCGTTTCAACGCGGAGCTGGCCGACGAGTGCCGCCGCATCCGCGAATTCGACGCCGCCGGTCGCAAGTGGTCGGAGAAAAACTATCCCGGCGGCTACACGTCTTACGCATCGCTGAATCGGCTGCACGAATTCTCGTCCACGTTCGCCGGCCTCGAGCGGAAGCTGACGGCCCACGTCCGGAAATTTGCGCGTGAGCTCGATTTCGATCTGCGCGGCCGCGAGATCCACATGACGGATTTCTGGGTGAATATCATGCCCGAACACGCCGCGCACAGCCTCCACCTGCATCCGAACGCGTTCATGAGCGGCACGTATTACGTCGTCACGCCGCCGGGTTGCCCCGGCCTGAAGTTCGAGGACCCGCGTCTCAGCAGGTTCATGGCCGCGCCGCCGAAGATCGCGAATGTCCGACCGACGAACAAAACCCACATCACGTATCCCGCCAAAGCCGGTTGGGTGCTGCTCTTCGAGAGCTGGCTGCGCCACGAGGTCGCGACTAATCGCACGAACGAAGAGCGGATCAGCGTCAGTTTTAACTACAACTGGAGCTGAGGGCGGACACCTCCGCAGCGGGCGCGATCGGCGCGCGTGCGGTGGCGCCCATGCGAGCGTGGGGTGCGACTGTAGGAGCCTGCTTGCAGGCGATGAGAACTCCCGCACCGATCAGAACGCCGGAACGCGGCGCGCGCTGCGGATCTTTTTTTGCCTGCAAGCAGGCTCCTACAAGAACGTCGGTGCGCGCTTGGCGGGGAGAGGGACCTCCCGGCCCACCTCGGAAGGTCGGGCGGATTATCCCCAATCCGCCGTTCAGAATCGGGCACGACGCATTTTCGGTCGAGTTCCTCCACCCGCGCCGAACCCTTCAGCCCACTCCGCCTGCCCGCCCGAGATCCTGAATCTCGTCCGACCCAAACGTCAGCACGCCACGCGCCTGACCGAACGATGTCCGCACCATCGCCCGCGCCACCACGGCGGCGTGCACCGGCCGGTAGCGGCGCCAACTCCCCACGAGCAGCGGGTCCGCGAGCGCGAGCACTGCGACGCCGAGCCGCTCGCCGAAGCGATACTCCTCGCGCGGACCGCGCAGCAAACCCGGACGAAAAATCCCGAGCGCCTCGAAGCCGAGCACGCCGAGTGCCTCCTCCGTCTCGCCCTTCACGCGATTGTAGAAAACACGGGACTCCGCGTTCGCGCCCATCGCCGAGACGGTGAAGAAGCGTTTCGCCCCGCCGCGCTGCGCCGCCCAGGCGAAGGCCAGCACCGCGCCATGATCCACCGCGCGAAACGCCTCGCGCGAACCGGCGCGCTTCATCGTCGTGCCCAGGCAGCAGAACGCGTCGTCGCCGCGCAGCGGCTCGGGCAGCTGGTCGAGCGCGTCGAAGCTCGCGACGATTTCGACGAGTTTCGGATGCTCGACTTCGAGCGGCCGGCGCACGAGCGCGACCACGCGCGCGTAGTCCGGCGTGCCGAGCAATTGGTCGAGCACGTAGCGGCCGACGAGGCCGCTCGCCCCGGCGAGCAAAGCGGTGCGACCGGTCGGCATCAGAGGTATTTCACGAACCACTCGACGAGCGTCACCGCGGAGCGAATGCGGTTCGGCGTCTTGCGGAAGCCGTGACCTTCGTCGGCGAACTCAATGAGCTCCGTCGGCACCCCGCGTTGGCGCAGATTGTTCACGACCTGCTCCGCTTCGACGAACGGCACGTTGGTATCGTTGCGGCCGTGTTGCACGAGGACGGGCGCGGTGATGCGGTCCATCTTGTGGAGCGGGGAGAGTTGCTTGAGCAGATCGAGCTGCGTCGCGGGGTCGCCGTATTCCACGGTGGAGATCGCCGCCATCCACGGCTCGCTGTGGGCGAAGAACGTCTCGAAGTTCACCATGCCGAAAAGATTGACGCCCGCGGCGATGCGATCCGGAAATTCCGTGACACCCGCCATCACCATGTAGCCGCCGTAGGAACCGCCCATGATACCGACGCGCTTCGGATCGGCGACGCCGCTCGCGACGAGGTAGTCGATCGTCGAGGCGATATCGCGCACGCCGTCGAATCGCTTCGCGCCGTTGTCGAGGTTGACGAAAGTTTTGCCGAAACCGGACGAGCCGCGGACGTTCGGCGCGAGGACCGCGATGCCTTGCGCGAGCAACGCCTGATACGTGCTGTTGAATGCGGGGCGCTCCTGACCTTCCGGTCCGCCGTGGTAACTCATGACGACGCGGCCGGGCGCCGAGAAATTCGCCGGCACGTAGAGCCAGCCGGAGAGTTCGAGGCCGTCGTGCGCCTGATATTTCACGAGCTTCGGCGCGACGAGCGCCTCAAGCTTCACGCCGGCGTGCGGCGCGTGCGTGAGCTGGCGAAACTGGCCCGCGTCCACGTCGAGCAGCCAGACGTCGGACGGACGCCGCGAGCCAGACGCGGCGAAAATGAGCCGCCGGTCGTCGCGCGAAAACGTGAACGACCCCGCGATCTCCGACGGCAGCGCGGGCGCGGCGGTGAGCTTGCCCGAGGCGAGGTCGAGGAATTGCAGCTCATTGCGTCCGCCGGCATTCCAGTTGAGCGCGACCCGGTGACCGCTCCAATCCGGCGTGATCGAGGCGAGTTCGGCATCGGGGCGTGTGGCGAGCAGTTCCGCGGCGGAGAGCAGGCCGTGCGGCTGGAGCGTGATGCGGTAGAGCGAAATCATGTCCTGCTCGTGGTTGCCGGAGAACAACAGCGTGCGTCCGTCGCGCGCGAATACTGCGCCGAACGAGCCGGGACCGCGCCAGCGCGACGTGAGGTCGGTTTCTGCGCCGTTCGTCAGATCGAGCAGGAAGAGATCGTTGCGTCCGCGGCTCACGAGTTCGCTGATCACCACGTGGCGGTTGTCCGAGGACATCGCGATGAGCGCGCCGATGCCCTTACACTGCCGGACGAGACGCCGCGATTGCGCGGTGGTATCGTAAAGATAAACGTCGATCGCGGCGCCGTGCCGCTCGTTGGTGCCGAAGGCGAGGTAGCGCCCGTCATCGCTCCAGCCGTAGAGATTGCAGTTCACTTTGCCGCCCGGCGTGAGGCGTTGCAGGCCGGAGCCGTCGGGACGAATCAGATATACCTGCGAATTCAAGCCGCCGCCCGGTGCCATCGAAAACGCCAGCCAATCGCCCGCCGGCGACCATTGCACGCCGTTGACCTGATCCTCGAATGCCGTGATCTGCGTCGGCCAGCCGCCGGTGGCCGGCACGGTCCAGATCTGGGGATTGCCGCTGAGATTCGAGACGAATGCGACGGTCTGGCCGTCGGGCGACAGGCTGGGCGAAAGGCATGAGCCGATGCGCGCCATGCGCGCGATCGTGGCCGCGAGATCGGCGGACAGCACCGCCGCCGGCTGGGCGGCAGCGGATGGCGCGGCGGTTTGGGCGGAGAGTAACAGCGGAAGGCCGAACAGGGTGACGGCGAGCAGCGGACGGAGCAGCGCGAGGATTTTCATGGGGTGCCGCAGACGCTAGCCGCCGGAAATGGGTGACGGAATCAAATAAGCTCACTGGCAAACGCGGGCCATCGCGTTACGGTCGGCGCATGCTCGTGATTCGACGCATGGACGATGGGAAACGCTCCTACACGGCGATGTTTTTGCCGGGCGAGGAGCCGCGCGTGTTTCCGACGAGCGATCAGGAGCACGCGCGCATTCTGCAGATTTTTAAACAGGACAAGCCCTACGACGGCGTCTGGAACGATTTTGCGGAATACCGGCTCGGCCACGACACGCTGGCGCCGCGATAGGCCGGGAGCAGCCGCCCGCGCTCGTTCGGAGCACGCGACGTTTCCCGCCGCCTTTCACCTTCGTCCGGAGCGGGGGCGCTCCGGCTCCACGACCTCGTTTCGTTCTTGATTCGTCGCGCCTCGTTGCAGACCGCTTGCGCCAGCGCCTCGTGGGCAACCCACGCACCGCGCTGCGCCGGACCGTAGCTCGCGCGAGCTTGGGGTGTTTGCTTCTGTCCGTTTGGGTCTGGCTCCTCCTGTGAACACTCCCGCGGGTGAGCTATGCTGGGCGGCAGAGGACGAGAGTCCTCGACGCTGTGAACCTCCCTGCTTTCCCCCACCTGTCCGCGTTGCGGTGTGCTCGTGCGCCGCGTCGCCCGCCTCCGCGCAGCCGCGGCGCGGGTCGATGTCACTCCGCGCTCACCTGAATCGCCATGGAACCGACCTCCACGACGTTTCTCGCGCGTTCCAAGCCGGACGAAGGCGCCGAGCTGTCGGTCCTGATTTTCGACGAGAGCCCCGGCCTCACGAAGGAAATCGCGCGCCAGTTTGAGGAAGCGCAGCTGCCGGTCCGCGTCCGGCGAGTCGAGACGCGGGCGGAATTCGAGTCGGCGTTCGAGTCCGATGCACCCGATCTCGTGCTCAGCGACTACGCGCCCCCGGAAGCGGATGCGGCGGAGGTGTTGCAGCTCGCCCGTCGGCTCGCACCCGGGTCGCCGTTCATCTTTCTCGCCGATCACCTCGACGAGGAGAGCGTGGTCGATAGTCTGAAGGGCGGCGCGGCCGACCTCGTGTTGAAGAGCCACCTCGAACGCCTCGCGCCCGCCGTGCGCCGCGCCTTGCGCGAAATCGCCGAGTCGCGCGCGCACCGCCTGGCGGACGAACAGCTCCTCCATCACCACGAACAGCTCCGCGCGCTCACCGCCTATCTCCAATACGTCCGCGAGGAGGAGCGCGCCCGCATCGCGCGCGAGATTCACGACGAACTCGGGCAGATGCTCACGAACCTCAAGATCGAGCTGGCGTGGCTCGCGGGCCGCCTGCCGCAAAATCGCCGGCTTCTCCGCGAGAAGGCCGCGCAGATGCTCGGCCACCTCGACGCGCTGATGCACACCGTGCGGCAAATCGTCACCGAATTGCGCCCCGGGATTCTCGACGAACTCGGCCTCGTCGCCGCGCTCGAGTGGCAGGCCAACGAATTTCAGCGCCGCACCGGTTTGCGCTGCACGTTCGCCACCACCGTGAAGACTGAGCGGTGGGACAACGACGTCACCACGGCGCTCTTCCGCATCTTTCAGGAGACGCTCACCAACGTCCTGCGCCACGCCCAAGCCACGCTGGTGAGCGTGCGGCTCGTCGAGGACGCGGAGAACCTCACGCTCGAGGTCGCCGACAACGGCCGCGGCATCACCGAGATCGAAATCGCGAACACCCGCTCCATCGGTTTGCTCGGCATGAGAGAACGTGCCGCATTGCTTGGCGGGGAAATATCCCTGTCCGGTGCGCCGGGCCGCGGAACCACCGTTGTAATTAGGCTACCCATACCCCGGGGAAATTCGCCCCGCCATCATGAGGATTCTGCTGACAGACGATCACGCCATCGTGCGCCACGGGTTGAAACAGATCCTGCAGGCGGAATTTCCGGCGGCTGAGTTCGGCGAGGCGAGTGATGTTCCGACCACGCTGGACCTCGCCAACCGCGAGCACTGGGACCTGCTCGTGCTCGACATCACGCTGGGCGGACGCAGCGGGCTCGAGGCGTTGAAGGACATCAAGCAGACGCGCCCGCGCCTGCCCGTCCTCGTGCTGAGCATGCACCCCGAGGATCAGTTCGGCGTGCGCGTGTTGAAGACGGGCGCCTCCGGTTATCTGACGAAGGAAGCCGCGCCCGAAGAACTCGTGAACGCGGTGAACAAAATCCTGTCGGGCCGCCGCTACGTCAGCCCGACGCTCGCCGAGGCGATGGCGACTTATCTTTCCGGCGATTCGCAGAAGCCCGCGCACGAGACGCTCTCCGATCGCGAATTTCTCGTGCTGCGCCTGATTTCGTCCGGCCTGCCCGTGAGCGCCATCGCAAAGGAACTGAACCTGAGCGTGAAAACGATCAGCACCTACCGCGCGCGCATCCTCTTGAAAATGGGCCTGCGCAACAACGCCGAACTCACGCACTACGCGATCTCGAACCGGCTGGTGTGAGCGGCCAGCGGAGCGAGCAGTGGAGCCGCAGGCGCGTCAGCCGTAGCCTCGGCGAAGACGCCCCCTCGGCGCGCCCGCCGCACCGCACCGGGAGATTTTCCGGCTGCGCTGGGGCGCGCGTCCCCCCGGACCGCGCCGCACTTCGCTTAATTCCTCGGCTCCGCCGGCTTCGCGCGCCCGTTTTTACGCGCGCCGGGTCGCGCCGCTCTGCGGCGCGGTAGGTGCCAACCCCACCGCCGCGCGCGGCGCCACGGCGAACTCGTGCGCGCTGCGGTGTGGCGCGATTCCCGTGTGGGGTGCACCCCCCCGGCTAATCGGGCGCACACCTACTTCGGCGAAGCGCGGCCGTCACGTAGAGTCCGGGGCCTACCTCCCATCCGTTGTGGATGCGCGCGGAACCCAAAGCCGAAATGAATAACATCGCAGAGGAAAACCTCACTGACGCTCCGGCGCAACCTGGAGCTAGAGCCACACCCTACCGTGGTTCTCGGCGCTGGATGAACCAGCAAGCCTACCGCTATGATTCGCCACCCTACGCCGGCCTCAACGGCTCCGGCGGTCGCGCCTCGACCGGCTCCTTCGACTTTTGGTCGTTGCTCGATCCGTTGATCCGGCGCTGGAAGTGGCCGCTGATCGTCGCGCTTCTCCTCGTTGGAGCAGGCACCTTCTTTGCCTTCAACCACTGGCGCACGACCTACACCGGCACGACCCAGCTGGTCTATACCACGCCGCCCACCACCGAGAGCGGTTATCGTCCCCGCACGATCGCCATCCCGACGCTCACCGGCCTGCTCCGCTCGCCCGAACTGCTGCGCCGCGTGGGCGCCTACGCCAAACCGGCCCTCACGGCCGCGGAAGTCGATCGCGCCATCCGGATCACGCCGGAACGCGACAGCGACATCATCAGCATCTCGGCTGTCGGAGCCGATGCCGAAGCCGCGGTCAGCCTCGCCAACCTGTATGCCCGCGAAGCCGTCCGCTACATGCGCGAGGTTCAGGGCCGGGATGCCGAGGATTCCGTCGCCATCGCCCAAAAGCGCCTCCAGCAAATCGACGCGGATCTCTCCACCGTGCAGAACCGCCTGCTCAATCTTCCGGTGGCCGCCGTCATCCCGGCAAGCACGCTGCCGACGATCGATCCCACCGCCCAGCGCATCACGGCCGCCGAGGAGGAACTCACCGGGCTGCTCGCGCGCTACACCGACGCGCATCCGTTGGTGAAGGAACAGCGGGCCCGCATCGCCGCACTGAAAGCGACGTTCCAACCGGCTTCGGTCGCGAGCAACACCGCGACAACGACGCCCGCCGCCAATCGACCCCTCGCCCCCGGCGACGATATCGAGCTGCTGCGCAACCAGGCGCGCAATCTCGAGAGCATCCGCGCGCAATTGCTGAACCAACAGCAATCCGCCGCGCTCATCGCGAGCAGCGCGCCGGGCTACCTCCACGTTTTCAATCCCGCCGAACCCGAAAACGTGGTGGCCAAAAAGCCGCACGTGCAGATCGGCATCTTCGCGCTGTTCCTCGGCCTCACGGGCCTGGTCGCCACCGCGGCCACCATGGTCGGCCGCGAATTTTTCGACAATCGCATCAAGACGGCGTCCGACGTCCGGCGCATCGCCCACCTCCCGGTGATCGCCAGCCTGCCTGACACCTCGCGCATGACGGCCGCGCAACGCGACCGCTGGGCGTTCCGCACCTGGACCGCCCTCCAACGCCGCCTCAGCGTCTCCTCCAATCACGGCCTCGTCTGCGGTTTCACCTCCGCCGCGGCCGGCGAGGGTCGCTCGACCTGGATCAAGCTCATGGCGCAGGCCGCCGCCGAACGGGGCTTCCGCGTCATGACCATCACGACCCAGCCGGGCGGACCAACGTCCGCCGTCGAAGCAGACGTGGTCGGAGCCAACGGCGTTTCCCCCGGCACCATCATGGTCGGCGGCGAACACGCCCCGGTGCTCACGAGCGACGTGCTTGCCTCGCCCGGTCTCATCACGGAGCAACTTGCCAAGACCGACGCCCCGCCGCGGATCGACATCCCGGTGCCGGGCTGGGTTTGGAATCTCGAGCGCCGCAAGCAGTGGCTCGCCGCCCTGCAGGCGTGGCGCAAGATCGAGAACCTCGTCATTCTCGTCGAGCTGCCGCCGGCGAATATTCCGGAGACGATCCTCCTCGCCGAAAATCTCCCGAACGTCGTGTGGCTCTCCGAGGCCGGCAGTTCCGATTCGATGGAAACGCGCCAGCAGCTCGAGACGCTGCGCCAAGCTCGCTGCAATGTCGTCGGCGCCGTCCTGAATCGCGAAGTCGCGCCGCCCGTCAGCCAGCGCTTCACCCGCTGGATCGGGTGCGGTCTCGCAGCGGCGGCCCTGGCCGCGTCGGCGCCCGAGGCTTCCGCCCAAGTGCCGAGCGCCGAGCCGGGCACCGGCCGGCTTTCCATTTCGCATCCCGCGGAGCGCGCCGACTGGCAGAAGAAATTGACGCTGGGACCCGGCGACGTGCTGACGCTCGGCCTCTACGGCGAGCCCACGCTGTTGCGCGAGGAAGTCCCGATCGGGCCGGATGGCACGATCAGTTTTCTTGAGGCGCGCGGCGTTCCCGCCGCCGGACTCACCGTGGATGAGCTGCGCGATCGGCTCGATCAATCCCTCGGTCAGTTCCGCCGCTCGCCTCGCACGATCGTCGTTCCGGTGGCTTACCGCAGCAAAAACTACGTGGTGCTCGGCAAGGTCGCGCGCCGCGGCGTCTTCCCGCTCGACCGTCCCGTGACGCTCGTCGAGGCGGTCGCGCGCGCCGGCGGGTTCGAAACCGGCTTGCGCAACGGCGCGGTCGTCGAGGCCGCGGATTTTTCCCGCGCCTTCCTGGCCCGCGGCTCGTCGCGCGTGCCGGTCGATTTCGACAAACTTTTCCGCTCCGGCGATCTCACCCAAAACGTGGCTCTGGCTCCTGGCGACTACCTCTATTTCCCCGCCAACGGCCTGCAGGAAGTCTATATTCTGGGTGAAGTGCGTTACCCCGGTTCACTGGGCTACGCGTCGGACGCGACCACCGCCGTAGCTGCGGTCGCCGGACGCGGAGGCTTTACCGACCGCGCCTGGAAAGGACGCGTCCTCGTGGTGCGCGGCTCCCTCGAACGCCCCGAAGCGTTCGCCGTCGATGTCGGCGACGTGCTCGCCGGCCGCACGCCCGACTTCCCCCTGCAACCGCGCGACATCGTCTATGTCAGCCACCGCCCGTGGATCCGCGTCGAAGAGCTGCTCGACGCCGCTGCGTCGTCCTTCGTGCAGTCCGCCATCCTCAATTGGACCGGCTTGAAGACCGGACCCGTCATCAAATGAACAACGTGAACTCTCCGCTCTTCTCCACTTCCACCGCCGGGGTCGGAACCCATTCCATCGAGTGCAACGCTCCGTCGTCGTCACGAACGAGCTGCGATGCACGGCGACCGAGCGCCGCCCGCCATCTGGCCGCGGCCCCGTTCCTCGGGCTCCCGCGCCTGCTCCGCCGCTCGATCAATCCGCGCTTCCTCGCCGCCGGCTCGCTCGCCTGCCTCGCCGCATTTACCGCCGGCTGCGTCGCACACAAGGGCGGCGGCCAGCCGCTCGTGATCGACGCGACTCCGATCAACCCGGAGCCCACCGCCACCGCCGCGACGCTCGATCCCGCCCTGCTCAATCCGCCCGCCCAGTCGTTCACGCTGGGCCCGGGCGATCAGATCGCGATCGAACTGCTCGACGAACCCGCTTCACGCACCATCTCCACCGTCGGCCCGGACGGTAAGATCTACTTTTATCTCACTCCGGGTCTCGACGTCTGGGGCAAGACGATCGCGCAAGTGCGCGAGGAACTCGAACGCGGGACCGAACAATACTTCCGCGAGCGGCGCCCCGTCTCCGTCACGCTTCGCTCCTCCCAAAGCGAACGCGTGTGGATCCTCGGACGCGTCAATCGCCCCGGCGTCTATCCCCTGCCCGGTTCGGTGACGCTGCTCGAAGCGCTCGCGCTCGCGGATGGACCGGCCTCCGCATCGCCCACGGCTGCGCTGAGCTCCGCCATCGGCGTGGACGTCGGCACTCCAATGGACGACTCCGCCGATCTGCGCCGCGCCTTCGTCATGCGTGACGGACAGCGGCTGCCGGTGGATCTCGACCGATTGCTCAACCAGGGTGATCTCTCGCAAAACATCCGGTTGCGCGGCGGCGACTTCATCTTCCTCCCGTCCTCCGCGGGCAACGACGTGCGCGTCCTCGGCGCCGTGGTCAACGGCCGGAATGTCCCCTATCGTCGCGACATGACGCTGGTGCAGGCGGTCGCCAACGCCGGCGGCACGCTCCCCGATGCCTTCGTCTATCAGGTCGCGCTGGTGCGCGGCTCGATGAACGACCCGCGTATCGCGATCGTGAATTACCAGCAGATCATCACCGGCCAGGCGCCGGACGTGCGGCTCGAACCGCAGGATATCGTTTACGTGCCCAACGCGCCCTACCGCACGCTCAAGCGCTATGTTAATCTGATTCTCGACACGTTCGTGCGCGCCACCGGCGTGAATGAAGGCGCCCGCGCGATCGACCCGACGATCCCGCCGCCGGGCATCTCGGTGCCCGTGACGATCAATCCGTAGTCGCGACGCGACTCACCTTTTTTGGCAGGGCGGGAAATTGGGTCGGGCCGTCCGGCTTTCCGGTCCGACGCAGCGCCTCGCCCTGCCAAATGCCTTTCAAAACGCCCCCGCGCAAACACGGGGGCGTTTTGGTTTCAAGGAGGCGATCCGTGGGCCACCGCGTTCAGAGCGGGACCGCTGCCCAATTCTCGTCGGACGCACGAAGAGCGACATCTTGCCATCGGCCTGTTCGCCCGCCTGTCTCGGCTGGCGGGCCGCTTCAACTCCACCAGACCGATGACCAATCCTGTTCACGAGAAAGCCCCGCCCCGTCTCGCCTCGGCCAGTTTGCGCTACGAGCCAGGCGGCCAACCCAAAAAAATGCCGGGCAACGGCAGTGGCTGGATCCTCGCTCTCGCCATCCTCCAAGCCATCGGGGCTCTGGTATTTTTCGGAATCTCGGCATCGAACGAAGTTTCAACCGCCGAGCAAATCGGGGCGTTGATCGTGACCGGTGGTTTGTCGGCGGTGTTTTTCGGACTCTGGATCTGGGGGCGCAATTCCCCTTATCCCGCGCTCTGCACGGCGCTCGGACTTTTCCTCTTCGTGCATGCGGTTGACGCCGTGCTCGACCCCATGACGCTCCTGCGAGGCATCCTCGTAAAAATTGTCGTCCTAACGGGACTGATCACCGCGATTCAGAAAGCGCGGCGGGCGTCGAAATTTGACGCCCGATGACCAAACGATTTCTCGGGGCAAAAAACTGGGGCTCGTTCCTGGGAGCGTGGCTGCTTGAGACCGCCTTGTGGGTAGCGGTCGTTGGCTGGGTGCATCGCGGGCCCACTCTTTATCTGTCGCTGGAAGCCATGACGTGGGGATTGGCTTTCATTTTCTCTTCTATCGCGATCCAAGCTGCGCTTCTGCGGCCCGTATCGTTCGCTCTCGCATCGCTCGCAGCGCATCGCGTCGGCGAATTCCCGGCCCGCCACAGCCTCATCCTTGGCTACCTTTTCAGCGGGCGGCGACCATGGCAGTCTCACGCCTCACGGCATATGAACCGATGTTCTTCACTCCAAAAGGGCCCGCGCCCGCACTCGTCTGGTTTGTTGGCGGTGCAGGATTGGTCGTGACCGCAATCTGGTTGTGCTTACCCCATTCAAAGATTCCGACGAGCGGAACCTAGGGAGAGAAAGAATCGGACCGCCACCGCTTGTTCGTGTCAGTGATTCAGTCTCGCGCCCATGGCGTCTCTAATTGCTCGTTCGCTTCGTGTCGTTCAGGTGGTTCGCGGGCTCACCTCTTTGGCTCGCGTGCGCCGCCAGAGAGTCCGTCCTAGCCGCGCACCTCGGCCCCGTGCGTTCCCGCCGCCCTCCGGCCGCCGCCACCCCGCACCCCGAGAACGACTTACCGGTCGCATGGGGGTTTCACGCACCCGCAGGCATAATATTTTCGGAACCTCTCGCGTAGGTGAAACACTGACAGAGAACCACCACCCTCGGCTTACAGGTTTCTTGGAGGGTGGCTGATATAACCACCCGATGGCTGCCGCTAATCTCGGCGGCATGGAGAAAAGAACCACCGCCCCTCTGTGGGCCAAGATCCTCTACGCGCTGGCCGCCTTGGTCGCCATCGCCGCCGTGGCACCTGCCAAGGCCCAAACTACGTCGCCGACGTTGAGTCTCTCAACGTCGAACCCGATCGTGAACGAAGGTAACTCAACCACCGTCACAATCACCCGCACCGGCTCGACTGCGTCCGCTGTCACCGTGCCCTTTGCCCTCACCGGCACCGCCATCAAGTGGAACGACTACCGTCGCACTCCCAACGGCGACATGCCCGTCTCCCTCGTCATCCCCGCCGGCTCCGCCAGCGCCTCGATGACGATTCAAGCCGTCTCCGATTCGCAAACGGAAGGCAGCGAAACCGCCATCTTCACCCTGCAATCCGTCAGCGGCTACGTGCTGGGCACCTCCGCCCTCGCCCTCGCAATCAATGATCCGGGCGTGAACACCGCGCCTCCGGTCATCAACACCGGCAGCACCGGCTCGACCGGCAGCACGGGTTCCACCACGACGCCGACCACGACCGCCGCGACGCTGAGCATCTCCGCGTCCGTCGCCATCGTGAACGAAGGCAACTCGACCACCGTGACGATTTCGCGCACGGGCTCGACCGCCTCCGCCGTCACCGTGCCGTTCGCCCTCACCGGCACCGCCACGAAGTGGATCGACTACCGCCGCACGCCGAATGGCGACATGCCAACGAGCCTCGTGATCCCGGCCGGCGTCGCCAGCGCGTCGATGACGATTCAAGCCGTCTCCGACTCCGAAACGGAAGGCAGCCAGACCGCCATCCTCACGCTGCAACCCGTGAGCGGCTACTCGCTCGCCGTCTCGGCAGTCGCGCTCGCCATCAACGACCCCGGTGTCACCACCGCTCCTCCGGTGATTAACACCGGCGGCAGCACCGGCTCGACGGGTTCGACTGGCGGCACCACGACCACGCCGCCCCCGACCACCACGACGCCGACGCTCAGCATCGCGACGTCGAACGCCATCGTGAACGAAGGCAGCTCCACGACCGTCACGATCTCGCGCACGGGCGCAACGACGTCCGCGGTCACGGTTCCCTTCACCCTCACCGG
>PNJQ01000014.1 GCA_013821985.1 Opitutus sp.
CCCTCCCCGCACGAGTTCCGCGTTTTGCCTATTTTGCGGAACTGGCCGAGGCCAAGAAGCCCTTCGGCCGTCTTCGTGTTCCCGCTGTGACGTCCTATCACTTTCCCCCACACTTGCCGTGCGGCTCAGCACGAATCCGTTTATGATGGTCGCAACACTCACGGGAGAAGCTGGACTAAGAGGCTCAGCAAAATCGTTCTTCGGGTCGCTATCCTTCATGGCGAGATCGGCGAAGTGTCACGGCTCCCGGGGATTTTCTTCCCAGCTTAAACCAGAGAGCAAGTTGCGCGTCGGATCCCATTCCATGTTTCGATCCAGCGACGTCGGATTCAGGTAGTAGGTAAAATAAATGATGCACGTCTTGGTATCACGAGCCTCGATGCCGATGTCGCCGACGATCTTGCCGTAGTTTGCGGCAATAATTTGGCCGTTCTTTTCAACCGTGCGCACGCGGAAGAAATAACCTTTGTCTTTCGCGCTGCTATCAAAAGTCAGCGTTGGATGCTCACCGCTTCGGGGATCGCGATTGATGAAGCGGATGAGGTGGGGTCGCGCATAGCCTGTTTCGGGGGCGCTTCGCTCCCAGCGGAAGGAGGAGTGCTTGCCGTGTTCCGCCCAAGTCATGGACAAAAGACCATCTTTCGGCTGCGTGAACTCTAGCTCGACCTCGACAGCAAAATTGAACCAGTCACGGTAATCGCGAGTAGCCTTAAACACAAAATCGGACGTCTTCCCTTTGCCCCAGGGTGCTACCCAATCACCGGCTTCTAGATCGTACCCGCAGGACTGACCGAGTGCGGGGATTTCCAGCTTGCGCAGAGTCTTGGCGAGGAGCGGCACGGGCTTTCCAATGCGGCGCAGCGTGGTCGTGTAGGTTTGATCCCACGGCTTCCAATGGTTGAGCGGATCTATCTCGTAAAACTTCGGGATCGGAGCCCATCCCTGATAATAACCTTCGTGGGTAATCTCGTTGCTTACCCCCGTCGGACCGGCGCCGCCTTCTCCGGTAAAACGTCCGTCCGCGTCAGTTTGCCCGCGCACGAAGACGTCGTCGGAGGTTAGGCGATTCTTGAAGCCCAACGATACTTGCGCCCCCGGCAGCGGTCGCTGCGCTTCGTCGAGCACGCGCACCGTGACCTTGGCCAGCGGCAGTTCAAACTGCGTCTTCACGGCGGCGACACCCAGCAACGCGCCCAAGCAAATTAGGCTTTTTGTCTTCATGGTCATGGTTGTTGCGAGACCGAGACCAGCGCGTCCCAAAATCTCGATTGATACAGATAAGCTACTTCGCGCATATCGCTATGTCGCCATTCGCGCACGCCGTTAATTGAGGAGCGTGGCCAGCCGGGGCCGGCATATTCATCGGGCATATCATACTGCTTACTCAGCGGCAAAGTAGAGGTGTTTAACTGATGCGACCCCGCCGCCCAACTCTGAGCCGGGATCGCTTCGGCCAGGAGTTGCGCGTGATTGGCCGAGGTCTTCGCGCCCGCCAAGGCGCTGCCAGAGGTCGCGTCATAGAGATCGTGAATCCAGCTTGGGGCGTAATTCACGGGCGAGACGTCGGAGACGGGATTTTCCTGCTGCTCCTGATTTCTAACCACGCCCCAGCCGGGCTCGAACACGGGATGTCGCCGCAGGACGCTGTCGCTGACGTTACCGATCTCCGCCGAGGTTTTGATTTTGCGCCCGATGTAGTCGAACGAATTGACCCATTTCCAATGGGGCGGGCCGTCGATCCTGACGGGGTCTTTCAGATTCATGCCCCAGCCCATGTAGGTGCCGACGGTGTGAAACGAGCCGAGTAAAGGCAGGTAATAATCCTGCCGGTTGCCCTTGGCCTTTTCTTGGTAAACCCAGACGTAGGCGGTGAAGGCTGCGCCGTTCATCAACCACGGCGGCGGCACCGAGCGAGGTCGAGGGGACTTCGCCCTCGTAGGAGCCGAGCACGTCTTCGGTGCTGGAGTAGAAGTTGTGGATTTTGGGCACCGCTTCGATGAACCGGTTGCGCCAAGTGAGGTTTTGGCGGTTGTCGCCGGACACACCAGCAAAGCGTTCGTGCCAGCCGGGGGACTGCAGGCGCGGGTCGTAGTCGCGCCAAATGGACGTTGCAATGGAGCGTGGCTCTGACGCTTCGCATTCAACCGAGCATCGCGATCTTCACGGCTTCGGCGTGTTCGGCTTCGGATCAAATTCGAGGTTGCGACTGCCCGGCTTCGGATTGAGGAAGCTTTCCAACACAATGAAGTGATCGCCACCGGCAATCATCTCTACGTTGATTCGCGCAAAACGGTTGTCAGCGAGGCGAACGAAAAACTGTTTGGCCATATTCTGGCGCCAGCGCTCGGCCGTTGCGGCCTGCGCAAGTTCGGCCGTCGCCGAGTAACCACTTTCTGGTGCTTCAAAGTCGAACTGCCCGGTGCGCTCAACCAATCCGCCTCCAATAATCGACAGCTGACATCGCCAGTCGTAATGCTGCCCTTTGTTCGGATTCAGACCTTTGTTTTGCGTCCACACCTCAACGCGGAGTTGCCCTTTACCTGCTGGTACAACTTGACCCGTGCCGAGGTCGATCTCGGTCGGCGTGCCGTCCTTGGGCACAATGATCGAACGTTGCGCGACGTGAACCAGCGGGACCGCTTCACCCATTTTGCGAAGCACGAAGATTGCGGGTCTGTCTTCTGTCGGTATCGGCACGTCGGTGTCGCCAAGATTTTCGTGGTTCCGGAAGTGGCCGTATGAACCACGTTTCCCGTCGCTTTCGGGTACGCGATAATAGCCCTTTTTAGATACCTCAACATAAATCCCCATACCGCGACCGCTGATGACGAACCGCCCATCTTGATCGCTCTCCGTTTCCCCGCGCGTGCCTGAGCCGTTCGGATTGGGATTGTTTGTCAAAGAGAAGCGCGCCATCGCCCCAGACACCGGAGCATTTCGCTCATCAACTACTCTGCCAAAGAAGACCAATGACCGCTGGAAGATTGGAGCAAGCCTATCGAGATAGCGCTTGTCGCTCTCCGCATCTTGAGGCTTCACGCCAACGGGCGGAGCTGATGGGACGGGCGAAGATCCGACTGTGGATGAGTTTTGAGGCGGTTCGGTCGCTGGCGCGCCTTGAGGAGCGGTCGCGGTCGGTGTCGACGGCGCCGAATTCGCGGTTTCAGGCCGTGTCCGGCGCAAGAGGAACCAAGTCACGCCAAACGCGACCAGCAACACGACAAGGAAGAAAAATCGATTTCTCATAGCTGAACAGCAATACCAAGCTTAAGCAGTAGCGTGCCGTAAAAATCGCGAGTCTGATGTATCGTGAAAAGGAACTCCGCACTATGCACGGAATCAAAGCCGTAGGCCGTCATGTCCACCCAGTCATCAATCGCGCCGCGCGTGCGACCGTCGGCACCCACTGTCAGGCTCGGCGCTTGAACAGCAAATCCCATTGCCTCGTCGGGAGACGCGAGGATTCGCTCACCCGCGACGCGGACGACACGTAGCTTTTGACCCGCACTGGCTGTTCGTTGGTAGCGATAACCAGCAGTTTCCAAACTGCCCTCCGCCCATTGATGGGGCTTCGCGCCCAAGAGCGGGAAACGGCCGCCAGACGGCGAATCATTGTTCAGTTCCCACGCAGACAGCGCGCTGTCGGCAGGCAGAAAAAAGTTAACCAAATTACCAGAAACATTCGCGAGGCGGCCCTGATAGCTGAGGGCCACGGTCGCGGAGTCGGGATCATCGTTGGGCGTGACGTAGCCCCAACTTGTCTGCACCACGTTGCCCGAAGTGTCGTAGCAAATGGCAGGAACAGCAGCATTCAACAACGCATAATTGGCAACCGATGCTCCCTTTTCCAGTGCTGAACCAACCACGACATTGCCCATGCTGTGCGCAACGAGGTTAACCGTGTAGGCGCTCGGAATCGTATCGAGATATTGCTTCAAGCTCACTCCGCACTTCAACGCGCGATACTCGCTGTCATTGTAAGACGTAGGTAGTTCCAGCCCTTGGTGGTAAAACGTCGGCCAGCGGAACGCCGCGAAGCGTCCTTTATAGCCGAGGTGCCACATCCGTTTAAACATTGTTTCGGCATACATCGTCGATCGCTCATAGGTCTGATTCCAACCGTGAACGGAGACAATGTAGGTCGCGCTTTCACCGGGAGCAGGTTCGAAAGGAAAACCGTTCGGGTCGGGCGTCCATCCCATCGCCGGGGTTGGAACCGGATCGCTGCCAACGTGATTGTAGGGAAACGGGAAGTTTTCCGCTCCGTCGGCTGTTGCCTTCACGCGCTCATACATCGCCTTGATATTCCTCAGGTCGATCCACACGCCAGGCCCTTCGCCAATCACCGTGCCATCCGCTTTGTGGAGCGTAATCACGAGTTGTCCCGTACCTACTGTGCAGCCCTCGAAGAGCAGATTGCCGTAAGGCTGCGAAGAGCTGAGACCCACGTCCTGCCAATACTGCGTCGGGATGATGTAGCTCGTTGTGCCCTGCACCAAGCCGGGGCCCCGTAACGGCATATGCTGGCGGGCCACAGTAACGTCAGTTAGATATTCTGAGCCACCGTTGGGCGAAAGATTGCGCCATACTTTCAGCGATGGCGAACCGGTCGTGTCCTTCCATTTCAGGCCAACCTGGATATGGCCCTGAAGAACTGCGTCCTGAAGGCCGCCAATATAGATTTTTAGTCGAGAGAAGTCTTCTAGGTCCCGGATGCCATCGCTTTTTTCGTCTGTATAGTCGGCACTAGAAACCGGAGCGTTTTCCGAATCGTCTGGGTCGTCGTCGTCCACATCATCATCATCATTGATCCAGAAACGATACGCCATCGCCGCTGAAGTAGTATCGCCGTTGATATCCACGACGCCGTCGCGGTTCGAGTCCACCGCTAACATTGGCAGCAAGCTGGGCTTCAGGATCACCGGGCGATTATTGCCATCTGAGCGAAAGCTACCCGCAATCAGTCCGGCGTCATTGACAGAATACCCCTGAAATGACTGTGCAACATCCAGATCGAGAATCTTCGTGCGAAGATTGATGAACTGCCAGGTACCCGAGGCGTCTTGTCGCCAAATGACGGGAACGGACGAAATCTGGCCGAGCGCCTCATGTGAGGCTGATATTCTGAAGGGGTACACAAAACCATTCAATCCTCCCATCGAGAGCTGAACAGGAGAATTTCCGCCCACCTTCACTGCTGGTCCAGAAGAGGTACTTCCAAGGAGAACACCGTCATTGCTAATCGCGGCCGGGACGAAGTCGCTGAGAGTCGTAACTGCTCCGCTTTGTTCCCAAATTATTCCCGCCCATTCTCCTGAGCTCGTGTGATTCACCCTTCCGACAACTACGCCGTCATTCGATATTCCGTATGCCTCGGGCCATCTATAACCCGATGGGGCTGATAAGTATTGAACATTGCGACTGTAGCGAAATGCCCCGGTAGTTGCGCCGTAAGACTCTCCCGCGATTTCGCCTGACGTATTAATCGCGTTCGCAAAACCAGTTATGTTTCCAAGCAGAGGTCCGGGAGTCTCGCCCGGCATCCAACGAAGTGGATACCAGGTGTTATAAGATCCCACAATCACTCCCGAATCGTTAATCGCGTGGGCATACAAGTCTCCGGGAGAGGCAGTAGTCTGGAAAGTTAAATCGTCAAGTCGCCATCTCACTAATTGATCTGTTGCTGTACCATACGTGTAGCCCGACACGAACCCCGAACTGCTCACGTCCGTTGCTTCAGCTCCGCTAGCACCAGCGGGCAGCGGCAATCGGATTGGCACGTAGAATATCTCGGTGTTCACGTTCGCGACCACCGGGTCGGACCCCAAATTTGCCTCGATCACATCTGGCAATCCATCCGCATCGGAGTCGCGGTTATTAGGGTTCGTATTTAGCTCACGTTCATTCCGATCCGAGAGGCCGTCGCCGTCAGAATCGATGTCCCCGGGGTTTTGACCGCCTTTGAATTGTTCCCCGACAGTTTGAGTCTGTCCCGGCAGCTGCGAAAATTGAGTTAATGCCAAGGAACCGATATTATAGATTTCCCAAGAATCCAATAGCCCGTCGTTGTCTGAATCATACATACCATAGCGTGAAACTGCTGCTCCTTCAATTTGAGTCCTCTCAGCCACGGAAAGGGCCCGATTGTAGATCAGGACTTCCGCTACAGATGCTGTGACACCATTGCTCCCCCCATAGGCGCCCAACCCGAACTGAGCCAAAGGCCCGCTCATAAGTGCAGCGACTGAAGAAGTACCCTCCAATGCGCCATTCACAAACGCCGATTGGCTGTTTCCCGATTTTACGAAAACGAGAGTCTGCGGGTTGAGGGCGGCTATGTGGCTAATAGGGGAAGCTTGGCCTTGAAGCACCCCACCCGAGTCACGCCAGGACAGAGCATAACGGTTGGTTGCCGAACCTGCCTGAGCGACCGAGAAGCCATGCTGACCCGCCGCGTCAAATTCGAGCAGGTTGGCATTCTCAACTTGCATTTGGGCTGACTGCAACACGACCACAACCGTCATATCGCTGCTACCAGCGAGCAGATCGATAGTAGCGCCCTGTAGCCGATTCGCGCTACCAAAGTCAACCACGGGTCGTTCCCCCAGGCCATTGCCGCTCCAGATAGGTTTCTTTGCGGCATTTTGCTGCTGAAGGTGAAATTCGTTCCCTGAAATATCCTGCCAGACACTCACATAGTTGTCCGCGTCTTTTATGATTCCCCGATCGGCGCGATACCATGCCCGCAACCCGGTCGCAATGACAGGAGCGGGGTTGATCGTGAATGATCCGGTCGCAGTGACCGCGTAATCCAACGTGACATCCGTTCCGCTCGCATTGCGGAATGTAGCGGTCGCGAGATTCGTATAATCGCCGACCTCAGTACTAGCGGTCGGTGCAAACACAAAGGAAACCGAGTCCCCACCCGCTAGCGTACCGGACGTCACCGAAGCTTGCGCGCCGGAAGCAACCGTCGAGCCGTCGTAGTTCTTGGATCCGTTGAGTGTGATCGTCACTGGACGCGGAGAAAGAGTGATCGAAGCCGTCCCCGTCACGGCGTTGTAGTCCGCAGTTGCAGCCTTTGTACCAGTAACCACTGCGGTGCCTGCGCCGCTGGTCGCCGTGAAGGTGGCGCCCATAACCGAGCCGCCATTCGAACTTGAGAAAACGACGCTGCCGGCCCCTGAGCCACCGGCGGAGTTGAGAGCACTAGTGTTTCCGTAAACCACCGTTGACGGAGTCGCCGACACGCTCAAGGGCGCTTGATTAATCCGAACAAAGGTCACGCGAACCGTCGGACTAATTGCCGCATTGAAATTGCCGTCCGTCGCCTTCGTCGCCCGAACGTCTACCCAGCCAGTGCCGGTATTAACAGTGAGATTCGCGCCAGTCAAAATAGCGGCACCAGCAGCCGATTGAGCCACTATCTCGTATCCGACGACGCCCCCGCCCGAACCGCCAGAACTCGAGAGAATCTGCGTGGTATTGAAGTCCTGCAAACCGAAAGCGACAACTGCCAAGGGTTGCTGATTCACCGGCAGGATTGCCAAGGTGGCGTTGACGAATACGAATTGATAATTTGTTGCCGCGAGGCTTCCTGACGCGATGACGATCGGATAAGATCCGACGGCGGACCCAGACGTAGCCGAAGTCGTGATAGTCGGCACGCCGCTAAGCACCGCCGAAGTGTCGGCATTCACGAAGCCGGTTGCAGTGAAGCTGAAAGATGGGTTTGCCGTTCCGTAGCTACGCGATGCATTATCCGCGGCAATTGTGAGCGTCGCCTTGTTTACCGTCAGCGTGCCGTCTACGAAAACGAACTGGTAATTATCCGCGGTCAACGTCCCCGCGGCTGCGGTAATTGCATACGTACCAACAGACGCCCCGGGTGTCGCGGACGAGCTCAGGACAGGAACTCCGCTCAGGACAGCCGCCGAGTCTCCATTTAGAAAGCCGCTTGGAGTGTAGCTAAAACTGGGATTCGCGGTGCCATAATTCCGCAACGCATTGTTCGCCGTGATTGTCAGCGTCGCCTTGCTGATGGTCAGTGTGCCATCCACGAATGCGAACTGGTAATTGGCGGCGGCGAGGGTGCCGGTCCCAGCAGTAATCGGATACGTGCCGACGGGCGATTCTGTTGTCGCCGTGGTCGCAAGGCTCGGGGCTCCGCTCAGCACGGAAGACGTGTCGCCGTTTAGAAAACCTGTGGTCGTATAGCTGAATCCGGGATTCGCTGCCCCATAGGTCCAACTCTTATTGTCGGCAGTGACCGTTAACGTCGCTTTGTTCACCGTAAGCGTGCCGTTTACGAACGCGAACTGGTAATTCGTGGCAGACAGCGTGCCCGTCGCCGGAGTGATAGCGTAGGAGCCGACCACCGAACTCACTCCAGCAGTTGTAGTAAGGGCTGGTGCACCGGTGAGTACCGCGCTGCTCTCTCCATTCGCATAACCGGTGACCACGTAGGTGAAGGCGGGGTTAGCCGCACCGTAGGCTCGGTTTTTATCTTCAGCAGTGATCGTCAACGTCGCTTTGTTCACGGTCAGCGTGCCGTTCACAAAGGTGAATTGATAGTTAGTCGCCGCTAGCGTGCCCGCCGCTGCGGTGATCGCATAGGTGCCGACCGCCGACGTCGTGTCGGCGCTCGTCGAAAGGCCTGGTGAACCCCCCAACACAGTCGCAGTCTCCCCGTTAACGTAACCCGAAACGGTATAGGTAAAGGCGGGGTTCACTGCACCATAGGCGCGGGCCTTATTCTCGGCCGTTACCGTCAATGTCGCTTTGCCAACGGTGAGTGTGCCATTCACGAAGGTGAACTGATAGTTTGCAGCCGCCAGCGTGCCCGCCGCTGCGGTGATAGCATACATTCCCGCCGGGGATGACGCGCTAGCAGGTGTCGTAAGACTTGGCGCGCCCGTGAGCACAGCAATTGTTTCGCTGTTCACAAAGCCGATGGCCGTGTAACCGAACGTCGGGTTCGAAGCTCCGTAGCTCCGCGATGCATCGTTGGCCGTAATTGTCAGCGTCGCCTTGGTTACGGTCAGTGTCCCGTTCACAAAGGTAAACTGGTAGTTCGTAGCCGCGAGCGTGCCGATTGTCGCGTTGATCGCATACGAACCAGCCGGCGAAGACACATCAGCTGTCGTGGTCAGGCTCGGAGCACCAGTGAGCACCGCCGCGGTTTCGCCGTTCACGAAGCCAGCCGTTGTAAAGCTGAATCCGGGATTGGCAGCACCGTAGGTGCGTGAGGCATTGTTGGCCGTGATCGTGAGCGTGGCCTTGGTAACGGTCAGCGTCCCGTTCACAAAGGTAAACTGGTAGTTCGAAGCGGCGAGCGTCCCGATGGCGGCAGTAATTGCGTAGGTGCCGACCGTCGACGTTGCTGCGGCGGGCGTCGTGAGGCTCGGAGTGCCAGATAGAACCGCGGAACCTTCGCCATTAACGTACCCCGTGATAGCATAAGTTAATGCCGGATTAACCGCACCATAAGTCCGATTCTTGTTGTCTGCAGTGACCGTCAACGTCGCCTTGTTGACCGTCAACGTGCCGTTCACGAACACAAACTGGTAATTTGCGGCAGTCAGCGTGCCCCCCGCGGCCGCGATAGCATACGCGCCAGCCGGGGATGACGCGCTAGCCGTTGTCGTAAGACTTGGCGCGCCCGTGAGCACAGCGGTTGTTTCACCGTTAACAAAGCCGCTTGCCGTGTAACTGAACGTCGGGTTCGACGCTCCGTAGCTCCGCGACGCATCGTTGGCCGTGATTGTGAGCGTCGCCTTGTTCACGGTCAGCATGCCGTTCACGAAAGTGAATTGATAATTGGTGGCTGAGAGCGTGCCTATGGTCGCGGTGATCGCGTAAGAACCCGCTGGCGACGACGCGTCAGCAGACGTGGTCAGGCTTGGAGTGCCGGAAATTACTTCTGCCGTTTCTCCGTTCACGAAGCCAGTCGTAGCGAAGGTAAAGCTTGGATTGGCAGCACCGTATGTCCGCGAAGCATTGTTGGCGGTGATTGTGAGCGTAGCCTTGGTTACCGTGAGCGTGCCGTTCAGGAACGTGAACTGGTAATTTGTAGCCGCGAGCGTCCCGACAGCAGCAGTGATTCCATAGGTGCCGACCGTCGACGTTGCCACAGCAGCAGTCGTCAGGCTCGGAGCACCACTCAGCACAGTAGCCGTTTCTCCGTTCACGAAACCCGACGGGCTATAGCCAAAAGTCGGATTCGCCGCGCCGTAGGTACGGGATGCGTTATTGGCAGTGATGTTCAGCGTCGCTTTGCTGATAACGTACGAACCGCCGTACGTAATCGCGTAAGATCCGGTTCGACCTGACGGTGCACTCCCCGAGGAGATAGTCGCCGCAACTAGGCCTACGTAGGTGCCCGCGTTGGCACTGCTCGTCGCGGAAAACGCATATGAAATCGAATCTCCAGATGCAAGGGTGCCCGATGTGATGCTCGCGCTGGCCCCATTGGAAGCCGTATTGCCGTTGTAAGTTTTGGACCCAGCCAGTGTGACAGTAACCGGTCTGGGAGAAATAACGTACGACCCTTGGTAGGTGATCTGATACGACGAGGTTCGAGAGGTCGGTGTTGCTGCGTTGGAGATTCCGACAACTGCCAAGCCCGCATAAGAACCGGCCACAGGGCTTGGGGTCGGGCTAAAATTGTAAGCTATCGAGTCACCACTTGCGAGAGTCCCGCCCCCACTCGCAATTGCGGCCGCCGCCCCGGACGATGCCGCAGTTCCGTCGTAGACCTTTCCACCCGAAAGCACTATCGTGAGCGGTCGCGGAGTGACGTTTACCGAGAAGTCCGCCGACCACGACGAGTCGTTGTAGGTTTGGTCGGTCAATCGACGCGCCTTGATAACGACTGTGCCGACGCTTCGCGCGGTGATGACACCCGATACTGGATCGATTGCCGCAGAAGCCGCAGTGGATCCGGTCCCCAACGCCCACTGAATCGCTCCCGTGCCATTTCCTCCAGTCGCAGTGCCGGTGTACGAGTTGCCATACACAAACGACGTTTCGGAGGTCACAGCAACAGCAGTCGTTTGTGCGATCTTTACTACATCGATGTCCGGCGTTTCCGCCTTGCTCCAGCCTTGGCCGGATTCCACGTAGGCGCCCGCATCCAGGTCCGTTGCGTGTACCCACACGTTCACGAAACCTGCCGTTGATCCTGCGGCGAATGGACCAAAATCGTAACTGGACGAAGCGCCGCTTGCCACGACATCGCTCATCACTGCTGCGGAACTGCCCACGGGAATGTGACGTTCGTAGAGCCGCGAAAGCCGGCCGTCAGGATCGCTGCCCGTAACGCGGATGTAGTAGTTTGTAAGTGCGGGTACTTGACCACGACCGTTCGCTACTGGTACGGCATTTTTCGATGCATCGAGAATCTGCGCGCTGACGGAAGGAGAACGGTTAACCAGCGTCGTCCCCAACAATTCCCCCGGGACTGAAGGAAGTGAAGTATCAGCCGCGAATCCTCGGAACTGATAGCTCGTTCCTTCGGCGCCTGCCGTGAGGAGGTTGCCATCGCTCGTATTGGTGAATCCGTTGCCACCTCCGTTCCAAGCGAATGCCCCCCATGCGCCACCGTTCGTTGACAAATTCATGCGCACATAGGCAAGGTTGCCGTTGACGTCATTCGCGGTGACTCGCGCAGTGAAATTGGTTCCCGAATTGACGAAAAGCGGCGGAGACGTGTGCCAACTCAAACTCGGAGCTGCATTGGCTGGCCGCACCGTGATCGCCACAGTCGAAGAATGAACGTTGGCACCCGTGGCATCCTGCACCCAAGACCGCACATGCCACGTGCCTTCGATGTTGAAGGTGAAGTTGGCAGCGCGAGTAGAGTTCGCTGAAGTACCGACGGGACCACCCATGTAGGGCTCTCCGTAGGCAAACCCGCCCTGCCAATTCCAACTCCCGTCCGGACGCTGGATATCGAGGTGATGATGGGTGATATTACCATCTGGATCGGTTGCAGTGCTGGAAATCGACAGAGTTGTGTTGAAATCAACTGTCGACGTACCCGGAGCGTTAAGCGTGATGCTTGGCGTGGCGTTCGTAACGGAAAATGAACGAGAACCGAGCGAGGTTGTCTGCCCCTGATTGTCTACGGCTCGGACTTCCACGGTGTGTGTCCCTAGGCTGAAATTAGCGGTGACGTAGTAATGGAAACCCGAGGAATAAAAATCTCCGCGCCCGTATGCATTGGCCACGTCCGGGCGCGCGACCCCTAATTGCGCATCTCCTACATCAACTCCATCGACGTAGACGTCCACACGACTGACGGGGGCTCCCATTTCGTTGTCGGCTGCCCACCCCCAGCCTTGGAAGCTGCCGCCGGTCCCCACACTGCCGAATGCATCATCAAACGCCCCGAACGGCGGATTGTCACTCGGGGCGTTGATCGTCACGTAATGCCAGTCCTGATCGAAGTAACCGATGAAGTAATCCTCCGCGCTCGCATAATACTCGATGTAGTTGGGTCCGCCATCGGACTGCCAGCTGCCTGCAGAGAACCACCCGTTTCCATAGTTTCCCGCCACATAGCTCTGGTTTTTGTAGAGGTAGATTCCGCCACTCCAATTGTTCGGCACACTCGCCGTGGCTTCGATATAGTAAGAAGCTCCACTAGACACCGGTCCGCCCGGCACGTTGCTGAACCAGACCGAAACCCCGTAAAGCAAGCTGAGCGGCAGCAGTCCGAGGACGCAGATGAGACTGAGGCGGCGAAAGTTCATGGGCGACCCTCCTCCTGCCCGCGTTGAGCGCTCTTCCCCCGCTCGGCAGCGACATCAATGAACACGCCTGCTGCATTGGTGAAGTAGACGCGTCCTGTTCGGTCGAGCTTGAGAAGCAACGCCAACCGGCCACGAACACTCGCCTGATCAAAGTATTGGTCGCCAGGAAGCCGCTCGCTTTCGGCCAGCGCCTTCGCAGCGGCGACATCCTCATCCAGATTGAAACCCACCAACCGCGCTCCTCCGAACTGCGCTGCGCGGAGCTTTTGCGCGAATTCGACGCTCGGTCTACTCCAAGTTGCCCAAGTGTACAGCAACACCCGCTCGCTGCGATATTTCTCGAAAAAGCCATTCCGTCCGTGAGCCGTGTTCGCAACATCCGCCAAACTCTTCCCAACCAAAGCGAGGCGTTCCTGCAGAATGGTGGCCTTGGCTTTCGCCGCGAACGGCGCATTTGAACCCAAAACCTCCCGCACGGCTTCGCGAATCTTGAAGTCATCGTCGGATGTATCGACCACACTCAAAAGCAGTTCGTAGCCTCCGGACTGATTTGGATATCGGGACATCAAGTAGCGCGCGGAATTCTCCCGTGCTGCGACCGCCTCGCCCTGCGTCTTGGCTACCGTGCGTACAAGCACCTGCTCGGCGACAGCCTCCAACTGGAATCGAGTCTCGTCCGGTATTTCAGGGTCGAGGCGGAGCCGCTCAACCAAAGAGATACCTGCTTTTTGGGACTCGGCATCTCCGAGAAACCCAGCCCGAAGCAGGCCCCTCGCTTCTTCGACCGCTGCTAGCTTCGATTGTGGCGCGTGTGGAAACTCAATTTGAAATTGTGCAAGTTCCTGAGCAACCTCCTTGAAGTGAGCAATGATGCTGGCTCTCTGGGTGGAAGAGAGCGGAGATCGTCCATCCCGATTCAAGGCCGGCGGGAGAAATCGATTTCTCAATTCAGCCCAGCGCTTCTCGCCAGATGCTTCATCCTGAGCAGAACAGACAGTTGCGGAGAGCGCTGCCGACAGAACGGCAACACCCGTCAACAGACGAGCGATATGATACATGAGCAAAGGGTTCCTTTCCGGAAGACCCGACGCCGCGCCGCAAATGCGAGGTCACGCCAAGCTCCCAAGTTTATATCTACTGATTTTCCAGTAGAGAGCTTGGCCCCGCTCTCAGTTCTCAAATTCGAATCGCAGAAGGGTTGGATATGCAACGCGAATCCTGTCCTCAGGGTGAAATCCTCAGGGACTGAATAGCGGTGACGTGCATTTCTTATCGAGCACTAGCTTGCGCCCCCGCTGAAAAGCGTCTTCGCTTGGTCGAACGGGCCGCACATTATGCTTACTCGACGGACGGAGACTCCGGGAGGGGCGGCCAATCGCCGTGCTCCTTGGGTGTTGGACGTGCTGGCTACTTGTGTAGCCGTTCTCGCTGCATTGACCGGATCAATTTTTAGCTACGGCGCAGCGCCCAGCACAGCAGATCAGGGGAACAGGCTTCGCCGGATGGTATTAACCACGCAAGAACTCGCTGAGCGACGGTATATCGGATTCGGCCTTCGCCTGAGGAATTTCGACCGCCTAGAGGCGGCGATCGCGCGCGGAGAGGTGCTGACCTTCGCTGAGCTCGAGCGGGATCACCTACCCACGCGTGAACAGTGGGAAATTGTCGCCAGCTGGGGGCGCGCCTCCGGAATTGAAGTCCTCCCACCGGACGCATCGCGCATGGTGGTTCATGGCACCGCGTCGGTTCTGCAGGCCCAGGTTGCTTTGCGAACGCACTTCGCGCGAATCGCCGGGCCGGACGGAATCGAACGCACCGATGCCATTCGAGAAGCGGAGTTGCCCGCGCATATTCGATCCTATGTCGTGGCAACACACGGGCTTCACCCCGAGTTTGAACGACCGAGAAATCAGAGTCGGCCCGTCCCGACTTCCACTAGACGGGCCTTATTGCCCGCTGCAGTGCGGGAACTCTACGGCGTCGAAAACCTGGGATTGGATGGCACGGGTGAAGCGGTAGTTGTCCTCGGCAGCCGCATCGTCGATCCGGCGGACCTCGTCGGATTCTGGCGGGAGACTGGGCTGCCCAGTAATATCAATCAGTTTTCCAGCCACAACATTTCCCCCGGCCTCGTGGATCAAGGAAACGCGTATGAGGAAACGATGGATTTGCAGTGGGTCAGCGCTATTGCCCCCAAAGCCGAACTCATACAACTGCGCAGCATCTCCCCGAACTTCGTCGCGCCATGGATCGTTTCGCAAATCGGGGCCGGCCGACCCATCCGGCAGGTTACGGAGAGTTTTGGCCTTCCGGAGGCTGGAATGCAAACGACCCGCGAATCGCTCGAGGCAGACCACCAATACTACGCCTCGATGGTTGCGTTGGGCGTCACCTACTTCACGTCTTCCGGCAACTGGGGCTCAACGCAATTGGTGCATAACGGAGTTGTGGTCCTTCGCTACGACGCCACGGGTGTTACCGGCACCCAATATCCGGCCTCATCCCCCTACCTGACGTCGGTCGGGGGAACGCTGTTGGCGATGGAACGGGACATTTTCTTTAATTGGTATTATCCGGTGACGGAGGTGGCTTGGACTAGACCGAATGCAAATTATGACGATCCACTGCAGGGGACTTTGGCGAGCGGCGGAGGGATAAGCACCTTCTTCCTCCGTCCTTCGTGGCAAAACGCTCCAGGCATGCCGTCGGGCACACACCGATGCGTACCGGACGTCGCCGCGCTGGCGGCCGCACGGGGAGCTGCGATATTCATGTGGTATCAAGGGGGAGAAACGGGTGCCGGCGGCACGAGCTTGGCGGCCCCGATTTGGGCCGGGGTAAGCGCCCTCATCAACCAAGCCCGCCGGCAACGCGGCATGCGCCCGCTTGGCCTTCTCGGTCCAAAAATCTATCCTTTGGCTGGCACCAGCGCATTTAACCAGATGGATCGCGGAGCCAGCAGCCTCATCGACGACTCGATTTCAGCCACCGCGAAAAACGGCGCCTATCAGGTCGGCCCCGGCTACAATTTGGTCACTGGACTTGGGTCTCCCAATGTGCCGCAACTCGTCGCTGCGCTCACTGCGCCGTCGAGTGACGCTCCGCTGACTTTGCCGCCCATCGCTGCGCCTGTCGGAGGCACGGCGCCCCCTCCCCCGGCGCAACCAACGCCGACTCCCAGTCCAACGCCAACCCCTGCGCCAACTCCTGCCCCGACTCCGACTCCGAATCCGGCACCTGCGCCCACACCTGCCCCTACGCCGACGCCACCGCCCTCCACGCCGCCCCCGGCGCCCACACCGGTTGCCGCGAAAGCGGGAGGGGGAGGAGGAGGCGCAGCGTCTGGCTGGTTCTCAGCCTCAGCCACCGTATTGCTCGTTGTCTACGCGTCACGGCAGAGGAAACGCGGCCGCCCGGAAGTGTGCGCAAGGTAGCTTCATCGACCGTGTCGATCACTGTGGCGTTTCCGATGAAAGCGCACATTCGCCCGGGCGACGGTGAAATTACCGTTCGTCGGTAACTCGCGGGAGCCGGTTTTCGAGAAACACCCGCACCTTCGGCAAATCGGCGTGCGGAAGACTCCGGAAGAAGTCCTTCGGCGCAATCTGGAGTTGGGCCCAAGCCTTGCGTCCGTGACGCGAGATAACCACGGCGAGGAGGCGCTCGAGCAGGTCGATCACCTTGCGTTCTTCCATGCGCTTCGCGCCGGCCGATTCGCACAGGCTGGCGAGATAGGCCGGCAGGATGCGCGCAAGAATGAGAATGTGCCGCGCATCCTGTCGCCCGGTCTGCTGAATCTCGGCCAAGTTCGCCACCTTCGCTTGCAGGAGCGCGATCGGGCCGGGCACGCGCACGCGCACAAGATTTTCGCCGATCGCAAATTCGTAAGCCGGATCGCTCAGTTCTTCGTTACTAGCCCCTCTCACATAGCGGAGGACCTCAATGAGCAAGGGCGAACCGTTCCCATCCGTCGCGATGACCACGCCGATTTCGTTGGATGGCGGACGCAGCGGAAAAAATTGCGGCTTTTTGCCGGCCAATCGGCCAAGCAAAACGAGCGTATCGCGATCACCGAGCACATCGGCATCGCGCGATACGAACGGGGCCAGATCGCGCGTGAGATCCTCGAAATACAACGCCCACAAGTTAACGGCTTGCCCGCCGATGATGAGCAACGGATCCGGTGCCGCGAGCAGCGCCGCGAAATCTTCCGGCGGTCGCGGCGCGGCGTCAGAGAGATGAGGCATGGGCGCGATCGAAATTCAGCAGCACCGGGCGACGGTGGGCCGTTATGGAGTTGCGGGCCTGCACGTCTTGCGGCTGCACCAATTGCATTTCCAACACCACTTGGTCGAACTCGCGCTGCGCCCGCTTGAAGCGCGCAAGATGTGCGGCCGTCTTGAATTTTTTCGGCAGGCGCGGCGCTGAGCTCCACACCGCCGCACGCAGTTGTTCGGCGCGGGCGGGTTGCTGCGCACGCTTCCGGACCACCTCGCGGGCCGCTTCACGCAGCAAAGCCATCACCGTGGTCTTCTCCCGCTTCGCAATCTGCGATAGCGCCGCCAATACTGCCGCGTGTTCGGCCAGGCTCTGACGGCGTTTCGAAGATGAAAGCTGGTTGGGCATTAAAAGGTTGAATCAACCTTTATGCACGCCGGAGGCGAATTCAAGTTCGCCGACAGAATTCCTGGGCGCCCGCCGCGTTGTGTGGGGGCGCGAGATGCGCTGCGCTACGTATCCTTTTTCCACTGTCCATTTACTGTCCAAAAACCTGCTGTTCCTGTTGATTCCAGAGGAATCCACTCGTTACGTATCAACGGTTTAGCTCGGCCCCGAGGCCAAAAACAAGGCTCATAACCTGAAGGTCGTTGGTTCAAATCCAACCCCTGCACCCATGAAGGCCGACTGGTTAACCCGGTCGGCCTTCGCCATTTCCGGGAGAATCGGGCGGACGCGGTCGCCGGCGATCCGCCCTGGCGCCCGCACAACCCCGTCGCACTTCTCACCCCAGCTCGAGCAGCGCAGCCCCGTCCGCCGCGTGGAGTTCGAGAATTTCCGGCTGCAACCCGTGCACCTGCGCATGGCGTTCGCCGATGCGCTGCGCGGCCTGGCGGGTAAATTCGGGCGCAGCCAAGGCCACCACCGCGCCCCCGAAACCGCCCCCCGTCAAGCGCGCTCCGTAAACGCCCCGCTCGTTCGCGAGCTGATCGACCAACGCATCGAGCGCCGGCGTGCTGTTCTCGAAGTTGTGCTGCGAACTGCGGTGCGACTCGACCAAGATGCGTCCCGTTTCGGCGAGATTGCCGGCCCCCAGCGCGTCACTGACGCGGCGCACGCGATCGTTTTCGTCCACCACATGCCGCACGCGCCGCGCAAGCAGCGCAGGTAATTGCGCCTCCCACACGGGGCGTTCGGCGGGCCGGAGGTCGCACAGCCAGTTGACGCCGAGCAGTTGCGCGGCTTGCTGGCATTCGCGGTGCCGCTCGGCATAAAGCCCGTCCACCAACGCGTGTTTTTCACGCGTGTTGAACACCCACAGCGCCGCCTGCTCCGGAAAAGGCACGAGCGAAAACACCGGCCCCTGACAATCGATCCGCACGAGCTGGCCCGCGCGCGCGTGCGCGATCGTGCCTTGATCAAGGATGCCGCACGGCACGCCGACGTAGTGGTTCTCCGCGTGGCGGCCGACCTGCGCGAGCGTGGCGGGATCGATCCGATCCCTCCCGGCAATTTTCAACAAAACGAGCGCGACCGCGAGTTCGAGGGCCGCGCTGCTGCTCAGTCCGGCGCCGGACGGCAGATTCGCCGATACATACAGATCAAATCCCTCCGGACGAGGCAGCTGAAAATCGGCGAGGGCCCGCCAGACGCCGAGCGGATAATTCGCCCACGCATCCGAGCCGGTCACGCGCGTCGCCTGGTCCGATGGCAGCTCCAGCACGGCTGGGCCGTCCTTGGTAAACAAGCGCAGCCGCCTTTGCTCACTTCGCGCTGCGGCAACGGTGACGTGCCGGTCAATCGCTGCGCCGAGCACCGAGCCGCCGTTGTAGTCGGTATGATTGCCGATAAACTCCACCCGACCCGGCGCGCGCGCCAAGGCGGTGGCTTCACGTCCGAAGATTTCGCGGAACGCTTCCGCTGCGGCGGCTCGAACGGGCTTCATGCGAACGATCACCATCCTCGGGCCGATGAAAAAGACAACTCGGCAAGCGGCGCGGAAATTGTCCGACGCTCCCGCCGGAAAATCCCCGCGGAACGCCGTGAAGACGTTCGGGGTCTCGCAGGCATGGCCACGGCCCGCCAACCGGCTCTCCTTTCACCCGCGGCGACGCTGCGTGAGCAGCGCCAGTGCGCGCCGGAGCTTCTCGATTCGCTGCCTGCCGAGTCGCGCGATGCCGTCCGCTCACGCCGGGATTTGCGCCGGCTGAACGCGCTGATGGGCAACTTCGCCTGGTTTGAGCGCACGCTGCGTGGGCGCGTGGGTGCGCCGGAAAAAATCCTCGAACTCGGCGCCGGCACCGGCGAACTCGGCCTGCGCCTCGCTCGACGCGGCTTCACCGTCGCGGCGATCGACCGCGCGCCGCGACCGCGCCACTGGCCGGCCTCCGCCGAATGGCATGCGCGCGAAATCGAGGCCTTCGACCGCTGGGCGGATTACCCGATCGTGATCGGCAACTTGATTTTTCACCACTTCGACGCTGCCCGCCTGCGCGTTCTCGGCCAGCAGCTCGATGCCCACGCTCGCCTGATTCTCGCCGCCGAGCCGCGCCGCAACTTCACCTCGAATCTTCTTTTCACCTTCGCGGCCACGCTCATCGGCGCGAATCACGTGACGCGTCACGATGGCCGCGTCAGCATCGATGCCGGCTTCCACGGCGACGAACTCGCGGTTGCGCTCGGACTGAGTCCGGCGCGGTGGCGTTGGAGCGCGCAGCCCACGCTGCGCGGGGGCTATCGACTTATCGCCGAAAGGAAATCGTGAACCGCGCCCGTCCTGTCGAAATCATTGGCGGCGGTCTGGCGGGGCTTTCGCTCGGCCTCGCGCTGCGGCGTCGCGGCGTGCCCGTCGTGTTGCACGAGCGCGGCGCTTACCCGCGTCATCGCGTGTGCGGCGAATTCATCCGCGGCTTGCCGCCCGCCACGATCGTCGAACTCGAACTCGCGCCCGTCCTCGCCGCCGCGCGGCCGCACCGCCACATCGCGTGGTTCTGGCGCGACGAAAACCTTCGCACGCAGCGCCTGTCCGCGCCGGCGTTCGCGATCAGCCGGCACACTCTCGACGCGACGCTGGCGGAGAACTTCCAACGCGCTGGCGGCGAATTGCACACGGCTTCGCGGATCGACCCGCTGGCGGCCGAGGGCCGCGTGCTCGCGCACGGCCGGCCCACCGATCCTCGCTCGCCGTGGCTCGGCCTGAAACTGCACGTGCGCGGATTACCGCTTGCCTGTGGACTTGAGATGCACCTCGGCGAGCACGCTTACGTCGGGTTGTGCGAACTGCCGGACGGCGCGGTGAACATCTGCGGATTGTTCCGCCGCCGCGAACTCACGCGTCCCGCACCGGAACTGCTCGGCGCCTATCTCGAAGCGGCCGGGCTCACCACACTTGCGACCCGGCTCGCGGCCGCGACTCCGGTCGAAGGCAGCCACGCCGCGATGGCCGGGCTCCTGTTTGGCCGACACGCTTCGATCGCCCCCAGCCTCGGCGACGCCCTCGGGATGATTCCCCCCTTTACCGGCAACGGCATGGCGATTGCCTTCGAAAGCGCACGGCTGGCCGCTGATCCGCTGGCGGCGTGGGCGCACGGCGAAGGCAACTGGCCCGCCGCACTCGGGGAACTGCAACGCCGCCTCGCCCGTCGCTTCCGCACGCGTCTGTCGGCGGCGACGGCCTGCCATCCGTTTCTTCTCCGGCCGGAACCTCAACGCTGGGTCGCCCGCGCGGCGCGTCATCACGCGCTGCCGCTCGCCGCCCTCACGCGCCTGCTGTCGTGACCATGTTCCTGCACGCGCTCGCCACCGCCGTTCCGCCCACCCAGCTCACGCAAACGGAGTGCTGGGAGCGCATCGCTCGTTGGCCCGGCAAGAGCCAGTTGAGCCGCCGCGCGTTGCTCACGCTCCAAGCCGTGCTGACGCGCGACCGCAGCATCGCCACGCGTCACTTCGCCCACGCCAATCCGGAAGACGTGATGAGTTTCAACCCCGACGAACTCAACGACTACTTCCGCACCGCCGCTCCGAGTCTTGCAGTCGCTGCGCTGCAACCCGCGCTCGAGCGCGCCGGCATCACGGCACGCGCCCTCGACGCGCTCCTCGTCTGCACCTGCACCGGTTATCTGTGTCCCGGTGTCACGAGCTACGTCAGCGAACAACTCGGGCTGCGGCGCGATGCCTTTCTGCAGGATCTCGTCGGCCTCGGCTGCGGCGCGGCGATCCCGACGTTGCGCGCGGCGTCGGCAATTCTGGCCGAGAATCCGCGCGCGATCGTCGCGACCGTGGCGGTCGAAGTATGCTCCGCGGCGTTTTATCTCGATGACGACCCGGGCGTGCTGATCAGCGCGTGCCTTTTCGCCGACGGCGCCGCCGCGGCAATCTGGCGCGGCACGCCGGGCGACCCTGCGCTGCGCTGCCGGGATTTTTCCACGGTGTGCATCCCCGGGGAGCGCGACAAGTTGCGCTTTGAACAGCGCCACGGCCGCCTCCGCAACCTGCTCGATCCGCTCGTGCCACAGCTCGCGGGCAACGCGGTGGGCGAGCTCTATGCCGCCGAACTTTTGCGCGAAAACTCTCGGCCGTTGCGCGAAATCGTCGCGCACCCCGGTGGCCGCGAGGTGCTCGACGCGCTCGACGCGGTGCTGCCGGATTTCTCGCTCACGCCGAGTCGCGAAGTGTTGCGCCACTACGGCAACCTAAGCAGTCCATCGGTGTTGTTCGCCTTGGACGAGGCACTGCGCGGCGGCGCGCCTGATGAAAGCGGAGACTGGTGGCTCGTGAGTTTCGGCGCCGGGTTCAGTGCGCATGCGTGCCGCTTCGGGGTCTGACCGGCTCCCGACCCACGGGACGCGCCGGATGGCGCGGGTGCGGTGGCAGCACTAAATTCCGGGCATGGGCATCGAAACCATTCTCCTGGTCGGGTTGGTCATTCTCATCACGAGCATCGTCGTCGGGGTCGGCCGCTCGAAGCGCAAGGCGCGCCGCGCCGCTCCCGGCTACCCGAAGGCGCGGGAGACGGAACCTCGGTCCTGACGGTGCTTACGCCCGGGCGGCTTCCGCCTTGGCCCACGCGCTGGCACCGGCCTCGTCGGCGGATGAAAGTTTGAACACCTTTTCATCGTCCGCGGTCATCGGGTAGATCTTGCCGTAATCGAGCTTGATCACGCGGTCCGCGACCCAGAAGTAGCGGTCGTCGTGCGTGATCACGACCACGGCCTTGCCGCGTTTCTTCAACTCCGGGAGGAGCTGGGTGTAGAAAACGTCCTTGAAGACCGGGTCCTGGTCGGAAGCCCATTCGTCGAATAGATAGAACGGCCGGTCCTCGAGATACGCGGTGAGCAGCGCGAGGCGCTTGCGCTGGCCTTGGGAGAGCTGCGTCGTCGAGAAGCGCCCGTCGGAGATGCGCACCTTGTGGCCAAGCTGGAGTTGCGCGAGGTAGCCCTGCGCCTGTTTGTCGAGCGAGGGATCGTGCAGGCCGAGCAACTGTTCAAAGAGATAGAAATCCGCGAACACCGCGGAGAACAGCTGGCGGTAGTCGTCGCGATTCTCGTTGGTCACGGACTTGCCGTTGACGCGAATGTCGCCGGCCTCCGGCGGATAAAGGCCCGTGATGAGCTTGGCCAACGTCGATTTGCCACTGCCGTTGCCGCCGACGAGGAACACGAGTTCACCCGGACGAAACGCGAGATTCACCGGACCGAGCACGAAATGATTGTCGTCCTGTTCGCGATGGTAGGAGTGCGTGATGTCCACCAGTTCAAGCCTCTCAAACGCCTGCTTGGCCGGCACCGGCGCATCGATCGCCGTCTCATCCGCGGCGCGCGCCGAGGCGAGCGTGAGCCCGAGTTGCTGGATCTTGGCGAGCGCCACACTCGCACGGCTGAACACCGACAGACCGCCGAGCACACCCGAAAGCGGTCCCATGAGGTAGAGCGTCGTGACGATGTAGCCGGTCATGGCGTGCGGATCGACGTATTGCACGCGGGGGAGCAGAAACAAAATCAGGCCGACGAGCGTGAAGAACAGCAGGTGGCTCCAGTTTTGCGCGACGATGAAGCACATCTCGGCCGCGATGTTGCGATCGGCGTAGGCGCCGGTGGTCGGCACGACCCCATCCTCGAAATACGCGCGGCGACGCGAGCGATGGAGTTTCAGCTCCTTGATGCCCTCGGTGAGCGCGCGGAAATGCCGGAAGAGTGCGTCCTCCTCGTCGCGGGCGGCGGTGAGATGCTTGAAGCCGCGCGCGATCAGCACGCGGTAGATGAAAGCGCCGACGGCGATGAAGAGCACCATCGTCACCAGCACGCTTGGCGACAGGTAGCCGAGGTAGAGTCCGCCGGCGCCGAGGATCGCGAGATTCACCGCGAAACCCGGAATGAGCAGGAGCGCCTGTGTGACGTTCGCCACGTCTTCGGTCAACGTCGCCATCAGCCGCGGTGCGCCGATGCGTTCGAGCTGACTGAGCGGCACCGCCATGATCTTGCAGACGAGATCGCGGCGGAGTTCCGCGGTGCAACGCTGCGCGAAACGGGCGAGCACGCCCTGCGCGAAAACATTGGTCGCGATGCGGCCCACCGCCAGCAGCACGAAGCCGCCGACGAGCCACTGCAGCGGTCCGCCCTTGTCCTCGAGGACGGCGTTGACCATGGCGATGATGCCGGCGTTGAACAGGCCGCTCAAACCGGCGGCGATCAACGTCAGCACCATGAGGCGCCGCGACTTGAGGAATACGAATTGAAGGAGCTGGATCATGACTGGTGCTTGGGGCCGCCGCGGTCGGCACGGCAGAGTTGAAGGGCGACGGCGATCTCGCCGGCCAGGGTTTCGACGTGGGGTTCTTCGAGAATGCTTTCGTGCGCGCCGGGCACGATCACCGCCCGGACCGACCCGGGCGCGTATTCGTTCCAGCCGAAATGATGATCGCACGAACTAATCGCGCAGTGGCCGCGCGAGCGGAAGAGCGTCACCGGACCGTCGTAGCGCGAGTGCTGGTGCGCCATCAGCGCATTGACGTGGGCGCTCCACACACGGCGTTCGAGCTCCGAGTATTGCGAGATATCGACCATCGACTCGACATCGACGCCGGAGCCACCCGTCATGCGGCCGAACAGCTGCCGGGCCCGCCGCTGCCAGGTGCGCAGTTTCCATTTGAAGAACTGCTGGCGCCGCTCGGCGTCCCACGCAAAGATCTGCGCCGCGACATGTCGCAGGTTCGCCACGAAGCGGAACAGGCCTGCCGGCGTGAGCTGCACGCGGTCGTAGGATGAGTTTGGCGGCGAGGAATTCATCAGCGCGAGCAGGCTCACCTGCTGGCCCTGCTGGCGCAGCTGCACCGCCATCTCGTAGGCGACGTTGCCGCCGAAGCAGTAGCCGCCGAGGTGATAGGGACCTTCCGGCTGGAACTCGCGCAACGCGGCGACGTAGCTGGCGGCGAGGCCCGCGATGGTGTCCGGCTCCTCTGTGCCTTCCAGGCCGCGCGAGCGGAGCACATACACCGGTTGATCGAGCCCGAGCCGCCGCGCGAGATTCGCGTAGCCCCAGATCATGCCCCCGCCCACGCCGTGGACGAGGAACAGCGGCGGACGCTCGCCATGCGATTGCAGCGTGAGAAACGAATCGCCCGGATCGCCGCGCTTTGCGACATCGAGCCAGACCGCGAGCTTCGCCACCGTCTGCGCCTGAAAAATCGCAGTCACCGGCACGGTCCGCGCCAGCGTGCGCTCGATCTGCGCGACCAGCCGCACCGCCAGGAGCGAGTGGCCGCCGAATTCGAAGAACCCGTCGTGGACGCCGATTCCGGGATTGCGCAGCACGCTCTGGAAGAGCGCGAGCAATTCGCGCTCGAGCCGCGAGCGCGGTTCGCCATCGGCTTTCGCCCGCACCGGTGCGGGGACCACGTCGGCCGGCAAAGCCGCGCGATCGACTTTGCCGGAACGGGTGAGTGGCAGCGTGGCATGCACGCGCACCGCCGCCGGCACCATGAACGCCGGGAGCGAGCGCTGCAGGTATTCCCGCAACTGCTCGCCCGCCAGGGTCACGCCGGACTTTAGCACGACGTGGGCGACGAGTTGCGCGTCATCGTCGCGCTTATGGATGACCGCGGCGGCTTCGCGCACGCCTTCGTGCCGCAGCAGGGCGGCCTCGACTTCGCCGAGTTCGATGCGATAGCCGCGCAGCTTCACTTGATTGTCCACGCGGCCGAGAAACTCCAGCGTGCCGTCCGGCAGCCAGCGCACCACATCGCCGGTTCGGTAGAGTCGCGCCGCGGGCCGCTGCGCAAACGGATCGCTGACGAATTTTTCGGCGGTCAGCTCGGGGCGGCGATGATAACCGCGCGCGACGCCGTCGCCGCCGAGATAAAGTTCGCCGGGCACGCCGACTGGCACGAGTTGGCGGCGCTCGTCGAGCACGTAGGCGGTCGTGTTCGAAATCGGCCGGCCGATCGGGATGCTGGTCGCATCGGACGGAACTTCTTGGACCGTCTGACAAGTGGCGAACGTCGTGCACTCGGTCGGACCATACGCATTGAGCAGGCGGCCGGGCGGACCGTGGCGCAATACCTCCGCGCAACACGCGGGGCTGGCCGCTTCACCGCCGGTGAGCACGGTTTTTGCCGCGCGGAAAACATCCGGCTTCTCCCGCGAGAGCGTGTTGAACGCGCCCGTCGTGACGAAGAGCGTGCCGATGCGCTCGCGCTCCATCGTCGCGGCGAATTCGCGCGGCGAAAGCAGCACGTTCGTCGGGATGATGACGAGCTTGGCCCCGTGGAACAGCGCGCCCCACACCTCGAAGGTTGCGGCGTCGAACGCCGCGTTCGACATCTGCGCGACCACGTCGCCGCTCTCGAGTCGGAAATAATCCGCCCCGAGCAGCAGACGCAGCACCGCGCGGTGCGGCACGCAGACGCCCTTCGGCTGACCGGTTGAACCCGAGGTGTAGCAAATGTAGGCGAGATGCTGCGCAGTCACGCCGCTGCCGGGTGCGCTGGTGTCCTCGCCGGCAATCTCCGCCCAGTCCGTATCGACGCAGAGCAGCGTGACGCGGGGTTTCGATTCCGCGGCGGGACCGTCGAACAACTCCCGCAGCTTCGCCGAGGTCACGAGCACCGTCGCCTCCGTATCGGCGAGCATGAAATCTCGCCGTTCCGCCGGATAACCGGGATCAATCGGCACGTAGGCCCCGCCCGCCTTGAGGACCGCGAGCCACGCCACGATCATCTCGGGCGAACGCTCGAGACACACGGCCACCGGCGCGTCGGCCGTGACACCGAGACGCTGCAGGCGGTGCGCGAGCTGGTTGGCGAGCCCGTCGAGTTCGCTGTAAGTCAATCGGCCCGTCGGTCCCTCCACGGCCACTTGGCCGGGCGAGCGCTCGGCCTGCATCTGCACAATGCGATGGATCGTTTCCTCGCGCGGGAACGAACGCGCCGTGTTGTTCCAATCCACGAGCAGCTGGCGGCGCTCCGGCGGCGTGAGCAAGGGCAGCGCGGCGATGCGTTGCGTGGGATCCGCGACGACGGATTCGAGCAGCACCTTCCAGTGCCCCAGCAATCGCGCCGCCGTCGCGCGCTCGTAGAGGTCGGCGTTGTATTCGAGCGTCGCGACGAGTCCCTGCGGCGTCTCGCTGACCATGAGCGTGAGGTCGAGTTTGGCGGTCTCGGTCCAAACCTCCACCGGGCTGGCGGTGACGCCCGGAAAACGCGCGTCGCGTCCGACAAAATTCTGCAGGACAAACGCCACTTGGACGAGCGGCTGCCGCCCGGCCTGCCGCTCCGGACGGAGTTCCTCGACGATGCGTTCGAACGGCACCTCCTCGTGCGCGTAGGCTTCCAGCGCCGTCGAGCGCACCCGCCGCAGCAACTCGCGGAATGTCGGGTTGTCCGACAGGTTCGCGCGCATCGGCAGCATGTTGACGAAAAATCCGATGAGGTTTTCGAGCTGCACGCGCGTGCGTCCCGCGATCGGCGCGCCGACGATGAAATCCTGCTGCCGCGAGTAGCGACCGAGCAACACCTGGAAGACGGCGTGCAAGGTCATGAACAGCGTCGCGCCTTCGCGCTGGCCCACCTGCCGCAACCCTTCCGTCAGCGTGGACGAGAGATTGAGCACCACCGTGCCACCACGAAAAGTTTGCACGGCAGGGCGGGGCCGGTCGGTGGGCAATTCGATGAACTCCGGCGCGCCCGCGAGCTGCTTGCGCCAATAAGCGAGCAGCTTTTCCACCGGCGGCCCGGTGAGCGACTCCTGCTGCCAGACCGAAAAATCCGTGTATTGGATCGGCAACTCCGGCAGGCCCGTCGCCCATTCGGTGATGAACGACTTGTAGTGCAGCGCGAGTTCCTTGGTGAGCACCTGCCACGACCAACCGTCCACCACGATATGGTGCGCCACCACGAGCAGCAGGTGGTCGTCGTCAGCCACGCGCGCCACCACGACGCGAAAGAGCCGGTCCCGCGTGAGGTCAAACGGCTCGTGCGCATGCGTGGAGACGACGTCGCGAAGCTTCTCCTCGCGGTGCGCGGGGGCGTGCGGGCGCAGATCGACGATCCGCAGCGCCACCGGCGTCGGTGCGTCGATGATTTGGACCGGTTCGCCTTCCTCGGAAATGAAGCGCGTCCGCAGCGCCTCGTGGCGTTCGACGAGCGCGTCAAACGCCAGCTGCAGCGCCCGCAACACGAGCTTGCCCTTCAGACGCAACGCGAGCGGCAAATTGTAGAGCGGGCTGACCGGATCGTATTGGCACACGAACCACAGGCGGCGCTGCGCGAACGACGCCGGCGCGCGCGTCAGGGCGCGCCGCGTGAGCTTCGGCGGCTCGGCCGTCGCCGCCGCCGGACGGATGTTTACCGGACGCGCCGAGGGCGACGTGACCGGCGGCAAATCGCCCGTCGCTGGATTATCGCCCGCGAGGGGTGCGACCAACGTCGTCTGATCTGTCGAATTCCGGACCGAGTTCATGGCAAACGGGAAGTTGAAACGTCGCCGCAAGCGGACGTGCGGGTGAAGGTTGGGCGCATGGAGAAAGCGGTCGCAAAATAGCCCAATCGCCGCCGGCTCAGAAGTAGGTGCACACCCACGTTGGACCGGAATGCCACCCCAGCCGCACACTGCGGCGCGCTGCTGCGCCGGAGCCGCGCGGATGCTCCGCGTCCGGCGCGCTACGCTCCCGCCACCGGTCCATCCGGGGCAAGCACCGCCACCGTCGCGAGGTAGCCGGGCGCGGGTTCGATCGTCTCCATCCAGCCGGCCGCACCGGGCCGCGCCCACGCATCGTCCCCGTCGGGCAGCCGATGCTCGCCGCCGAGGCCGACGCCCCACGCCTTGAGCCACGCCTCGTGCCGCGTCCACAACCGGAAAAACTGCCGCTGCCGTTCGCCGGGCGAATGCGCGCCCAGCAACGCGCGTTCCTCGGGCGCGAAACAAAGCACGCTGATCTGCTCCCAGCCGGGCAACTCGTGCACCTGCTCGAGATCCACGCCGACCTCCCCCACCCGCGTGATCGCGAACGCCGCGAGCCCGCCCGAATGCGAGAGATTGAAATGATACTCGCTGCCGGTGCCCGTCACCGCGGGCTTGCCATTCGGTCCATAGGCGAAACGCAATTCCTCCGGCGCCGCGCCGATGTAGTGCGCGAGCCAAAGCCGCAGCATCCCGCGACACACCGTGAAGCGGCGCTGATCGCTGGGAAAACGAAACCGCTTCACCTGCGCGCGTTCGTCGTCGGACAGCAGCTCCGAAAGTTCCTCCAGCGACTCCGCCGGCCGGTCCACCAACGTCAGGGCGATATGCACCTCGTTCGGCGGCAACTCGGTGCCATTCGCCGGCAGGCCCCAGCCGATGCGAAGCTTCCACGGGCGCCCGCCGCCGGCGCCGCCCGGCCGCGCCGGCTCGACGAGCCGCCCGGAAGAACCTGGACGCTGCGACGGCTGACGCATGTCAACCCGCCGCCGCGAGCGTGCGGTCCTCCACAGTTTCGCGCCGGACGGGCGCATCGCCGGCGCGCCGCTCGATCTCCCGGGCGAGTCCCGAAATGGTCGGCGCGCTGAACAGCACTCCGACCGGCAACTCGAGGCCCAGCGCATCGCGCAACCGCACGATCGCGCGTGTCGCGAGCAACGAATGGCCGCCGAGCATGAAGAAATTATCGAACCGCCCGATGCGCTCGAGGCCGAGCACCTCGCACCAGATGGCGCTGATGGTCTTCTCCAATTCCTGCGTGGGGGCGACGAATTCGGCAACGGGCTCCGCCAACTCGACCGGCGCCGGCAGCGCGCGGCGATCGAGCTTGCCCGCCGGCGTGCGCGGCAATTCGGCGAGCGGCACGACGGCGTCCGGCACCATGTAGGGCGGCACCTTTTCCATCACATGCTCCCGCAACGCGGCGACAAACTCCCCGGCGCCTTCCTCCACGCGCGAGCGCGCGCAGGGCACGACGTAGGCCACGAGCCGGCGGTCGCCCGGCTTGTCCTCGCGCGCAATCACCACGCAATCCTCGACCGCGGCATGCGCATTGAGCGCGGCTTCGATTTCGCCGGGCTCGATGCGGTAGCCGCGCACCTTGAGCTGATGATCGATGCGCCCAATGAACTCGATCTGCCCGTCCATCCGGTAACGGCACAGGTCGCCGCTGCGGTAGAGACGCGCGGTGGGATCGGTTGCGAACGGATCGCGGATGAACTTCTCCGCGGTCAATCCGGGTTGATGCAGGTAGCCGCGCGCCAGCCCGTCGCCACCGAGAAATAGCTCGCCCGGCACTCCCGCCGGCACCGGCGCGAGCTGGCGGTCGAGGATGAAGGCGCGGAGATTTGCAATCGGACGGCCGATCGTCGGCGTGGCCCCAGCCTGACGCACGGCGTGCGTCGCATAGATCGTCGCCTCGGTCGGGCCATAGAGATCGTTGACGCGCTTGATGTGCGGCAGTTCGTAGAGCTGATCGACCAGTTCGGTCGGCACGGGCTCCCCCGCGAGATTCACGGTTTCGACGGACTCCGGCACCGCGCCGAGGCGCAGCAGCTCGGTCATCGCGGACGGCACGGTGTTGATTAGGCGGACCTCGTTCGCCTCGGGCAGATCGGCAAGCGCCAGCACGTTCGGGGCGAGGATCACCTTCCCACCGCGGCAGAGCGGCACAAAGAGTTCGAAGACCGAAAGGTCGAACGTGAGCGTCGTCGCCGCGAGCACGCCGCCGAGTTCATGGACCGAGAACGTCTCCGCCGCCCAGTGCACGAACGATACCACGCTGCGGTGTTCGATCGCAACGCCCTTGGGTCGGCCGGTCGATCCCGAGGTGTAGAGGACGTAGGCCAGGTTCGTCGGCTCGGACGCGCTGCCCGGGTCATCGGCGCTTTCGCGAGCGATGTCGCGAGCGTGACGGTCGAGACAGATGAGCCGCCACGCGTCGTTCTCCGGCAACCGGGCGGAGACGGAGTCCTCGGTCACGATGGCGCGCATCTGCGCGTCGCGCGCGATGAATTCGATGCGATCGCGCGGGTGCGTCGGATCGATCGGCACGTAGGCGCCGCCGGCCTTGAGCACGCCGAGCACCGCGGCAACCATGCGCCAGGAGCGTTCGACGCAGACACCCACCAGCGTCTCGCGCAGCACGCCGTGCGCGCGCAGGTGATTCGCGATGCGATTCGCGCAACGATTGAGCTCGCGGTAGGTGAGTCGCTCATTGCCGGCAACCACGGCCAGCGCGTCGGGCGTGGCCTCGACTTGCGCCTCGAACAATTCGTGGATGCACGCGTTGCGGGGATAATCGAGCGCCGTCTGGTTCCAATCGGTGACGACGCGCCGGCGTTCCGCGGCGGAGAGCAACGGGAGTTCGGCCAGGCGCATCTCCGGTGAGGCGACCGCCGCCTCGATCAACGTGCGGAAGTGCGAGAGCCACGCCTGCATCACGTCGGCGTCGTAGAGGTCGGCGCGATATTCCAGATCGAGGATCACGCGGTCGGGCAGCTCGCGGGCGTTGAGGAAAAGGTCGAAGTTCACGAACCCGTGCGGCGTCGGCTCGGCGGCGACGGAGAGGTCGTGGAAATGCACCCCCGCATCGCCGTGGCGATCGAGATTGAAGATCGCATCGACCAGCGGCGAGCGGCCCGGCTCGCGCGGCAGCTGCAGGCGTTGCACCAGCCGTCCGTAGGTGAAGTCGGCGTGCTCGCGCGCGTCCATCACGAGCCGGTTGACCTGCGCGAGGAACTCGGAGAACGGCAGGCTGTGCGGCGCGCGGGTGCGCAGCGGCAGCGTGTTGACCGCGTGGCCCATCGCGCCGGTGCGGCCGGTGGCGCCGCGCACGGAGTTGAAGACTGCGACCACGACTTCCTCCTGGCCGGCGAGTCGCATGAGCCACGCCTGGTAAGCGGCAAGCAAGGCGGAGAACAGCGTCCCTCCGTGGCGGGCACTGACGCGCTTGAGTTCGCGCACCGTATCGCCGCTCAACTGTTCGCGCGCGACGGCGCCGTGATGCAGCGCACCGGCGACGCGCGGCCGGGCCGAGGGCAACGACAGCGGCACGGGAATCGTGGAGAATTGATCCAGCCAGAATTTTTCCGAGGCGGCGCCGGCGGAAGATTGCGCCATTCGCTCGACGATCTCGTGAAATTGCATGGGCGGTTCGCCGCGTCCGGGCCGGCCCTGCACGCGGGCCGTGTAGCAGCGTCCGAGCTCGCGCAACCAAAGCGCGGCGGTCTCGCCGTCGCAAATCAAGTGGTGCGCCGTGAACATCAGCAAGTGATGCTGCTCGTCGAACTTGATCAGCCGCGCCCGCACGAGCGGACCGGTGGAGAGGTCGAACGGCTCCTCCATGTTCTGCGCCGTGAGCGCCGCGAGATGAGCGTCGCGCTCCTCGTCGTTGAGATGCGACCAATCCGTGCGCGGCATGCCCACCGTCAGCGCCGGCAGCACGCGCTGCATTTCGCCGCCCTCGCTGAAGGTCGTGCGCAACGCGTCGTGGCGCGTCACGACATCCTGCAGCGCCTCGCCCAGCGCCTCCGCGTTGAGCGGACCGCGCAGGGTGACGGCCGTCGCCTCGTTGAAGGCGCACGACGCTTCCGCGCCGAACTGGCAGGCGAGCCAGATCTCGCGCTGTGCTTCCGTCGTCGGATAAACGCTCGGCGTCACCGGCACCGGCTTGGCGGCGGCGGTCCGTTCGACCGCCGACCCCGGCTGCGCACTTTCGACGGGCGCGCCGGGCAGCCAGCCCGCACGCTGCAAGTCGGTCACGCTCGCGCGGATCGCCTCGGTAATGACGCGGAGGTCCGCGGCGCTGTGTGCGGTCGAGAAGAAATTATTCTGATGGATGTCGCGGACATACACGCCGCGCGCGAGCAGATGGAACGCGAGCAAGGGTCCGCTGTTGACCTCGGGCGCGAACTCGAAGCGGAAGCATGAGCCCGCGTGCGCAATGCGCACGCCCGCCTCGGCGGCCGCGAATGCGTCGTTGAGTTCACCGGCGAAGGCCTCGGTGCGGCGATTCAGTTCTTCCTGGAGCGACGGGCCGGCGTCGCGCAGGTGTTGCAGCGTGGCCTTCGCCGCGGCCAGCGCGAGCGGGTGGCGCACGAACGTGCCGGCAAAAAACGTCACATCGGCGTCGGGAGCCGAATCGTCGCCGTAGCGCCAGTCCCCGCCATCGAGCGCGTTGAGGCAGGCGGCGCGACCGCCGATCGCGGCGAGCGGGAGTCCGCCGCCGATGATCTTGCCGTAGGTCGCGAGATCGGCGCGCACGCCGAAGAGCGCCTGCGCGCCGCCCGGGTGCAGCCGGAAACCCGTGATCATCTCGTCGAAGATCAGCACGGTGCCGGTTTGCGCGGTGAGTTCGCGGAGTTCGCGCAGGAAACTCACCGCCCGCACTTCCGGATGCCGGCTCTGCACGGGCTCCACGAGCACGGCCGCAATCTCGCCCGCCTGGCGGCGGATGACCTCGAGTGACTCCGGCCGCGCGAAGTCGAGCACGAGGACATTCGCGGAACTCGCCTGCGGAATGCCGGCGGCGACCGGCCGCGCCTCGCCCGTGGCGTTGACGGCGCGTTGCAGCACCTCGTCGAACACGCCGTGGTAATCGCCGGTGAAGAAAACGATTTTCTTCCGACCGGTCACGGTGCGTGCAATGCGGACCGCCGCGAGCACGGCCTCCGAGCCGGTGTTGCAAAACGTGAATCGCTCCATGCCAGTGAACTCGCGCATGAGCTGCGCCACTTCCGCCGTCAGCGGCGACTGCGGACCAATCGCGACGCTGCGATTCAGTTGCGCGGCCACGGCCTCGTTGATGAACGACGGCGAGTGTCCCAGCAGGTTCGAACCGAAGCCCATCGTGAGGTCGAGGTATTCATTGCCGTCGATGTCCCACAGCCTCGCGCCCGCCGAGCGATCCACCACGAGTTGATAGACCATCTCCTTCCACGTCTGCCGATAATTCGCGAGCGCGCGCGGATCCGCCACGTAGGCGCGGCAATCGCGTGCGACTTGCTTCGAGCGGGGTGTCGCCCGATTTACCCGCTCCACCAGCTCCTCGAGGTGCCGACGTTGCGCGCCGGTCAGCGCTGAGTCGCGCCGCGCATCGACGGGGTGAAACGGACCAAACGCCACCGGGTGCGTCGTCTCCTCGGGAACCGCGGGCAAGGGAGTGACCGCGGGCGGTGCCGCGACCACCGGTTGGGCCAGCGTGGCGGCGGCAGCGGGCGCGGGACTTTGCCCGCAGATTTTGCGCAGCAGCTCGATCTGTTGCCGCACCAAATCCTCCAATTGGGAAGGAACCGGCGATTGTCCGACTGCCGTCGCTGCGACGGGCGCCTCGGTCGCGACCGTCGTTATGATCGTGGGCGCGGGCGCGGCGGCCACTTCGGGCGGCAGCGTGCGCTCGACGAACGCCGCGAGGCTGCGCAGCGTGCCGGCCTCTTCCTGGAGCTGGCGGTAGGTCAGCCGGACGCCAAAGCGCGATTGCAGCGCCTGCCGCGCCTGGGTGAGAAAAAGCGAGTCCAGGCCGAGTTCGAGAAACGAGCGGTCGGTTTCATCGGCGCCGAATTCCACACCGGAGAGCTCGTGGAATAGCTTCTTCAGCTCGGTGAGCACGTAGGGCTGACGCGGGGAGGAGGACGATTGCATGGGGGAACTGGACGACGAAAGGGGAACGGGCAACGCAGAGGAAACAGCGGCGGCGGCCGGCGCGGGCGCGGAAGCCGCGATCGGAGCGGACCCGCGCGCGGGCGCCGCCCCCGCGGCCACCGCGCGCACCGGTTCCACCCAGTGGCGCTTGCGTTCGAAGGGATACGTCGGCAACGGCACACGCCGGCGCTTTTCGCGAGCGTGGAATTTTTCCCACTCCGGTCTCACGCCGGCGAGCCACAGGCGGCCGAGCGCGCCGAGCATCGCCGCCTGCTCCGGTTCGCGCACGGACGGCAACGAGGCGAACACCGCGTGATCCTCGGTGCGCCCCGCGTGCTGCCGGGCGAGCGTGGTCAGCGCGGCGCCGGGCCCGACTTCGAGAAAGACCCGCGGCTCGTCAAGGAGCGCGCCGAGCGCCGCGGCGAAGCGCACCGTGCGCCGCGCGTGTTGCGCCCAATAATCGGGATCGACCGCCTCGGCATCGGAAAGGAGGCGGCCGGTGACGCTGGAGATGCAGGGAATCGCCGGGGTTTGCAGCGGGCGCTTTTTGAGCCGCCGTGCGAGCGGCGGGGTGACGGCGTCCATCGACGCCGAATGAAACGCATGCGCCGCGTTGAGGCGGATCGTCGGCACGGAGCGACCGCGCAATTCCTGCTCGAGCGCGCCGATGGCATCGACCGGACCGCTCGCGACGCAGAGGGAGGACGAGTTGACCGCCGCGAGATCGAGCGACTGGCCGAGCAGCGGCTGCAATTCCCGCTCCGGCAACCGCACCGCGAGCATCGCGCCCGGCGGCCGGGCCTCGATGAGCTTCGCCCGTTCGGCGACGATCTCGACCGCGCGGCCGAGCGTGAAGATGCCGGCCAGCGTCGCGGCGACGTATTCGCCGAGACTGTGGCCGATCAGCGCCGCGGGCTGAATGCCCCACGACATCCAGAGCCGCGCGAGCGCGTATTCCATCGTGAAAAGCGCGGGCTGCGCGAAACGCGTCTGCGCCAGCTTGTCCTCCGCCCACGGTTTTTCCGCTTCGGTCGCGCACAGCAGCCGCGTGACATCGAGTTCGAGGTGCTCGCGCAACAGGCCCGCGCACACCGCCACGCTTTCGCGGAAAACGGTTTCCTGTTCGTAAAGCGCGGCGCCCATCCCTGCGTATTGCGAGCCCTGACCGGGAAACATGAACACGACCGGCGTATCGCGCCCCTGGCAAAGCTGCGTCAGCACGCGACGCGGATCGGGCTTCTCGAGCAGTTGCGCCGCCTCCGTGGCGTCACGCGCGACGAGGATCCGGCGGTGCCCGAATTCCCGGCGACCGACCTGCAACGTATAAGCGACGTCGGCGAAATCCGGCGCACCCGACGCGCGAAGCTGACTCGCGAGACGGGCACTGGCCGCGTCGAGCGCGGTCGGTGTGCGCGCCGAAAGCAGAAGCAGTTGTGCGGCGCGCGTCGAGGGCGACGTGTCGGCCGCGGGCGCTTCCTCGAGGACAACATGCGCGTTGGTGCCGCCGACTCCGAACGCGCTGACCGCGGCGCGCCGCGGGATGCCCTTCGACACAAACCACGGCGTGAGCTGCGTCACGACCTTGAACGGCGTCTGGGCAAAATCGATGCGCGGATTCGGCGTGTCGAAATGCAGCGAGGCGGGAATCTGTTTTTCCCGCAGCGCGAGCACGGTCTTGATGAAACCGGCGATGCCGGCGGCGGCATCGAGGTGGCCGACGTTCGTCTTCACCGAACCGAGCGCGCAGAACTCGTTGCGCACCGTGCCGCGCCGGAATGCCTGCGTGAGCGCGGTGATTTCCACCGGATCGCCGAGCGCCGTCGCCGTGCCATGCGCTTCGACGTAGGTGATCGTGTCGGGTGCGACGCCGCCCTGCTCCTGCGCCGCGCGGATCACCGCTGCCTGACCTTCAACCGCGGGCGCCGTGTAGCTGGCCTTGAGCGAGCCGTCGTTGTTCAGCGCCGCCCCGCGAATCACCGCGTGGATCGTGTCGCCGTCGGCCAGCGCCGCCGAGAGACGCTTCAACACCACGACACCCACGCCGCTGCCGAAGACCGTGCCGTTGGCACTCGCATCGAACGCGCGGCAGTGTCCGTCCCCGGACTGGATGCCCCCGTCCTGGAAAATGTATCCCTTGTGCTCCGGCAGCAGCAGCGCGACGCCGCCGGCGAGTGCCATGTCGGTCTGTCCCGAGCGCAGGCTGTCGCACGCCATCACGACCGCGACGAGCGAGGTCGAACACGCCGTCTGCACCGTCACGGCCGGGCCGCGCAGGTTCATCTTGTAGGCGACGCGAGAGGTGAGAAAATCCTTGTCGTTGCCCAGGAGCGTCGGGAGCGAATTGGACTGCCGGCAGCCGAGGAATTCCTCAATCGCCTCACGGCCGGGCGAAAGATTGTTGAGCAGGTAGGCGTTTTGGTGCGAACCGGCGAAGACGCCGATTGCACCGGTGTGCCGCTCCGTGTCGTAACCCGCGTGCTCGACCGCTTCCCACGCCGTTTCGAGAAACAGGCGATGCTGCGGGTCCATCCGCGCGGCGTCCGTCGGCGCGTAGCCGAAGAACGACGCATCGAACATCGCCGCATCCTCGATCAGCGGCCGGCGCTTCACATAGGCGGGATGATCATGGACCTCTCGCGGCACGCCCGCGGCCTCGAGCTGCTCGTCACTGAGCGGTGCGATCGATTCGACGCCGCGCCGCAGGTTCTCCCAAAACGCGTCGGCGTTGCGCGCGCCGGGAAAGCGGCAGGCGAGACCGATGACGGCGATGGGCTCGGCGGGAGGAATTTTGCTCGGAGGAACGGTCATGATTGGGCGGAGGCGATGGCCGCGCCCTCGGGCGCAGCGGGTTCGGTCCACGGCTGGACCGACGAGGACGACGAGTCCGCGAGCGCGGGTTTGCCGAGCTGGCGGGCGAGCGCGCCGACGGTGGGGAATTGGAAGAAGTCGGTAATCGTCACGGCCGGGTAACCAGCGCCGCGCAACCGGCCGACGAGCGTAACGAGCGAGAGGGAGTCGCCGCCGAGTTCGTAGAAATTATCATCGAGGCCGACGCGTTCGAGGTTCAGCACGGCGCACCACGCCGCCGCGATCGTGCGTTCGGCCTCGGTGCGCGGCGCGATGTAGGGTGAGGCGAGATCCGGGCGCTCGGCCGGCGGCTCGGGCAGCGCGTCGCGATCGATCTTGCCGTGCGCGGTGAGCGGCAGGCGCTCAAGCAGCACGAAGGCCGACGGCACCATGTATTCGGGCAAAAGCCCGCCGCAATGTTCGCGCAGCTGCGCGGTCGAGGGACGGCGCTCGGGGTCCGCCATCAAGTAGGCGACGAGGCGCTTGTCGGCGGAACCCGCGACGTTGCGGGCGACGACGACCGTCCCACGCACGCCGGTGAATTGCGCGAGCACGGACTCGATCTCGCCCAACTCGATGCGGAAGCCGCGGATCTTCACCTGTTGATCGCCGCGCCCGAGGTATTCGAGATCGCCGTCCCCGAGCGAGCGCGCGAGATCGCCGGTGCGGTAGAGGCGCTCGCCCGGCGCAAACGGACTCGGAATGAAACGTTCCGCGGTGAGCTCGGGCCGGTTGAGGTAGCCGCGGGCCAAGCCCGCGCCGCCGACATAAAGTTCGCCCGTTTCGCCGACCGCGACGGGCCGGCGCTCGGCATCGAGCACATGCAATTGCAGGTCGGGCAACGGCACGCCGATGACGCTGCCGCCGGCCGTGTCCGCCTTCGTCAGCGGCCGCACGGTGACGTGCACCGTCGTCTCGGTGATGCCATACATGTTGACGAGCTTCGGCCGTTCGTCGCCGTGGCGTTCGAACCACGGACGCAGGCCGCGAATGTCGAGCGCCTCGCCGCCGAAGACGACGTAGCGCAAGGCGAGTCCGCCCGCAGGCGGATTCTCCGCCTCGGCGAACTGCAGCTGGCGGAATGCCGATGGTGTCTGATTGAGCACGGTGACGCGTTCGCGCGCGAGCAGTTGCAGAAAATCCGCCGGCGAACGACTGACGCCGTAGGGCACGATGACCAAGCGACCGCCGTAGAGGAGCGCGCCCCAGATTTCCCACACGGAAAAATCGAACGCCGGCGAGTGAAACATCGTCCACACATCTTCCGCGCCGAAATCGAACCACTCGTCGGCGCCTTGGAAGAGGCGCACGACGTTGTGGTGGGTGATCTCCACGCCCTTCGGTTTGCCCGTCGAGCCGGACGTGTAGATCACGTAGGCGAGCGATGCGGGCTTCGCCGGGGAGCGAGGCGCGGCGCCGGCGGGCTCGGCCGGGTGCGGATCATCGACGCGCACGATGCGCGCGTTCGTCGGCGGCAGGCGCGACTCGAGACCGTTGTGCGTGACGAGCACGCCCATGCCGGCGTCAGCGAGAAGGAACGAAATGCGCTCCGGCGGATACGTCGGGTCGATCGGCACGTAAGCGCCGCCGGCCTTGAGGATCGCGAGGATGGCGATGATCAGTTCGGGCGAGCGATCGACGAACAGGCCGACGCGCACCTCCGGCGCGACGCCGCGGGCGCGCAGGCGTTCCGCCAGCGCCTCCGCGCGGGCGTTGAGTTCGGCATAGGTGAACTGTGTGTTCACGCCGGTCAGCGCGATGCGGTCCGGCGTCGTTCGCACCTGCTGTTCGAAGCGGGAGACGATTGTCTCCTGCGGCGCAAAAAAACGGTGGCCGCCGGCGGCGCCGGCCGGAGCGGCGCTCTGCGCGGTCACGGCGGAAAGCGACTGGCGCGGATCGCGCAGCATCGCGGTGAGGAATTCCTGCATTTCCATAAGCAGGGTGTCCGCCATCTTTTCGCGATAGCGGCGCCGGTCGTAGAACAGCCGCAAACCCATCTCGCAGTTGATGCCCGCGGCGAGCGTCAGCGCGTAGTTGGTCTGCTCGCGGAGCTCGACGGAGCGGACTGCCCACGCGGGGTCGCGTTCGCGAAGCCGGTCGCCGATGCGGTAGTTCTCGATCACCACCAGACTGTCGAACAAGGCCTGGCCGGCCGGGACCTCGCTCAACCGCTGGATGCGCGGGAGCGGCGTCTGCTCATGCGGCCGGATCGCGAGCCAGCGCTCGCGCAGCGCCTGCAGGCAGCCGAGCAATGATTCGTTCGGATTCACCGGCACACGCAGCGGCACGGTGTTGATCACCAAGCCGAGGATGGAGGCGACGCCCTCCGGCCCGTCCTTGCGGCAGGCGCGGGTCGCTCCGAACACCACGTCGCTCCCGCCGCTGTGGCGGCTGAGCAACAGCGCCCACGCGCCCTGGATCAGCGTGCCGAGTGTGAGGCCATGCTCGTCGCCGAACTCGCGTAACGCGGCGACCACCTCCGGAGCGATCCGCGCCGTCGCCACGCCCAGGCGGGGTTCGGTCTCCGCGGCCGAGGCGGCCGGCGCCTCGTGATCGACCGGGAGCGGCGTCGCAGCGGCGATGCCGTGCAGCTGGTCGCGCCAGAATTCGTCGCTCCCCGATGGATCGCGCGCGTTGAGCCATTCGACAAAAGTGCGATATTCCGGCCGCGTCTCCGCCGTGAACGGCTCACCCCGGCGCGCCGCCGCGTAATCGGCGAACACCTCCTGCAACAGGGCCGGGTAACAGCGTCCGTCGAGAATCGCGTGATGAAACGTCCAAAGCAGGCGGCAGCTCTCCGGACCGAGGCGCAGCAGCGTCACACGCAATACCGGCGCCTGCTCAAGCGTGAATCCCCGCAGCCGATCGACATGGAGGAATTTTTCGAAGAGCGCGGCCTGTTCACCGGCGTCCAGACTCGTCCAGTCGCACTCCGTCCACGCGAGATTGACGGTCGCCGGCACCTCCTGCAGCGGAACATCGACGCCCTCCCACCGAAACCGGGTGCGCAAAACGGCGTGTCGCGCGAGCAGGCGCTCCCACGCGCCGCGCAACGCATCGCCGTCGATGAATTCGGGCAGGTTGCAGATGACCTGCTCGACATTCACGCCGGAGTTCGGCTCGGCGAGCGTATGGTAGAGCATGCCTTGCTGAAGCGGAGTCAGGGGGTAAATCGAAGGGGTAGTCATGGGGGGTGCGGAGCCCGGGATAAGAGCGATGCCCAGTTGTAGCCCACCGCAGCGTTGCGGCTCAGTGGGTCCGCTCCCTGAATGCCTTGGGTCCACCCCATGTCCGCGCGCTGGCGCTGCGGTGCCAGCCGCACGCGAAGGAGGTGCGGACCCCATCGACGCGCTTCCCCTCCCATCTCGCACTAGGGCCGAAGGTCCGGCCCGCCACCGCGGGTGCGCGCAAGCGCGAGATGAATCGCCACCCGCGTTTCACACCGGACAAACCCGCAAGCGCCGCGCGGGCGAGACCCCATGCGAACGCGGGCAACGGCTCGCAAAGGCTTCATCGCGCGGGACTGGCCCCATGGTGACGCGAGCGGCATTCGCCTTTAATCGGAGCATGACGCCGTTCTCCCCGACGTTTCCTACCCCGCGGCATTGGTCACCTCCTTTGCGCCGCCGCCTGTCACGCGCGCCGGCTCCCGCCGCGCTCGGCGCGCGCTGGCCGGTCGCCGTGCTCGGCGTGCCGTTCAATCCCGTCACGCAAACCGAGGCCCTCGAGTGCCTCGACGCGATGATCGCTTCGCGCCAACCGCATCAGGTCGTGACCGCCAACGTCGATTTTCTTGTGCAAGCGCGCGAGGATCACGAATTGCGCCGCATCCTCCTCGAGGCCGATCTCGTCCTCTGCGACGGCGCGCCGGTCCGCTGGGCCTCGCGGCTGCTCGGCAATCCGCTGCCGGAACGCGTCGCGGGGGCCGACCTGGTGCCGGCGCTGCTGGCGGCGGCCGGGACCCGCGGGCATCGGATTTTTCTGCTCGGGGCGGCTCCCGGCGTGGCCGAGGAGGCGGCCAAGCGCATCGCGGCCCGCTGGCCGGCCACGCGGGTCGCGGGTCATTATTCGCCGCCACTCGCACCGCTGCTCGAAATGGATCACGATGAAATCATCCGCCGCGTCCGCGATGCGCGACCCGACGTGCTCCTCGTGTCGTTCGGCTGCCCCAAACAGGAAAAATGGATCGCGATGCACCTGCAGGCCCTCGAGGTGCCCGTCGTCATCGGCGTCGGAGCCACGATTGACTTTCTCGCCGGCCGCGTCCGCCGCGCGCCCGCCTGGATGCAGCGCACCGGCACCGAGTGGCTCTTCCGCCTCGCGCAGGAACCCGCGCGCCTGCACCGCCGCTACCGGACAAACCTCCGTGCTTTTTTTCCCGCACTCGCCGCCCAATTCCGCGACTTGCGCCCGCTCCTCGGCGACAAAACCACTCCGTCGGCGCCGACCCTGCGCTTTCAACCCGGCTGGCTCGAAGTGAATCCCGGCACCCATTTCACCCGCACCGCCCTGGATCGCCACGCGCGCTTCTGGAGCGACACGCTGCCGCACGACACAAGCTGCGTCGTCGATTTTTCCGGCGTGCGCGCGATCGACAGCACCGGGGTCGCGTTCTTGCTGCACTGGCGCCGCCACGTGCGCGGCAACGGCGGCCGCCTCATTCTGCAGCAGCCGTCGCCCGCCGTGCGCCGCGTGCTGGAAACCGCGGGACTCGCCGAGACCTTCGCCCTCGCGCAGACCGCCGTCGAAGCCCAGCAATGGCTCGCCGGCACGCGCGACGAGCCGCCGGTCTCGTGCGACAGCGATGCCGGACTCGTCCGCTGGCACGGTGAGATCCTCGCCGCCAACGCGCGAACGGTCTGGCGCATGACCGTGCAATTTCTCTTCGCACTCGGCGTGCGCCGGCCGGCCATCGTCGTCGATCTCTCCGATGTCCGCTTCCTCGATAGCACCGCCGTGCAACTGATGTTGCGCCTGAAGGAATCGGCGCGCGCGCAATTCGGCTACGAGGCACTGTTCATCGGCGCGCGACCGGCCGTGCGCAACGTCCTGCAGCTCGCCGGCGCCGCGACCCAACTCCTTCCGCCCGCATGAGAATCGGCCTCTCCACCTCAGTCATGCAACGGGGGCGCTCTGGCGTCGGCCAATACGTGCTCGCGCTCGTGCGCGCGCTGCTGCCGTTCGCGGACCGGCACGAGTTCACGCTGTTCGTGCTCCGGGAGGACGTGCCACGCTTCGCTTTTGCCCAGGACGCGATGCGCATCGTCACCGTGCCGGAATTTTTCCGGCCCGCGGTGCGCGACGTGCTCTGGCACCAGATTGTCCTGCCGCTGCTCGCCAAGCGCCATCGCCTCGACGTGCTCCACGTGCCGAGCTACCGGCGCATGCTGTGGCTTCGGGCGTGCCCGCTTGTCGCGACGATTCACGATCTCGCGGCGTTCCGCGTCGCGGGCAAATACGATCGCGCGCGCATGTTCTACGGCCGCGTGGTCGCCCGCCGCCTCGCCCGCCGCCAGGATGAGATCATCGCCGTCAGCCGCCACACCGCATGCGATGTCGCGGCCTTTTTCGGCATCGCGCGGCAACGTCTCACCGTGGTGCACAACGGCCTCGATCACGAGCGCTTCCAGGCCGACGCGCCGGGCGATCGTCGCGCGATCGCGCACGCGAAAGGGATCTCGGCGCCGTTTTTTCTCTACGTCGCTCGTCTCGAGCACCCCGCGAAGAATCACGTGAAGCTCATCCGCGCCTTCAATCGCTTCAAGGCGGCCAGCGGTTCGAGATGGAAGCTCGTTCTCGGCGGCAGTGATTGGCACGGCGCGGAGCACATCCATGCCGAAGTGAACCGGTCGCCGTTCGTGTCCGACATCGTGACGCTCGGCTTCGTGCCCGACGGCGAACTCGCCGCGTGGTATCGCGCCGCCGACGGCATGGTTTATCCGTCCGCGCACGAAGGATTCGGCTTGCCGCCGATCGAGGCCATGGCCTGCGGCTGCCCGGTGCTGTCGTCGGACCGCGGCGCGCTCGCCGAGATCGTCGGGCAGGCAGCCTTGATCATTGATCCGGACGATGAAAGATCACTCGCGCAGCAGCTCGCGCGCTTCGTCGCCGATCCCGAACTTCGCGCCGACCTGCGCGGAGCCGGTTTAGAGCACGCCCGACGCTACGACTGGCACCGCAACGCCGAAGCGACGCTTGCGATCTACGCGCAAGCCGCGCGCGCGCGCGCCACCGCGCCCGCCTCCTTGCTTCGACCGTTCACATCATCGTAATTCTGCCGGACGGGGATTGTTGGCTGTTAGCCCCATCACCGCGCGCTACGCCCTGATTCACCCGACCGGCGGGGCGAATAAGCACCCTTGGCGCGGCGATGAGGCTGCGCGCGCATCGGCAAACTCGTTCCCGGCGCGGACACCGCCATACTACCGTGCGGCGTGCGCTTCGCAGGCGCGCAGCACGCGGAGCGTGTTCTGCCCCCAGAGCTTCGCGAGGTTCTCGTCGTTCCAGCCACGCGCGCGGAGGGCGCGCGTAACGTTCGGGTAGTCCGCCACGTCGGTCAGGCCGTCGGGAAAGCCTCCGCCCCCGTCGAGATCAAAGCCGATGCCGACATGATCGATGCCCGCGACCGCGACGGCGTGTTCGATGTGGGCGACGACATCGTCGATCGTGCAATGCGGCGGCGGAAACGCATCGTCGATTTTTTTCCACTCGCCGGCGAGCGAGGCCTTCACTTCGGGCGTGAGTTCGGCGTCCTTGAGTTTCAGCAAAAAATCCGCGGTCGCCGCCGTGAGCCCAGACGCGTCGCCGGGGGAATTTTTCAGCGCCACCGGCAGCGCGTTGATCTGGATGACACCCCCCTTCGCGGCGAGTGCGCGCAGCAATTCATCGCCGACATTGCGCGGGTGATCGCAGATCGCGCGCACGCCCGTGTGTGTGAGCAGCGGCGGCGTCCGTGAGAACTCGAGTAGATCCCACACCGCGTCGTCCGAGGCATGGGAACCGTCCAACGCGATCCCCAGGCGGTTGCACTCGGCGACGATCTCGCGACCGAACGGACTCAGCCCGCCCCACTCCGGCGCGCGCGGATCAGTGGACGAATCGGCGACGTCGTTGTGCAACATGTGATTCAAGCCGAGCAGACGCACGCCGAGCGCGTGGAATTTGGCGACGTTGCCCGCGTCGCGGCCGAGCGAGTAGCTGTTTTCGATCGCGAGATAGAACGCGCGCTTGCCCGCGGCCTTGAGGCGCGGACCATCGTCGGCGCGGAGCGCGATGCCACACGTGGCGGAATTCTGCTGCAACACGGCATGGGTGCGCTCGAACACGCGTAGCGCCGCGTCGTGCGCGCGCGCGAAGCCCGACGGCGTGCGCGCGGCTTGCGTGACGTAAACCGCGAAGCCGAGCGCATCGAGTCCGCCGGCAATCATGCGCGGCAGGTCGCATTGCGAGCGGTCGGTCGCGCGCTCATGGCGGGCGGAAAAATCCCAGCCCTCGCGCATCAGCGACGCCGTGGGCGTGTCAATGTGCGTGTCGAAGGTGAAAAATGATTCCGGGAATCCCGCGCGTTCGCCAATCATGTCCCGACGTTAGGTGCCGCGAGTTCCTCGGCAAGCTGCGGCAACACGGTCGCACCCAATTCCTCCAGCACGTCTCCGGCCGGGCGGCGCCCATATTTCAAATTGAGCGCGACATGATTCACGCCCATCGCGCGCAGCCGGCGCAGATGCTCGATCAGCCGGTGGCGTCCGAGCCGGAAGCCCAGGTGAATCGGTCGCGCCGGCGCGTCGGGCTCGTCGGTCAGGTCAATGTAGAGCGACTGCGCAAAGGGCTTCCATGCTCCGACCGCGGTGAGCCACTGGTGCACCCGGGTCTGTTGAGTCAGGACATCGCGCGGATATTGCAGCCAACCGTCGGCGTGGTGCGCGATCCATTCGATCGTTTGCTGGCTGTGGCCGCCGACGAGCACCGGGATGCGACCGGCCGCCGGTTTTGGCACGAGATCGGCGCCGTCGAGCCGACCGAGCGGCGAGTCGATGACAGGGAACGTCTCCGCGAGCGCGCGCTCGATATAATCGAGCGACTGGCGGAAGCGGGCCCCGCGCTCCTCGAAATCCACGCCGAACGCCGGATACTCGATCGGTCGGTCGCCGCTCGCGACCCCGAGGACGAGGCGCCCGCCGGTGAGTTCGTTGACCGATGCGGCCGCCTTGGCGGTGTGGAGCGGATGCCTCAGCGGCAACACGATTGCCCCGGTGGCCAGCGCGATTCGCTTCGTCTGCGCTCCAATGTAGGCGAGATAAACCCACGGATCAAAAACCTGTCCAACGTCTCCGAACGTCGGGTCAAGCAGCGGCACATCGCGAAACCAGAGCGCCGAAAAGCCGAGCTCCTCCGCACGACGAGCCAGGCGCACTTGATCCCGCATGGTCGGGAACGCACCGGCGAATGCCTCAATCGGAAAGAACACGCCCACGGTCAGGCGTCCGGGCGAAAAAAGGCCGCGGTAAGCGCGGTTCCATCGCCGGCTGGCCGGGTCAGTCGCGGGATTCATGGCAACGCTCCCGGGTCGGCGGCCGGCCGCACGCGAACGGTGACCACGAGTTCAACGGTCGCATCGAGCGGCAGGCGCAGCGCGACAAACGCACTGCGCGCATGCCGGCCGCGTTCGCCGAGCGCTTCCCCGAACACCTGCGACGCGTGGTCGAGCACCGCTGGCGCGTTATTCCAGTCGGGCGCGGCAGCGACGTGGCCCTCGACGCGCGCCAAGCTCACCACCCGCTCAAAGCCGCCGAGCGCGGCGCGGATCTGCGCGAGCACATTCAAAGCGGCGAGACGCGCGGCGTGGCTGGCCTCGTCCTCCGTCAACTCCGCCCCCACGCGCCCGGCATACCGCAGTTGGGAGCCCCAGCGCGGAAACTGCCCGGAGAGGAACAGCCAGCCATCGACCATCACATGGGCGGCGTAGCGGCCGGCCGCTGGTGCTGGTGGCGGCAAGTGCGACTCACGGAAAGGCTCGGCGAGCGAAGTCATGACGTCAGCTCCGGGCGATGAGATGGGCCACGCGGTCCGCCTGACCCGGGCGCCATTTTTCGCCGAGCAGCCGCCAGTTCATGCGCGGAAAATATCCCTGCCGTTGGCCGAGTTCGGCGCTGAAGAGCGTCATGCGTTCGACGAAGCGCGCATTCGCGAGCTTGCCGGCATCGATGTAGCGGAACGGGGAACCCGCCACGAGCGACAGAAATTCCTGCTTGGCCGCCGCATCGTCACTGACGACGAAAACATCGCTCGGCGCCCCATCGAACAGCGGCTGATCGAATACTTCCCACCACACATTCTTAAACGCCCCCACGATACGCGAGCGCGGGAAGGTCTGCTGAATCTGTTCCGCGCCGCTCGTGTCCCACGGCAGAATGAAATCGTCGTAGCGGTCGTTGAACGGATTGGTGATGTCGATGAGCAGCTTGCCGTCGAACTGCGCGCGCAGCGGCGCGAGCGTCTCGAGCATGCCGTCGCGCAGAAACATCGCGGGCAGGAGAACCGGCGCCGCGGCGGCCTCCGCATAAGTGCCGGCGCGGATCGCGGCGTGCCCCAGGCCGCGGGCGATGCTTGCCGCGCGCTCCGGTGAGCGCGAGCCGAGGATGACTTGCTGGCCGGCGGCCGCAAACAGACGGGCGAGGCGGACGGCCATGCGGCCGGTCCCGAGAATTCCAATGGTGGACATGAAGAACGAGTGGAGTTGGTGGAGGGCCGCTCCGGAATGGTGCGGCGGGCTGCACTATCGTTCCACCCGGCGAGAAAACTAATTGATTGTTCGTCTCGGACGCATAGACGGCGTCTATCATGCTTCCCTCGGACTTCGAACTGCGGCACCTGCGCTACTTCCTCGCGGTGGCGGAACTCGCGCACTTCACGAAGGCAGCGCGCCAGCTCCATGTCACGCAGCCGACGCTTTCACATCAGATCCGCCAGCTTGAGGACCGACTCGGGTTGCCGCTCTTCGACCGTGTTGGGCGGCAGGTGCGGCTGACCGCGGCGGGACAGGCGCTGCGGCCTTATGCCACGCGGGTGTTGCGTGAACTCGACGGAGCCCAGGCGGAACTCGGGGAGTTGCGCGGGCTGAAGCGCGGACGTCTGCGGGTCGGCGTCGTGCAGACGGTCAACGCGTGTGTCGTGCCCGACATCGTCAGTCGCTTCACAGCGGCGCACCCCGGAATCCAGGTCTCGTGCGCGGAGCTCGCCGTCGAGGACATCGAATCCGGTTTGGAAAGCGGGCGGCTCGACCTCGGCGTCGGATTCCTTCCTCCGGGCCAGGCCGGTCTGGAGGGAGAAAAGCTCTTCACGGAGGAACTGGTGGCCGTGGTGAGCGCGAGTCATCCCCTCGCGCGCCGGCGGGTGCTGCGCGTGGCCGAGATCGTGCGCGAACCGCTCGTGTTACTGGCGCCGCGGTTCTGCACGCGGCAGTTGATCGACCGGGCCTTTGCCGCCGCGCACGTCGTGCCGCGCGTCCAGTTGGAGATGAATTCGATCGAAAGTATCCTCGCCACGCTCCGCCAGGCGCCGCTCGCGAGCATCCTGCCGGCGCTCGCGCTTTGCCGGCGCGATATCGGCGTGCAGGCCATCGCACTGACTCAGCCAACCCCACGACGCAGCGTGGGGTTGTTGTGGCGCCGCGGCGCGCATCGACCGGTCGCGGCGCGGGCATTCGCCGATGCCACGACCGCCATCCTCAGGGAGCGCGGAGTGGCCCGGTGAAGCGGAACGCACGCGAACACCGCACCGTGCGTGCGGGCCGTGGTCCAAGCGGCCCAAATCAATCTGCGGGATTGCGCTGGGGGAATTATTGGGCTCTTTTCCGCGCACTTCTCTCATGTCCGCCCAAGTTGAAAACGTCGTCATCGTCGGGACCGGCTGCGCCGGTTTGACCGCCGCCATCTACACCGCCCGCGCCAACCTGCAGCCGCTCGTCATCGAGGGCTCACTGCCGGGCGGCCAGCTCACGACGACGTCGGAGGTCGAGAATTTCCCCGGTTTCCCGGAGGGCGTCGATGGCTTCATGCTGATGCAGAACCTGCGCAAGCAAGCGGAGAAATTCGGCACGCGTTACGAGAGCGGCACGGTCGTCGCGCTCGACACGTCGGCGTGGCCGCACACGCTCCAACTCGCCGACCGCGCGATCAAGGCGAAGGTCGTCATCATCGCCACTGGCGCCTCGCCGCGCATGACGGGTATCCCCGGGGAAAAGGAGCTTTACGGCGGCAAGGGCGTGACGACGTGCGCGACGTGCGACGGCGCGTTCTACCGCAACATGGAAGTCGCGGTCATCGGCGGCGGCGACAGCGCGGCGGAGGAGGCGTTGTTCCTCACGCGTTTCGCGAGCAAAGTTTATCTCGTGCACCGCCGCGATGCGCTGCGCGCCTCGAAGATCATGGCCGATCGCGCGACCTCGCACCCGAAAATTACGCCGGTGTGGGACAGCGTGCCGGTCGCCGTCGAGGGCGTCGAGGCCGGCGCCGTGAGCGGACTCAAGATCCGCAACGTGAAGACGAATGCGGAGAGCGTGCTCCCGGTAAAGGGCATCTTCGTCGCCATCGGCCACGTGCCGAACACCGCGCCGTTCAAAGACGCCGTCGATACCGACGAGCAAGGCTACTTCGTCCCAGCCGCCGGTTCACAGGTGAAGACGAAGACGCCCGGCGTCTATGTCGCCGGCGATTGCGCCGATCACGTTTTCCGTCAGGCCATCACGGCCGCCGGCATGGGTTGCCAAGCCGCGATCGAAGCAGAGCGCTGGCTGGCCGAGCACGGTGGCTAGTTTGGTGGGAGGGGCTTTACGCCCCGACGTTGCATGACCCCCACGGCTCACGGCTCGCGACTTCCTGGGGATGGCTACGCAGCGTTGCGCCGTTTTCGGTGGTCGGCCGAGGGGTCGAATTACTTTCTCACGTTCAACGCCACGAGACCGACTGATAAACTTGCGGGCTCCGAACTATTGGCGCCAATCACAGCGGAGCGGGAGAAACTTGAGCACGAAGGCGACTGGATGGTTCGCACATGGGTGACGATGCCGGATCACATCCACGCGCTCGTTCGACTTGGCGTCAGGGCTTCGCTGGCAGAGAACGTCCGCCGTTTCAAAGGCCGGCTCGCACCGACGCTGCGCCGTAACGGACTCACCTGGCAGGACGGTTACTACGATCACCAAATGCGGGCCGACGAAGATGCTTTGCCAGTATTTCTCTACATCTTCCTCAATCCTTATCGCGCTGGGTTGGTCCGATCGGATGAAAAGTGGTCTGGCTTCTACTGGGCTCCGGAGGATTGGAAATGGTTCGCACCGTTCACAAATTCCGAGACTCCCTTTCCGGAATGGCTGCGCTAGTTGCACGTCGGGGCGTAAAGCCCCTCCCACCAAAGCCCCTCCCTCGTCGCGTGGCGGAGCTCTGGACGCGACTCGGCATCCCGGTCGATTACCCGCGGGTGCGCGGGCTGCCGTTGCAGCGCGAGGCAATTCGCTTGGTGCTGGTTGGGCGCGCGCCGGATGACGGCAAAGCGGTGCGGCTCACGCCGCGCGCTGCCGCCGCGTGGAAAAAGATGCGCGCCGCCGCCGAGACCGACGGCATGACATTGCTGCCGCTTTCCGGCTTTCGCAGCGTGGCGCGGCAGACAACGATCATCCGCGCAAAGCTCAAAACCGGCCGGCCGCTCGCGGACATTTTGCGCTTCGTTGCCGCGCCCGGTTGCAGCGAACATCACACCGGCCGCGCGATCGACATCGGTTCTCCGGACGAGAGTGAGCATTTCGAGGCCGCGTTCGAGAAGACGAAGGAGTATCGCTGGCTGAAGCGGCGCGCCGGCGAATTCGGTTTCCGGCTTTCGTATCCCAAGAACAATCCGCACGGCATCGGCTACGAGCCGTGGCATTGGTGCTGGCAGGCCGGCCGGTAGCCCGCGACCTCCGGGCGCGGGACCACCCGTCCTCGGAGAGGCCGGGCTCCCTGTTGCAATCGCTCACGCCGCGCGTGGCTGCGTGTAGCGGGCGAGTGCTTCGCGCCACCAGGGCGCCAATTCGTCGAGCGGCCGCGTCCAGACTTCGCGGTGGAGCCGCTCGATCGAGTTCGCATCGGCGAGCAGCGCGGTCTTTTCGTGCGCCTTGAGCGCCGCCGGACCCTCGCGCAGGAGGTGCTCCTGCATCATCGTGAAATACTCCGTGATGCTCGCCGCGCGGCCGGGACGGTCGCGGAGCTGGCAACGGTGCACGGCGTTGACGTAGGGATCGACGATGGCGGCGGTGAACGCGACGTCGCGTCCGTCCCAGGTTTCGCGCGCGGCGTCGTTTTCCTGCGCGTGCATCCGCGCTTCGAGGTCGCGCAGCTCCGCCGGGGGATCGATTTCGTCGGGCGTGCAGAAGAGGCCCGCCTGGCGCGCGGCTTGTCCGACGCTGCGTTGCGCGGTAAGCGCGGAAAACGGGATCGAGAGCAGCATGCCCGCGAGCACGGGCGACATCCACGGCAGCAGGCCGGGCGCGAACATCGCGAGCAAAACGGTCCAGATCACGCCGAGGATCGTGTGGCCGCGATGCGTTTCGATCGCCTCGGTCCAGTTGATGCGGTCCTCCACTTCGCGGCGTTGCGTCGCCCACTTTACGCCGCTGCCGAGCAGCGTGGAGACGACGAACTTCGCGTGGAACAGCATCAGCATCGGCGCGAGCAGCGCGGAGAAGACCATTTCGAGCAGCACGCCGGCCGTGACTTTGCGCAAGCCGCCGTAGCGCGCGGTGCCGCCGGGTTGCAGCGCGAGGTCGAGCACCGCGAGAATCTTGGAGAGGAACAAGAGCACGAACGTGCCGATGACGAGCACGCCCGCCTGCGCGCCGGCGCCGAGGCCGAGCAAACCCGCGACGCCCGGCTCGGGCAGCCACGTGAGACCGGTTTCGGAAAAACCGATCATCACGAGCGTGCCGATGACGAGCGACACGAACCAGAAAAGAGACGACGTGTAGGCGAGGATGCCCATCGCGAGGTGGATGCGGCTGATGTGCCGCAGTCCCTTCGCGAGCAGCAGCCACGTGTGTTGCAGATTCCCCTGACACCAGCGGCGGTCGCGTTTCGCGTAGTCGATCAGCGACGGCGGACACTCCTCGTAGGAGCCCTCGAGCCCCGGCGTCAGCCACACTTCATAACCGGCACGCCGCAACAGCGCGGCTTCGACGAAATCGTGCGAGAGGATGCGTCCACCGAATGGTTCGCGGCCCGGCAGCTGCGGCAGTGCCGCGTAATCGATGAACGCCTTCACGCGGATGATGGCGTTGTGGCCCCAGTAGTTGCCCTCGCCCTGTTGCCAGTAATTCAGGCCGGCGAGAAAAATCGGGCCGTAGAGTCGCGCGGAGAATTGCAGCACGCGCGCGAAGAGCGTCTCCGCGCCCATCAACACCGGCGCGGTTTGCACGAGGCCGGCGCGCGGGTTGCGCTCCATCAGTCGCACGAGCTGCACGATCGTGTCGCCGGACATGACACTGTCGGCATCGAGCACGACCATGTAGCGGTAGCGTTTGCCCCAGCGACGGAGGAAGTCACCGAGGTTGCCGGCCTTCTTGTTCGAGTTGATGCGGCGCTTCCGATAAAAAAGCCGGCCGCGCGCGCCGAGCTCGCGGCTGAGTTCGACCCACGCGAGTTCCTCCTTCACCCATTGATCGGGCTCGGTCGAATCGCTGAGGATGAAAAAATCGAAATGCTCCAGCTGACCCGTGCGTTCGAGGGAACGGTAGATCGCGCGCAAGCCGGCGAACACGCGCGTGACATCCTCATTATAGACCGGCAACACGATCGCGGTCGGCGCGAGCGGGACCGTCGATGGATCGGCGGGCAGGGTGTTGAAGATCGTCGCGCGATCGCCGCGCCCGCGGCGCGCGATGAAGCCGAAAAATGCCTGCGACGCGCCGAACGACAGCAGCCCGAACAGCAACGTGAACAACGCCCACACGATCCACGCGGAGCCTTTCAACGGCATGCCCCAGAGCAGATCGCCCATGAGGAACGAGCCGGTCGCAGTTACGAGCACGACGAAGGTCACGATGCCCGTGCGCCGGCGCGTGATGCGCGAAGGCGAGCGCAACTCAAAGTCCAACAGCGGAACTTTCCAGCGGAACGCCATGATCAGGAGAAGCTCGCCTCGCCGGCTGGAGTCGGCGTTGTGCGGTGCGGCGGGACCGCTGGGCGCGCCGCGAACGAGTTTCGGCGGGCCCAGCGGTCCCGGCCTCCCTCGCGCTGAGCATCCTGAAGAAGCGGATTCATCAGTAGCGCACCGCGTAGAACGCCAGCGCGAGGGCGCCGACGTAGAGCGCCCACGTCGCAACGCCGCGCAGAAACGGCCATTTGTCGAAGGTGCGCCAGGTCGTGTCCGCCATGTCCGAAACCGGGCCGAGGTCGATCGGGCGCGGCATCATGTTGGAGAATTCCAGATCAGGCCCGGCCTGCACATAGGTCTTGCGCAGTTCCGCGACAAGTTCGGGCGGCGGATCCTGTTCGTTGAGGAAATGCTGCGACCAGCGCTGTGGGATGGCGGCGAGATGCACCGCGGCGCGTTCGTGCGCGAGGCGGCGGCCGGGGCCCTCATTCTCGTTCAGCCCCACGATGTGTTGAATCCAGCCTTCGATGAGCAGAATCGCGGCGTCGGCGGCGAGCTCGACGGGAGGCAGATCAGGTTGCGCGGCGTGACGCTCGCGCGCGAACTGCAACACCTGTTCGCTCAACTCTCCGAGAGACGTCGCGGGCACCCCGTGCGCCCGCAGGTAGCCTTGCACGCGTTCACGCGCTTCCGCCCACGCCGCAGCGTCGGCGACTGGAGGGCTGACGCTCACGGTTTCCATGTCATGGCCCAGGTCTCCGTCAGGACGCGGTCACCGAGTTTGAGTCGCGCGCGCAATTCCGACGAGGGCGCGTCGGGCGCAGCGGTGACAATGAGCACGAGACGCCACGAGCCGTCGGTGTCATTGCGCACGACGTTCTGGTGTTCGAGCTTCGCCTCACCGCGAATGGAGACATCCGCCTCGAGGTCGGCGTCGGCGGGGACGGACTTCACGGACAATCCGTCGAAATCGATCACGTAGCGCGTCCGACCGCGGCGACCGTCCTCGGCCGTCTGGCGCGTGGCGCGCACCCAGCCTTCGGGACCGCCAAAGACGCGTTGATTTGTCCAATGCAAGCGCCAGTGCAGGTCGAGGGATGTGCCGGGAGCGACCGGCTGGTCGGGGGTGAAAAAGGCGGTGATGTTATCGTGGTATTCGTCCTTCGTCGGCATCTCGACCAAACGCACCCGTCCGGCCGGCCACTGGCCGATGGCCTCCACCCAAATGCTCGGACGCGCGTGATAATGCGCCTCGAGATCCTCGTAGCTGCGGAAATCGCGGTCGCGTTGCAGGAGACCGAAGCCTTTCAACGCTGGCGCGGCGAAATCGCTCCGCAGAATCGTGGTCGGGTTGATGAGCGGACGCCACAGCCGCTCGTCCTTCGTCGCGGCAACCAACAGGCCGTCGGAGTCGTGCACCTCCGGGCGAAAGTCGCCGAAGCGATCGGGCGAATTCTCGCCATACCAGAACATGCTGCTCATCGGCGCCATGCCGGGAAGCTCCACGCCCTGGCGAAAAAACAACGACGCCTGCACATCGACGATCGTCGTTTCGCCCGGCGTGATGACGAAGGTGTAGGCACCGGTGACGCTCCGACTGTCGAGCAGCGCGTGGAGAGTGAGCGATTTCGAGGACGGGTCGGGTTTGCCGAGCCAAAATTCGATGAACGACGGAAACTCCTCGGTCGCGGGACCGCCGGCGTTGAGCGCGAGGCCGCGGGCGGAGATGCCGTAGCGCTGACCTTTCGCCAGGGCGCGGAAGTAGCTCGCGCCGAGGAACGAGACGACCTCGTCCCATTTTTCCGGCGCGTTGAGTTCGTGGATCACGCGGAAGCCCGCGTAATTCAGGCCGCGGCGGCTCCAAAACGACGGGGTGAGATTCTGATAATCGAAAAATTTAACCGAGAACGGAATCGGCTGCGTATGCGTCGGCGTGAATTCGTTCAGCTCGATGGTCTGGTTGAAGAGATAGCCGGGATGGAAAAACTGGATCTGAAACGGCAGCTTGTCGCCGCGCCAGAGCGACGCGTCCGGAATGAAGCGGATGCGGCGATAGTCGTCGTAGCCGAGTTTCCTGAAATAGGCCGTCACCTGCTCGCGCGGCGACTCGTGCGGTTCCTTCGCGACCTCGGCGGCGATCTGTTTCACGTAATCGTGATTCACTGTGGCGCGCTCGATGGCGCCGGCGCGCGACAGCAGCGCGGGGAGCACGAATGCCGCGAGCAGGGCAGCGTTAAGGCGGTATAAATTCATCCAGCGAATACGGCTAAGGGGGGTGCGGGGGAGTCTCCATCCAATTTTCCGGTGCACCCGCGCCAAAGCGGAGCGAGCGGCTGCCTAAAATGAACGCAGCGCCTACGCCAAGTTCCCGGCAACTGTGCAGGAGATTCCCGTTTGTGGCATCGTATCTCTCGCGTATGCTGTGGGATAGCACGGATTGAATGGGGGCCAGTGATGACGCGAATGGATTTAGAATAATTCTAATTCCTACTTGAAACTCAGTCCCAACGGGCTTGCTTTGGTGCTCTTCGCTCCATGGCCACTTCCCTCGAATCCTCCGCGCTCACCAAGCGCCTGACCGACAGCGGTCTCCGACCCACGCCGCAACGCGAAGTCGTTTTCAAGGTGATCCTCGAAAAACGCGATCATCCGACCGCGGACGAAATTTTTGCCCGCGTGAAGTCGCAGATGCCGACCATCTCGCTCGCCACCGTCTATAATTGTCTCGAGACGCTCGTGCAAAACGGCCTCGTGCGGCAGGTGAATTTTGACCGCGCGCCGACGCGCTATTGCCCGAACCTGCACGAGCACGCGCATTTTCACGACGAGACGACCGGCGAAGTGCACGACATTGACGTGCCGGCCGAATTGCTCGCGAAGCTCCGCGGAGTTCTTCCGCCCGGCTACGACGCGAGCGCCATCGAACTGAGTTTCCGCGGCAAGGCCGCACCCGAAACGAACTGAATTCCGCCCCCTTTTCCTCTCCGCCCTCTCCTTCCCCACTTACCGCAATGAGCCAACTCGAAATCAAAGACCTCCACATCAGCATCGGCGAAAAGCCCATCGTCAAAGGCCTCAACCTGACGATCAAACAGGGTGAAGTGCACGCCATCATGGGCCCGAACGGCACCGGCAAGAGCACGCTCGCCAAGGCGATCGCCGGTCATCCGGACTACACGATCACGAGCGGTGATGTGCTGATGGACGGCAAATCCATCCTCACGATGGAAGTCGATGAGCGCGCCCGCAGCGGCCTGTTCCTCGCGTTCCAATATCCGAGCGAAATCCCCGGCGTCTCGATCGCGAACTTCCTCCGCGCCGCCGTGCAGGCGCGCATGGCCGAAGGCGAGGAACTCGACGCGACCGGTTACTACAAGCGTCTCTACTCGAAGATGGACATGCTGAAGATCGACCGGAAATTCACCTCCCGCTCGGTCAACGAAGGCTTTTCCGGCGGCGAGAAAAAGCGCTGTGAAATCCTCCAGATGGCGATGCTCGAACCGAAGTTCTCCATTATGGACGAGACCGACTCCGGCCTCGACATCGACGCGCTCCGCATCGTCTCCGAAGGCGTCAACGCCCTCCGCGGCGCGACGCTCGGCATCCTCCTCATCACGCACTACCAGCGCCTGCTGAATTACATCGTGCCCGACTATGTGCACGTCATGTGGGACGGCCACATCGTGAAGAGCGGCGACAAGTCCCTCGCCCTCGAACTCGAGGAAAAGGGCTACGACTGGGTGAAGAAGGAACTCGTCAAAGTCTGATTCGGAATACCGATCCCGTCACAGAGAAAACCAGAGAAACACCGAGGACACAGAGAACCTAGACCAGCTCCCAATCCTCCGTGGCCTCTGAGCCCCTCCTACTGCCTCTGTGATCAAAACCTAAAAATCTCCGCTCCCCTTCCGCCATGAAACCTCCGAGTGAAACCGATACCGCCCTCGACATTCCTGTCGAGAACCCCGTCGCGGGCATCGACCAGTCCGCCGGCAACTTCAGTTACAACGTCAAATACGAATTCGACGCCGGCACCGGCCTCAACGCCGACACCGTCCGCTACATCTCCTCGGTGAAAAAGGAGGCGGACTGGATCCTCGATTTCCGCCTCAAGGCGCTGAAGACCTTCCTCGACAAACCCATGCCAACGCACTGGGCGACGAAGGATCTCGAGAACATTAATTTCGACAAGATCCGCTATTATCTTTCGAGCGGCCAGAAGCCGAAGCGCACGTGGGACGAGGTCCCCGACGACATCAAGAAGACCTTCGAACGCCTCGGCATTCCCGAGCAGGAGCGCAAGTTCCTCGCCGGCGTCGAAGCGCAATTCGACTCCGAGGCGGCCTACTCGAACATCAAGGAAGCCGTCTCGAAACAGGGCGTCATCTTCGTCAACTCGACCGAAGGGCTGCGCGAGCACCCGGAAATTTTCCGCAAGTGGTTCGGCAAGGTCATCCCAACGGGCGACAATAAATTCTCCGCGCTCAACAGCGCCGTGTTCTCGGGCGGCTCGTTCATCTACGTTCCACCGGGCGTCAAGGTCTCGCATCCGCTGCAGGCCTACTTCCGCATCAACGCGGAAAACTTCGGCCAGTTCGAGCGCACGCTCATCATCTGCGACGAAGGCGCCGAGGTGGTTTACATGGAAGGGTGCACCGCGCCGAAATTCTCCACTTCCACGCTGCACAGCGCGGTGGTCGAGCTCGTGGCGATGAAGGGCGCGAAGATCCAATACATCACCGTCCAGAACTGGGCCGCGAACG
>PNJQ01000015.1 GCA_013821985.1 Opitutus sp.
TTGGCGATTTTCCGAGCGGTAGCGGTCGCTCACGCGGATGGAGAAGCCGTCCTTTTCGTAGTAGGCAGTGATGTTGGCGACCTTGCGGGACAGGCCGGCGATGGGCGCCGTGCCGTTGCCCGGGCCCCACGGGGCGATCGAGCTGTCGGTGTAGGCTCCGTTCATGATCACGCCAAAGCCCTTGAAGTCGGTGAACATTTCAGACGAAAGCGAGAGCGTGAACTCGAGGCCGGTGATGCGGCCGCCTTCGCCGTTAACCGGCTGGGACACGATACCCTGCCGAAGCGTCGGAGCCGGACCGGCCAAGACCGGATAACCGGTGAAGTCGGCGACGGACTGCTGTTCATAGACATAGCTCTTGAGCTTCTTCATGAAACCGGCGACGGCGAAGTAGCCCTTGTTGTCTGCGAAGTATTTTTCGATCGAGAGATCGACGGAGTCGGCCAGCCAGGGGCGGAGCTTGGAGTTTCCGCCGCCGCCGGACCACGGGCTGTTCTGCAGCGTGGTGGCCGCGGCGTTGGCCGGATTGTAGCCCCACGTGCGCGAGGCGCGGAGGTCGAACATACGCGGACGGGCCATCTGGCGCGAGAGGCCGACCTTGACGTAGGTGCGCTCGGCAACGTTGAAGTTCAGGTTCAAATTCGGCAAGATGGTCCAGTATTTGTCGCCCGCGTTGACCGGGGTGAGGAGCGCGCCGTTGGCCGAGTAGCCCGTGGAGGACTGGTCGGTGTTGACCGCGCGGAGGCCGAGATCGCCGACCACCGGGATGGAACCCACCTTGGTGTCGATGTTCAGCTTGCTGTAATATTGGGAGACCTTCTCGCGGATCTGGTAACGGTTGGCCACGATGCCGCTGTCGGTGTTGGGCGTGAACGCCCAGATGCCGGACGCGAACGCGCCCAACGGGTCGTAAGCGTAGATGCGGCCGAGGCCCATGAAGCCCATGTCGGTCGTGCCGACGCTCGGCGGGAGCGGGAGCGTGTTGGCATTGTTGGCGGGCGAGATAAAGCCGGAGGGAGTTTCACCGTCGCGCTTGTAGCGGTCCGTGTAAACGACGCCGGCGTCCACGGACTGGAAGCCCCACTTCTCGAGTTTGTGGCTGGTCGCGGCGCGGATGGAGCCGAGCTCGTCGAACGCGTTGAAGAACTTCTGGTAACCGTGCATGCCGCCGCCGGGGAGGGAGGTCGGGCCCCAGCCCTGCGGATCGGAGAGGCGGAGGACGCTGCCGTCGGCGTAATTCTTTGTCGTGGTGAGCTGCGGGATGCTGCCCGGAATGAGATTCACGCGGACGGAATCGGCTGTCGTGAACGGCGTGCCGCGGAAGCTGATGCCGGACCAGCTCTCGAGGTTACGGTCCACGCGTTTGATCTTCGAGTAACCGAAATCGAGTTCGATGGGCCAGGACGACTGCTGCGCGAACTTGAAGTTGGCGCCCATGGCGATCGGGTTGGCGTCGCGGACAAACACGTCGTTACGGACGACCGGCATGACATTGTTGAAGGTCATGGTCGGGACGTAGCCGTTCGAGGCGGTGTAGCCGGCCTGGGCGGAGGCGCCGCTCCACCAGAGCGGAATTTCCATGCCGCGGAGGAGCTGCTTTTCTTGGAAATCCGAGCGGTAGAGATCGAAGTTCATCTCGAAGTTGTCGCTCGGCTTGTATTGGACGACGAACATGATGGCCTTGCGATCGATGATCGAATTGCGGACGTAGGACTTGGTGCCGCCGAGGACGAGGGCGTTCGCGCCGTCGGTCGGGTAGCCCCAGGCTTGGAACTGTTCGCCCGCCCACGGCGAATTGACGAGGGAGATGCCGAGGGCGACACCCAGCTTGCCGTCCATGAACTGGTCGATGTAGGTCAGGCCGGAGCGATAGCCGCTGTCCTTGACGCCGGGCGTGAGCTGGCCGAGCTCGTTGAATTCGTAATTGGCGTAAACGGCGGTCATGCGCTTGCCGCGATCGAGCGGGCGCACGGATTTCATGTTGATCGTGCCCGAGAGACCCTGGGCGGCGAGATCGGCGCGGGAGCCTTTGATGACTTCGACCTCGTTGAGGAGGTCAGCCGGATATTGGTCGAACTCCACGCCGCGGTTAAGATTGGTCGAGACTTGCTCGCGACCGTTGAGGGTTGCGACCGAGAAGTCAGGTCCGAGACCGCGCAAGCTGATCTGTTGCGCGCGACCGTTGGTGCGCTGCGCGGCGAGACCGGGGAGACGCGTGAGCGCATCGGCAATCGAGACGTCGGGCAGCTTGCCGAGATCCTCGGCGGTGATCACTTCCATGATCACGTTCGAATTTTGCTTTCGCTCCGCGGCGGCGGCGAGCGAACCGGCGAAGCCGGCGGTGACCTTGAAGGCGTCGAGCGTGACGATCTTCTCGTCCTCCTTTTTCTCTTCGTCGGTGGTGGCGGGGGCGCTCTGGGCAAAACCAGAGAGGGCCTGAGTGGCAATCAGGCCGGCGACCAAACCTCGAAAGAGGAATCGGCGCGCATTGTGAATCGGAATGTTAGCGGTGTGCATGGGGAGTGAAACAGCAGCTCCAGTCGTGTTAGGGTGTCGAAGGGCGGCAAAAATGCTGCCCGCAGTGTGGAAGAGTGAAGCTGGTGCGCGCCGAACCGCGACGCGCATTGGGGCCAAAAAACCGAGATGGTTCGGACAACTCTTAGGTCAGCTGCCCTTGCCGCAACGCCGGAGCAAGCGATGCGTCGGAAATGACAAGTGATGCGTTTCTCAGAGGGAAAAACAACCGCTGGGCGCGCGGCAACCCTGCGCCGCGATCAAGCGCCCCCACGTGGCGCGCGCCCGGTTTTGCCGGGCCGACCTAAGTTTTTTCCCGGCCATGCAAGACTTCTCTCCGGGGCGTCGTTTGACCGCGCTCGCCTCGGCGCGCAGCTTCGCTTCACTCCCCATGATGCTGTTCACCCCGTCTCGCGCGCTGGCCGGATTGGCCACACTTTTTGCCGCTGTCAGTTTCTCTGTGGCGCAGCCGTCCACCGCCGCGGGCGTGGCGGTGCCGCGCTTCACGCATCCCGGCGCGGGGCAGACCGTGTATTTTGTGCTGACTGATCGTTTCGCCAACGGCCGCGCGGACAACGACACCGGCGGATACGCCGGCGGGCCGGACGAGCACGGCTTCGATCCGACGAAGATCTCGCACTTCCAGGGCGGCGACTTCGCCGGCCTCACCGCGAAGCTGGATTACCTGACGCAACTCGGCGTGACCGCGGTGTGGGTGACGCCGCCCTTCAAGAACAAGCCGATGCAGAGCGGCACCGCGGGTTACCACGGTTACTGGATCACGGACTTTCTCTCGGTCGATCCCCACCTTGGCACGAACGACGAGTATCGCGAGTTCGTCCGTCAGGCGCACGCGCGCGGTCTGCGGGTCTATATGGACATCATCGTCAATCACACCGCGGATGTCATCGCCCCGGAAGGCGGCAAGACCGGCTATCGTTCGCTGGCCGAGGCGCCTTACCGGGACGCGCTGGGCAACACCTTCGATCTGCGCCGCGTCATGTTCAACGGCTTGAACGATCCCGCCGCGTTTCCGGCGCTCGATCCGCAGAAGAGCTTCGCCTACGTGCCGACCGTGCCCGCCGCGGAGAAGGCCGTGAAGAATCCGGCGTGGCTCAACGATCCGATCTATTATCATAATCGCGGCAACACGCTCTTCCTTGGCGAGAATTCCACGCAGGGTGACTTCGTGGGCCTCGACGATCTGTTCACCGAGCACCCGCGCGTCGTGCAGGGTTTCATCGACATCTTCCAGCAATGGCTGGAGGTCGGCATCGACGGCTACCGCATCGATACGATGCGGCACGTGAACAACGAATTCTGGCAGGCGTTCAGTCCCGCGATTCGCAGCCGCGCGCGCGAACTCGGGCGGCCCGACTTCGTCCAGTTCGGCGAAGTCTATAACGACGCGGGCGATCCCGCGGTGCTGGCGGAGTTTTCCACCAACATCCTCCCCGGCGACACGACGATCGATTTCGGCTTCTTCGCGGCTGCACGCCGTTTCGTGTCGCAGAGCGGCACGGCGTCGGGCCTCGCGGACTTCTTCGCGCGTGACGATTACTACACCGACCACGACAGCAACGTCCACACGACGACCACGTTTCTCGGCAACCATGACGCCGGGCGCTTCGGCTATTTTCTCATGCAGGACAACACTGGCGCCGATGGGGCGCAACTCGCCGAATTGACCAAACTCGGCCACGGCCTGCTCTACCTCTCGCGCGGGTCGCCGGTGGTCTATTATGGCGACGAGCAGGGCATGATCGGCGCGGGCGGCAACGACATGCAGGCGCGGGAAAGCATGTTCGCGTCGCAGGCGCCGGACTTCCGGAAGGCGCAGCTGCTCGCCACGACGCGCACTGGCGCGGACGACAAATTCGATTCGCAGCACCCGTTCTATCAATTCTTCGCGCGCCTCGGCGCGTTGCGCGCCCGGCATGTCGCTCTGCGCACCGGCGCGATGATCCCGCGCCTCACCGGACACGACAGCGTCGCGGCATTCTCCCGGGTCGAGCGCAGCGAGCGCGTCGAATACGTCGCGGCATTCAACAACTCCCGCACGGGGGCCGTGCGGGTCGCGATTCCGACGAGCCAGCCGGCGGGTGCGCGCGTGGCGCGGATTTTTGATTCGCGAATGCCAGACGCGAGCGAGGGCGAGGTGTTGGCGGCGAATGAAACGGGCGGAATCGAGGTGACGCTCGCGCCCCTGCAATTCGCCGTGTGGCGCGCGGAGCAGCCGCTCGCCGCGCCTGCGGAGCGCGCGAAGCTCACGCTCGCAAATCCGGCGGCCGGCGGCACGTTTGCCGGCGGCACACGCGAAGTGGACGGATTGACGTTTCCCGTGCGCCGGGAAATTCGGGCCGACGTGAGCGGCGGCGACGGAGTGGGCGAGGTGACTTTCGTGCTCAAGCGCGCCTCGCGCCCGAACCAGTTCGATCTGCTCGGCACCGACGATGCAGCGCCGTATCGCATTTTCTGGAGCCCGCCCGCCGATCTCGCGGCCGGCGAGGAATTCGACCTCATCGCGACCTTTGACGACCTGCGCGGCCACGCGACGAGCGCGAGCGTAGCGCGTCTCAAAATCGCGGCGACCACTTCGGTCCAAGGCATCGCCGGTTCGCGCACGCCCGGACTGAAGCGCGTCCCCGCCGCGGAGATCGCGCGGACTTCGGGCACGCCGCTCACCTTGCAGGTCGAGGCCGAAGGCACGGCGCCGTTCGAATACCAGTGGCTGCGCAACGGCTCCCCCATCGCCGGCGCCACAAACGCGACCTACACCGTCGCAGCGCCGACCGATGCGGATGCCGGGGAGTATCGGGTGCTGGTCCACAATCTGGCCGGCACCGCGATCAGTGCAGCCTTCCCGGTGCGCGCCGCCGCTCCGCAGTCGGCGCGGCTGGCCAAGCATGCCTCGTTTCCCTCGCAGTTCGTCGTGGCGCGCAACGTCGATGTGTGGCTGCCGCCCGGCTACGACGCGAATTCCGCGGAGCGATATCCGGTCGTTTACATGCACGACGGGCAAAATCTCTTTGAAGCCGCGACCAGCAGCTATGGCATTCCGTGGGGTGTGGATCAGGCGATGTTGAAATTGCTCGCGCGCGGCGAAGTGCGCCCAGCCATCATTGTGGGCGTGTGGTGCACGGCGGCGCGATTTGCGGAATATATGCCGCAGAAAGCATCGTCGCCCTCGGCGCTGAAGAGCTTGCTGGCGCAATTCCGGCAGGCCGACGCCGGTCTCCTGGCCGATAACTACCTGAAGTTTCTCGTCGAGGAACTGAAACCGTTCATCGACCGCACCTACCGGACCCGGCCGGAGCGCGAGCACACGTTCATCATGGGCTCGAGCATGGGTGGGCTGATTTCGGGCTACGCGGTCGCGGAATATCCGCAGGTCTTCGGCGGCGCCGGCTGCGTCTCGACCCATTGGCCCGCGGCGGATGGCGCCGTGATCGACTACTTCGCGCAACACCTGCCCGGCCCGGGCGCGCACAAACTCTACTTCGATTTCGGCACTGAGACGCTCGACGCCCGCTACGAGCCTTACCAGCAACGGATGGATGCCGCGCTGCGCGCGCGCGGCTACGTGCCCGGACCGCTGTGGATGACGCAGAAGTTCATCGGCGCGGAACACTCGGAGAAGTCGTGGCGCGAACGCGTGGACATCCCGCTGCGCTTTCTGCTCGGCTCGTAACGGCGCACGCATCCCTCGGGCCGAGGAGATGCCGTCCATCGGACACTTCGGAAATCACTGCGGAGAACGCGTGGACATTCCGCCGGCCTTCGCTCTAACCTTCCCGCGGTTCTCCAACTTATCCCTCATGCGTCTATTCCGCTGTCTCGTTTCCGTCGGCGCCAGCGCCCTGCTGTCAGTCGCCGCCTTCGCCTCGAAAGACAAGCCCGTGATCGGTCTTTCGCTCGACACGCTCAAGGAGGAGCGCTGGCAACGGGATCGCGACCTGTTCATCGCCGAAGCGGAAAAGCTCGGCGCGTCCGTCGTGGTGCAGTCCGCCAACTCCGATGATACGCGGCAGGTGCGAGACATCGAATCCCTCATCAGCAAGGGGGTCGATGTGCTCGTGGTCGTGCCGCACAACGGCGCCGCCATGAGCCGCGCAATGAAATCCGCGAAGGAAGCCGGCATCCCGGTGATTTCCTACGATCGTCTGATCCTGAACAGCGAGATCGCGGTCTATCTCTCGTTCGACAACGTGAAGGTCGGCGAACTCCAGGCGTCGTGGGCGATCAAGAATCTTCCCACCGACCGCACACTGCGGATCGTGCGCATCTACGGCGCACCGACCGACAACAACGCGAAGATGTTCAAGCAGGGCCAGGACAACATCCTCGACCCGCTGATCAAATCCGGTCGCGTGCAGGTCGTCGCGGAGGACTGGGCGCTCGATTGGAAACCCGAGAACGCGAAGAAGATCATGAACGCCGCGATCGCGAAGGTCGGTCACGAATTTGACGCCGTCATCGTTTCGAACGACGGCACCGCGGGCGGTGCGATTCAAGCGCTGATCGAGGAAGGCCTGGCGGGCAAAAAGCTCGTCACCGGGCAGGACGCCGACCTCGCCGCCTGCCAGCGCATCATGCGCGGCACGCAAAGCATGACGGTGTTCAAACCGGTCGCGAAGCTCGCGACGCTCACGGCGCAGACCGCCGTCGCGATCGCCAAGGGGGGCCAGCCTTCCGCGACCACGACGATCGACAACGGCGCAAAACAGGTGCCTTGCGTCTTCGAGGAGCCCATCTCGGTGGACCAGTCGAACATGATGGAAACTGTCGTCGCCGCCGGCTTCCACCCGGCGGACAAGTTGAAGTAACCCCGCCGTGCTTCGCGCATGTCCGCGCCGCTGCTCGAGGTTCGTTCGCTGACGAAGCGCTTTCCCGGCGTCGTGGCGCTGCGCGACGTGACGTTCGATCTCGCCGCGGGTGAGATTCACGCGATTTGCGGCGAGAACGGCGCGGGCAAATCCACGTTGATCAAACTGCTCTCGGGCATCCATCCGCACGGCTCTTATGAGGGTGAGATTCGCGTCGATGGCCGGGCCGCGGCGTTCGCGAGTATTCGCGACGCGGAAGCGGCGGGCATCTCGGTCATCACGCAGGAGTTCGCGCTCGTTGATGAGCTGACGGTGGCGGAAAATCTTTTCCTCGGTCGCGAGCCGCGCCGCGGTTGGCTGATTGACTGGGGACGGATGCACGAGCGCACGGCGGAACTGCTCGCGGAGTTCGGCCTGCGGCTGGCGCCGGACACGCCGGTGCGCGAACTCGGCATCGGCCAGAAGCAACTGCTCGAAATTCTCCGCGCGCTCGACAAGCGCTCGCGCATTCTCGTGCTCGACGAGCCGACGGCGGCGTTGCCGGAGCACGAGGTCGGGGTGCTGCTCGACCACCTGCGCCGCCTGCGCGCGAATGGCACGACATGCATCTACATTTCGCACAAACTCGATGAGGTCTTCGCGATCGCGGATCGCATCACCGTGCTGCGCGATGGAGAGAGCATCGCCACGCTCGCGACGCGTGAGAGCGACGTCGCCGCGGTGATCCGCCACATGGTGGGCCGTGAAATCACGGAGCTGTTCCCGCGCCACGCCGCGCCGACGGGTGGGGAAGTGCGGTTGGCCGTGCGCGGGCTGTCGGTCGCGCCGGAGCGGGGAGCGGGGGCGTTCTTGCGCGACGTGAGCTTCGAACTGCGGGCGGGCGAGGTGCTCGGCATCGGCGGGCTGATGGGTGCGGGCCGCACGGAGTTGCTGATGCACCTGTTCGGCGCCTGGGGCCATCGCACGGCGGGCCAGGTGATTTTGTCGGGCGAAACCTACGCAGCGCCGGAACCCGGTGAATCGATCGCGCGCGGCCTCGTGCTGGCGAGCGAGGATCGGCGCCGCTACGGCCTCGTGCTCGACGAGTCGATCGGGTTCAATCTCTCGCTCTCGAGTCTCGGACAGTTCACGCGCGGCGGCGTGATCCGCGCGGCGGACGAGGAGGTGCGCAACCAGCATTTTTTCTCGGCGTTGCGCATCAAGGCTGGCGACCAATCCGTCGCGGCGGGCGCTCTCTCGGGCGGCGGCCAGCAAAAGGTCGTGCTCGGCAAGGCGCTCATGACCGAACCGCGCGTCGTGATGCTCGATGAGCCGACGCGCGGCATCGATGTGGGCGCCAAGCTCGAGGTTTACGACTTGATCAATCGCCTCACGCGCGACGGCCGTGCGGTGTTGCTTGTTTCGAGCGAACTGCCGGAGCTGATGGGGATGTGCGATCGCATCCTGATGCTCGCGGAGGGCCGTGTCGGCGGCGTGTTCGCACGCGCAGAATTTTCGCAGGAAAAACTGTTGGCCGCCGCCATGCACCCATGAGCCCTTCCCTCAAATCTCCGGCCCTGATCAAATCCCTCGCGCTGCCCATCGCGCTGGTGGTCGCTGCGGCGTTCTTTGCGACGAAGGAGCCGGCCTTTCTCGGCGCCCGCAACCTGACGCAATTACTGATCGAATTTTCCACCGTCGGCACGCTGGCGCTTGGAATGTTCCTCGTGATCCTGACGGGCAACATCGATCTGTCCGTCGGTAGCGGCGTGGGCCTCATCGGTGGCATCGCGGCGGTGCTCGTCTTCAAGCACGAGTGGAGCGCCGGCGCGGCGCTCGCGACGGGGTTGGGCGCGGCGCTCGTGCTGTGGGTGCTGATGGGCACGCTGATCGTGAAGCAGCACATCCCGTCGTTCATCATCACGCTGGGCGGACTGTTGATTTTCAAAGGCGCGTTCTGGCTGGTGATCGAGAGTTCAACCGTGCCCGTATCGCGCGGCGACGAGGACAATCTCTATTCGCAACTCACCACCTTCTACCTGTCGCACGGCGCGGGACTCGCGCTGGCGGTCGCGGCGGGAGCAGTCGTGACAATTTTGCGGTGGCGCGGGCGACGGGCACGGCAGGAACGTTCATTGCCGGTGCCGCCCGCGGCGCGCGCCCTGCTCGCGCCGCTCATCGGCACGGCGGCGGGCCTCGGGCTGGTTATCGTGTGCAACCAGTTCCGCGGCGTGCCGCTTTCGCTCGTGATTCTCGGCGTGACGACGGCGTTGATTTATTTCGTGACGCGGCACACGGCGTTTGGCCGCTACCTTTACGCCATCGGCGGCAACGAGGAGGCGGCGCGTCTTTCCGGCATTCGCGTCGAACGCGTGCTGGTCGGTGCGTTCGCCATCATGGGCGCGATGGTCGCGGTCACGGGTTTCCTGGTCACGGCGTATTCCGGCGCGTCCACGACCACCGTCGGCGAACTCATGGAACTCGATGCCATTGCCGCCTGCGTGATCGGGGGCGTGGCGCTGAAGGGCGGACGCGGCACGGTTTGGGGCGTCCTGCTCGGCGCGCTGATCATGACGGTGTTGCTGAACGGCATGACGCTCATGGCGGTGTCGCCCGAGATAAAGTTCATCGCCCGCGGCGTGGTGCTCGCCGTCGCGGTGTGGCTCGACGTGCGTTTCTCGCGCCGCTGAGGAGGTGAAGACCGGACGAACCCGTCGCACGAGTTCGCCGTCCACCCCGCGGACGCGAAACGCGCGTGGCTGGAGCGCAACGGCGAGATTTCCGTGGAGAAGGCCTGAGCCGACGTTGCAGCGATCTCCGGCGGAACGGCTCTTGCGCGCAGGCCGTGGAGTCATTTTGCAGTAGGTCGATGAATCGATTTTTCCTGGCGGGGCTGTGTGTCGTGGGTTCGGGTGGGTCGTTCCTCCGTGCGGCGGAGTTGCCGGCGTATCGGCGCGCCGAGCTGCCGATCGCGGCGCGCGTCGCCGATTTGCTCGGGCGGATGACGCTCGAGGAGAAGATCGACCAGCTCCACCAGAGCGGCATCGGCGACACGAATCCGAACAATCTGCAGGAACGCCGCGACGCCTACCTGCCGACCTACGGTTCGTTCATCATCGCCGGGCCTCCGGCGACAGTGCTCGCGACGCGCAACGCGCTGCAAAAGCGCGCGCTCGAGGAATCGCGGCTCGGCATCCCCGTGTTGTTCGCCGGCGATGTCATTCACGGCTATCGCACGATTCTGCCGATCCCGCTCGCGCAGGCCGGTGCGTGGGACACGGACTTGGTGCGGCGCGGGGCCGCGCTGGCTGCGGCGGAGGCGCGCGCCCACGGCATCGATTGGACTTACGCCCCGATGGTCGATCACAGCGTCGATGCCCGCTGGGGGCGCATCGCCGAGACGTTCGGCGAGTCTCCGCACGCGTCGAGCGCGTTTGCGGTCGCGAGTGTGCAGGGTTTTCAGGGCAGCGATCTCACTCGTCCGGACACGGTGGCGGCCACGTTGAAGCACTATGTCGGTTACGGCGCCTCCGAAGGCGGACGCGATTACAGCGCGACGTGGGTGGCGCCGCAGGAATTGTGGGAACGGCATCTGCCGCCATTCGAGGCGGGCGTGCGCGCGGGCGCGCGCGGCGTGATGAGCGCGTTCAACGATCTCAACGGCATTCCGACGACGGCGAATCGCCACACGCTCGATGAAATTTTGCGGCAGCGCTGGGGCTTCGACGGGGTGGTCGTCTCCGATTGGGCCGCGGTGCGCCAATTGATCATCCAAGGATACGCGGCCGACGAGGCCGAGGCGACACAGCGGGCGCTCGCCGCCGGTGTCGATATCGACATGAGCGACAATCTTTACCGCGCTCACCTGCGTGCGCTGGTGGAGCAGGGACGCGTGCCGATGGCGCAAATCGACGCGGCGGTGGCACGCGTGTTGCGACTGAAGTTTGAGCTGGGGCTGTTCGAGCGTCCGTTCACGGAGGAAAATTCGCTCAGCGGCGCGGCGCCGAACCCGGAGCAGCTCGCGTTCGCGGAGGAATTCGCCGCGCGGTCGCTCGTGCTACTCAAGAATGACGGCGCACTTCCCGTGGCTCCGACGGCGCGAAAGATCGCGTTGCTCGGACCGATCGCCAACTACTCCGCGTCGCTGCTCGGCTCCTGGGCGCAACAGGGCCAGCCGTCCGAGACTCCGACGATCGCGGACGAATTGCGCCGCCGGCTGCCGGCCGGAGTCGAATTGCTGTTGGCGAGCGGGGGCGGCATCGAAGCCGGTTCGGACGCGGAGATCGCCGAGGCCGTGGCGGCCGCGCAGGCGGCGGACATCGCCGTGCTCGTGGTGGGCGAGGAAGGCTGGATGAGCGGGGAGAATGCCTCGCGCTCGTCGTTGCGGCTCGCCGGCCGGCAGGAAGAGCTGGCGCTCGCGGTGGCGGCGACGGGCAAGCCGGTGGTGCTGGTGCTCGTTAGTGGGCGGCCGCTGGAAATTGCCGCGCTCGAGCCGCGCGTCTCCGCCATCGTCGCCGCGTGGTCGGGCGGGTCGCGGGCGGCGGCGGCACTCGCCGACGTGCTGCTCGGCCGGCGCAACCCCTCCGGCAAGCTCGCGGTCACGTGGCCGCGCACGACGGGGCAGATCCCCCTCTATCACAACATGCGCCCGCGGGCGCGCTTGAGTCCCAGTGGCGAATATCGGGACGGCCCGAGCACGCCGCTCTACGAATTCGGTCATGGGCTCAGCTACACGCAGTTTTCCTACGGGCCGATCAAACTGGAGCGGCCGACCGTCGGTCTGACGGGAAAATTGACGGCGGAGGTTACGGTGACCAACACCGGCGCGCGTGACGGCGTCGAGTCGGTGCTGTGGTTCATCCGCGACCCGGCCGCGAGCATCACGCGACCGCTGCGCGAACTGAAACACTTCGAGTCGGCCCCGATTGCGGCCGGGACCTCGCGGGTATTCCGGTTTGAGATCGAGCCGGAGCGCGACCTGTCGTTTCCGGACGCAGACGGACGCCGCATCCTCGAGCCCGGGGAGATTGTGCTCCATGCGGGGACGGAGCACGTTTCGTTTCAAATCGAGGCGCCCAAGTGGTGAAGATGGATAATCCAGCCTAGGGGATTTCCCGATTCGCTTCGGGAGTCGTTCTTCCCCTTGCTGTTCCGGGCAAATGGTCCATCCCCGACCATGAATTGCCCGAACCACGACCAACCCTCCGCATCTTGATCTACGCCCATTCAGCGGACGAACGCCTGCTTTACGCCCGCACGTTGCGGAGAAATTTCCCGCAGGTTCAAGTGGCGGAAGTGGCCGGCCCAACCCAGGCGCTGCTGGCGGCGGAAGGCGAGCGGTTCGACGCGGCGGTGATCCATTTCAACAACTCGCCCGAGGCAGTCGAGTTGCTCGGCTCGTTGCGCCGGCAGCATCCGGACCTGCCGATCGTGGCGGTTTCCGGCGTCGATCGCACCGCGCGGGCAACCGCCGCCGGTGCGACGAAGTTCGTCCTCGCCCAGGAGTGGCTGATGCTCGGCAAGCACCTCGCGGAACTCCTCCGCCTGCCCCGCCCATGAGTGATCTCTCCCCCCGTCTTGTCATGGTGGTGGACGACGTCCCGGAGATCACCGATTTTCTGGAGAATGTCGTCCGCACTCGCGGCCATTCCGTCATCAAGGCGCGCTCCGGACGCGAGGCGATCGCGATCCTGCGCGCGGTCTCGGTCGATGTGCTCATCACGGACATCCTCATGCCGGACGGAGACGGGCTCGAATTGATCCAGGCCGCCCGCGTGCGCAAGCCGACGCCGCGCATCATCGCGATTTCCGGCGGCGGCAAATACCTCGCGTCCGCCCAGTGCCTCAGCCTCGCCGGAGGATTCGGCGCGGATGTGGTGCTGCGCAAGCCGTTCGATGTGGACCAGCTGCTCGCGGCGCTCGAGCCGGGCGGGGCCACGCCGTCCGCGGTCGGACCGCAGGCGGCTCCCAGCTAACGTGGTGCCGGGCGGCGCGCCGTCAGGCGCGTCTTCACGTCAGCGGTCGCTTCGCGGCTGACCGACACCGGAGCGGAATCGCCTTCCAGCCGCAGCTCGAGCACGCGGCCGGTCTTCGAATACGACGCGACACGGCCGAGGTTCACGATGGTGGTGCGGTGCACGCGGCAGAATTCGACCGGCGGCAGCGTTTCCTCCCAATCCTTGAGCGTCCGGCGCACGAGCCACTGCGTGCCGTCGGCGAGACACACGAGCGAGTAATTTTCCTGCGCCTCGATCCGACCGATTTCGCTGACCGAGACGAAGCGCGCCTGGCGGCCGGAGTTGAGATGCACGGTGTCGTCCACGCGCAGGCGGCGCACGGCGGCGGGCGAAGCGGCGGAATTCTCCCAGGGATTCGCCGAGCCGGCGGCAAGGCGCGCCAGCGAATGCGCGAGCCGGCCGGGCTGCACGGGTTTCAGCAGATAATCGAGCGCGTTGACCTCGAAGGCGCGCAGGGCGAACGAGTCGTGGCCGGTCGTGAAAATCACACGCGCGCCGGCACGGATGTCGGGGACAAGATCGAAGCCCATGCCGCCGATCAGCATTACGTCGAGAAACACGAGTTCGTAGTCCGCAGTGCGCAGAAGTTCGCGGCCGCTCTGGACCGAACGTGCTTCGCCGACCACCGCGATGTCGGAATGGACCGCCAGGAGCTGACGCAGGTCGGCGCGGGCAATCGGTTCGTCGTCGATGAGCAGGGCGCGGATCATGACAGGGGCGAACCCGGGGCGCCGGCGTGGCGGAGCGCGGACAAGGGAAGGGAAAGTTCGACATGCACCCAGCCCGGCTCGGCGCGGTGGGTGAACGCATGGGTGCCGGGAAAGTGGCGCTCGAGGCGCTCGCGGAGATTCTCGTGACCGATGCCGAGCGACGGCAGGCCCGGTCGCGTGCCGCGATCGACCCATTCGCCCGTGTTGGAAACGCGCAGCACGAGACGATCCGCCTCGGGGCGCACTGCGATTTGCAGCGCCAGCGTCTCGGCACTGGTGGCGAGGCCATATTTCAGCGCGTTCTCCACGAGGGGCAGGAGCAGCAGGCGCGGCACCAGAAGATTCTCGACCGACGGATCCAAGTCGAACGCGACGCGCAGGCCTTCGCCCAGCCGCGTCTGCTCGATGTCGAGGTAGGAGCGCAGCATCGCGGCCTCCTCCGCGAGCGGACAACATTCGTCCGGCTGCCCGCCGTGGAGCGTAAGCCGGCAAAAATCCGCCAGCCGATCGACCGTTGAGCGCGCGGCGGCGTAGCTCATGGGAATCTGGCCGCGGATGGCGGCGAGCGAGTTGAAGAGAAAGTGCGGATTGAGCTGGTAGCGCAGCACTTCGAGGCGGGATTTTTCGGCGGCGAGGCGCGCGGTGATTTTCTCGTCGAGTTCGAGTTTGTGCAGCCGGGACAACTCGCCGTTTTGCCGGCGCAGGTCCTCGGTGCGCGCGGCAATGAGCTTTTCGAGCCGATCATTGTGCCGGCGCAGCACGCGCGTGCGGTAGCGCACGATGCCAGCGACGCCGACGCCTCCGAGCGCGGCGTAACCGAGCCAGGCCCACGGGGTGAGCCACCACGGGGGGAGGACGGCAAAGGCGAATTTCGCCGACGCGCTCTCGCGCCCGAGCAGGTCGCGCGCCTGCACTTGAAAAGCAAACGCGCGACCCGGCAGATTGGTGAAGCTGCGCGACGTGTCGGCGGTCCACGGCGACCAGTCGGCGTCGAGCCCATCGAGCCGGGTCCGGTAGCGCGTCGCGGTGCGGTTGCGCGCATCGGTGTTGTGCGCAGGCGCCGCGTAGTCGAAGCGCACGGCGTTTTTCTCCGCCGCCAACGTCAGCGGCGCCGGGGCGGTGGCGATCGCGCCGTCGCCGTGCCAGACCGTGCCGTCCTCGGCCCGCAGGCTGCGCACAAGGGTTTGGAGCGGCGGCGTCACCGCGGGAGCTTGCCAGGCGGTATCGATCGCAAAGGCGCCGCTCTGCGTCGCCAGCCAGAGGGCGCTGCCGGCCGGTTCGCAATAAAGGCTGTTGATCACGAGCGATTCCAGGACGCCGGTGGCGAAGCGCGCGGCGCGCCACTCGCCGGCGGCATCGCGCGTGAGATGAAAGAGGCGCTCGCCGGTGCCTTCCGCCTCGGGCGGGGTCTGGCCCCACACGCTGCCGTCGGCCGCGACCTGCACGGTCTCGAAGCCAAAGCCGGGAGGAAAATCACGGATGCCGTGCTCCGCCGTGAAGCGTTGCGCGATGGGATCGAAGCGCGCGACGAATCCACGGGCCGCGATGGCGACCGTCGATCCGAGGGAGAAGATCTGCGTGAAGTTGCCCCGCCCGACGGTGGCGGGCGCGCCCTGTTCCGGCCCAAAAAGCTGAACGGGCGCGTCGAGGCGCACGCCGGCGCGGAAGTCCGCGCGCCACACGACGCCGTTCGCGGCAGTGCCCCAGATGAAGCCGTCGCCGGTGTCGATCATCCGCACGAGCGACGCCGGCACGCCGAGCATCCGGCCGAGCGGTTGCCAGTTCGCGCCGCGCGGCGCAAAGAGCCACAGGCCGCTGCCGGGTGTGCCACCGACGAGTAGTCCGGGATGCACGCGCGATTCGAGCAGGCTATTGAGAGGAGTTGGCGCGATCGGCACGAGGCGGCCGTCGGGCAGAATTTCGCGCAGACCCGAAAGTGAAACGAGCAGCCGGCCGCCGGACGTCGCGAAGCAGATGGCGCCGTTGGTTTCCGCGGGAACGTCGGTCGCGGGCGTCGCGTTGCCGGTGGCGGGATCGTGGATGGTGACGCCGTCGGCGTGGCCGACGTAGAGTTTGTCCGCGTGTCGGATGACGGCGCGCACGCTGCCGCGATAGCCGCCCGTGACGGTCGCGAAGGGCAGGCCGGCCTGCACGCGGGCGATGCCGTTTTGCAGCGCCAGCCAGATGCCGCCCTCGAGATCTTCCGCGAGGCCGTTGATGCGGAGATTGGGCAACTGTTCGTGTTTTTGCATCCGCACCTGAATGCCGCCGGCGCGATCAAGGAGGAGCAGTCCCTGTTTCAGCGTCGCCAAGGCGAGTCGCCCGTCGCGCAGGAAAATCCCGGCGCGCGCCGCGTCCTGGCGGAACAATGCCGCGGATTCCGGCGCGAGCGGACGCAGGTCGCGGCCATCCCAGCGCAACGGCCCGAGATTCGTGAGCAGCACGCCGTCGCGCTCGGCGAAGACGGCGCTGACCCGCTGAGTGGGCGCGTAGCCTTCCGGCGGATTGAAGGCGGCAACGGTGACGAGTTCGCCCTTCTCCACGCGCAGCAGCCCGCGACCGCGATCGAGCACGTGCACCGCGCCGGCCATCGTCCAGAGCGCGTCGAATTGCGTCGTGGGCTTCCAGGTGCGCGTCGTGCCGTCCTCGCGAAAGAGAAACAGGTGGCGCTCGGCCAGGGCGTAGAAACCCTCGGGGCGATCGAAGCCCTGGATGATTTTGCCGAACGCGCGATCCGCTTCCGGCAGAAGTTCGGTGAGGTCCTCGCGCCGCGTGCCGCCGCTGCCGTCGGGCGAAAGGCGGGAGAGCGCGGTCTCGACGCTGGTCCACACGCGACCGCGACCGTCGATCGCAAGCATGCTCGGGCCGAGCTTGCGCGGCAGATTGGTGCGCCGCCACGTGACGCCGTCGTATTCGAGCACGCCAAAATTGTTCGTGACGTAAACCAGCCCGTTCGGATGGACGGCGGCCTGCCAGTTGACAGGTGACTGGCGGTAATCATCGCGCGTGAAGACCCGCACCAACGGCACGCCCAGTTCCTCGGCGGCGAGGAGCTGGGCGGCGGGGAAGAGAAGAACGAGGAGAACGAGGCGGTGGAAAAGGGGCAAGGTGAGGTAACCACCCGCGAGCCTCACGCCGTCGATTAGTCCGGCAATCTCCATTTTGCGGGAATCAATCCCGTTCGGGCCGAGACAATTGCACGTAGCGCCTCACCGCCTGTAGGACGAGCACCGGCACGAATTTGCGGACCGCGCCGACGCGGTCGGCCGGCAAAACGATTGCGCGGCGGAGGTCCGGTCGGCAATAACGACCCGATGCATTGTTCGTGGTCTTGGGTCCGGGGAGTCGCCCTCGGTTTGATTTTCGTCGGCGCGGGTTTCGCGCCAGCGACGGCGGCCGATCGGTGGGCCGTAGAGCTGGCGGCGTTCGGGGCGGACGATCGCGCGCACCCGCCCGCCAGCGGCGGGGTGTTGTTTGTGGGGAGCTCGTCGATCCGCTTATGGACGACCTTGCGGGCGGATTTTCCGGAACTGCCGGCGGTCAATCGCGGCTTCGGCGGCTCGCAAATCGCGGACGTGCTCGAGCATTTCGACGTGCTCGTGAAACCGCACGCGCCGCGGCTCGTGATCTTCTACGCCGGCACCAACGATCTCGCGGCCGGCAAGCCGGCGACGGAGGTGGCGGCGGACTTCCAGAAATTCTGCGAGCGACTGCACGCCGGCTGGCCGGGTGCGCGCGTGATTTTTCTCTCGATCGTCACGGCTCCCGCGCGCTGGGAGATCCGCGAGGAAATGCGGGAGGCGAACCGCTTGATCGGGGAATATTGTGCGGCGGATGCCCGGCGGCAGTTTCTCGATGTGAATGCTCCGCTGCTCGCGGCGGATGGTCAGCCGCGGGGGGAGTTTTTCCAGGCGGATCAGTTGCACCTCGCGGCGGGCGGCTATGCGCAGTGGCGCGCGGCGCTCGCGCCGCATCTCGTGTCGTCTCAAGCCGCCATCCCGGTCGGAACGCAGGTGGCGCCGTAGCGGGCGACCTGATCTTTCAGGAGAGAACTTCGAGGCCGTCCCACCGCTGCTGCGCGTCGAGTTCGGGCGCAAGATCGGGCAACTGGTCGATGGCGACATACGTCCGCCAAACCCGCTGGGCGAGCCAGAGGGCGAAGGACAGGGCGGAAATGGCGACGGCGACCATGGCGGCAGCCTACCCGAATCCGGCGCAGTCAACCATTGGTCCTTCGCCCCATACACGGGCCCGGGCAACGGAGGGTTGGCCGATTGAATCATTTTGGCGGCTGAGGCGTCCAAGCAGCAATGAAGCAAGATGTGTTCACCGTTCTCGTCGCCGATGACCAGCGGGAGGTGATCGCGCTCATCTCCGGCTGGCTGCGCGAAACCGGGCATGTGCCCCTCGCGGCGACGTCCGGCCGGGAGGCGGTCGCGCTGTTGCGGGCGCTCAAAGTCGATGCCCTCGTGACGGATCTGGTGATGCCGAACGGAAGCGGACTGGATCTGATCTTCGACGCCCGCGCGCACTTTCCCGAGCTGCGCATCGTGGCGATTTCGGGGGCGCATCAAGGCGAGGCGGCGCAGGCGGCCGGCGCCGATCGCTGGTTGCGGAAGCCGCTTTTTCGAGACGATCTGCTCGCGGCGCTTCGCCCGCCGCGAGCGTTGTCCTGAGATTGGCGGTGCCGGGGAGCTACTCGTCGCGCAAAGCGATCAGCGGATCGATCTTCGCGGCGCGTCGGGCGGGCAGGTAGCTGGCGAGCAGCGCGACGGCGATGAGCACCAACGCGACGGCGGAATACACCACGGGGTCGGTGGGTTTCACCGCGAAGAGCAACGACGTCATCGACCGGCTGACAAAAAATGCGCCGACCAGGCCGATGGCGACGCCGAGGCCGCTTTTCCAGAGTCCTTGTTTCAAAACCATGACGACGATCTGGCCATGCGACGCACCGATGGCGGAGCGCACGCCGATTTCGCGGGTGCGTTGCGACACGTCATAGGAAAGGACGCCATAGATGCCGAGGGCCGAGAGGAAGAGCGCCAGCCCGGCGAATGCAGCCAGCAGCATCATCACGGCGCGGCGGTTGTCGAACGAGCCGCCGATCGCCTGCTCGAGGGTGCCGGTGTCGTAGAGGGCGATGGCGGGATCGATCGCGCGCACTTTTTCGCGCAAGGCCGAGATGGCGTCGCCGGTCGAGCGCGTGGTGCGGAGGAACAGCGTCATGCCCGCGGGCCGGCCGCCCTGCAGCACTTGGTAAATGAACGGATTGCCGCTCTTCTCCTCGACGCCGTTGTGCGGCACGTCTTTCACGACGCCGATGATGACGGGCCAGTCCTCGTCCTTTTGCGGACGCGGTCCAAAGGCGAAGCGACCGCCGAGTGCAGAGCGACCGGGGAAATAGCGCTTGGCAAAACTTTCATCGACGACGAACTGCCGGAGATTCGGCGCCATGTCGGCCTCGGTGTAGAAGCGGCCTTCGAGCAGCTGGATGCCCAGCGTTTCAAAATAGCCCGGCGTCATGATGATCCGGAATGCGCCGGGTTGGGGAGAGCCCGGCGGCAGCGTGTCGCGTTCGAGCGTGAAGGCATTGATCGGCAACCCGCCCTGGAACGGCGTGGCAGAGGCGAGCGTCACGGACGTGACGCCGGGAATTTCGCGCATGGCCGTGAGCAGGCGTTCGCGCAGGCTGTTCGCCGCCTCGTCGCTGGCGCGGTGGGCGCGCGGCAACGCAACGCGCCCGGTGACGACGCCCTCGGGCTTGAGACCGATGTCAACCTTGAGCGCCTGGGCGAAACTTTGCACGAGGAGTCCGGCGCCCGTGAGGAGCATCAGCGCGATCGCGACCTGCGCGATGACGAGGAAGCTGCTCAAAGCGCGCACGCCGCGCCCGGACGATGCACCGCGCGAACTGCGCTGGATGACTTCCGCGAGATTGGTGCGCAGCGTATGGAAGACGGGGATGAGCCCGATCAGCAGGCCCACCACGATGGCGAGCGCGATCGCGAAACCCAGCACGCGCCAGTCGAGCGAGGCCGGCAGCGATTGCGGAAGCATTTTGGCCAGATAGGAATTTGTGACCTTCAACGCGCCCCACGCGAGGCCGAGTCCGAGGGCAGCGCCCAGCAGGGTGAGCAGCAGACTCTCGAGCATGAGTTGGCGCGCGATCGTGCCCCGGCTCGCGCCGAGCGCGGAGCGGATGGCGAGTTCGGATTGGCGGGCGTTCGAGCGCACGAGCAGGAGATTGGCGACATTGACGCAGCCGATCAGCAGCACGAAGGCCACGCCGCCCTGGAGGAGCAACAGGGTGGGGCGAACCGGGGCGACGCGCTGCTCCTGCACGCCGCCGACGTTCATCGTCATGCCGGAACGCTCGGCGAATTGTTTCACCTGCGGCGGGCCACCATCGACGTAGCGTTTTTCGAGCGTCTTGGCCTCGGCGTCCGCCTGGCCGACGGTCACGCCGGGTTTCAGTCGGGCGAAGAGCTGGATGCCGACGCCGTAGCGGCCCTGCGGATTTTCCTGCGCCGGCTCCCACGAGAGCGGCATCACGAACTTCACGCGGCTGTCGAACGCCTCAAACAGGCGCGGCGCGACGCCGATGATCTTGTAGGTTTCGCCGTCGATGCGCACTTCGCGCCCGAGGACTTCGGGGCTCTCGCTGTAATTTGTGACCCAGTAGGAGTGCGTGAGCACAATGACCTTGTCCGCGCCGGGCTTGTTTTGCTCCGTGGTGAAGAAGGTCCCGAGCACCGGTTGCACGCGCAGGATGCCGAACAGTTCCGCCGTCAGGCGCGCGACGGGAGCGCGGACCGTCTGATCGTTTTCGCCGCCGAGCATCACGTAGGTGAAATTCCAGAGCGCGAGCTGTTCGTAGGACGAGGCGTTCTTGGAGTAATCGAGATAGAACGGCACGTTGGCGGGCATGCGGTTCAACCCGGCCTTGGCCGCCGAGGTGTAAAGTTCGACGATGCGGTCCGGCTCGGAGAACGGCATCGGTTTGAGCATCAGTCCATAGACACTGGAGAAAATCGCGGTCGTCGCGCCGATGCAGAGGGCGAGCGTGAGCAGCGTGACGGCGGCGATGCCTTTGCTTTTCAGGAGGAGGCGGAAGGCGTGGCGCAGATCGCCGAGGGAGCCGGTCAGAAACGAAACGGGTGAGCTGGACATGGGAGGGGCGGGCAGGGCGCAAGGCAGCCGCCATCGGCCGCCGGTGCTGCCAAAGGTTCGTGGTTAGGGGTCGCAGTTGTGAACAGCCAACGTGCTTCAACTACACGGTCGGAACGGTCAAAGTTGCGAGCCATTCCGTTTTTCTTCGGCCATTTTTCACGCGATCTCCGCGGGTTCTTCATCTTTCTGCGGTCGGCCTGCTGAAGCGCACGGCTCGGCTGGCAGCGGCGGTCGAGGGTGCCGCGTCCCCTGAGAGTTAATGAGTGATGAGTTTTGCGGGGTGCCGGCGCCCGGGGCGCCGTGCCGTGGGCGCTCGTTGGGAGGACACCACCCGCATTTGGGCTGGGAACCGCGGCGAGAGTAGGCGAGGTCCCCATGGTGAAAATCGCGAGCCGGAGCGATGATGAGCGCACCATGAAAAAGAAAATCATCGCCCTCCTCATGATCGTCGCCGTCCAGTTCGCCCTGGTGGGCTGCGCCAACACCGCGGAGGGCATCAAGCAGGACTACAAGAAGGCTGAGGATAAGATCTGACGCCCGTTCTCGCGCGCCCGCGCTCGTCCCGCACGCGCTACGCCACGCGGTTCACCGGGCTGCCGGCGAGGAACGCGCGCACGTTGGCCACTGCGCATTGCAGCAGGCGGCGGCGCGCGGCGAAGGACGCCCAGCCGAGGTGCGGCGTGATGAGGCAGTTGCGCGCGCCGAGGAGCGGATTTTCCGGCGCGGGTGGCTCGCTCGATAAAACGTCGAGTGCCGCGCCGCCGAGCCGGCGCGCATGCAAGGCCGCCGCCAGCGAGGCCTCGTGGATCAATGCGCCGCGCGCGGTATTGAGCAGCAGCGCGGTCGGCTTGCAGACGTCGAGCGTCTCGCGGTTGATGAGCTGCTTCGTGGCATCCGTCAGCGGACAATGCAGCGAGATGACATCGCTCTCGCTCAGCATCGCGAGCAACTGCTCGCGGCTGTCGCGGCTGCCGACGGAGCGCACGCGCAGGCCGAGGGCTTGGGCGATTTCCGCGACGGCATTGCCGATGCGGCCGCGACCAACCAGCCCGAGCGTCAAGCCGTCCAGTTCCATCAGCGGCGCGGACCAATACGTCCAATCCGGGCTGCGGCACCACTCGCCCGCGCGCACGCCCGCGCTGTGCGCGCCGACGTGATTGGTCAATTCGAGCAGCAGCGCGATCGTGTGCTGCGCGACCGAGCGGGTGCCGTAGGCGGGGACGTTCGTCACGACGATGCCGCGGCGCGTCGCGGCGGCGGTATCGACGACGTTATAGCCGGTCGCCAGCACGCCGACATAGCGCAGGCGCGGCAGCTGGCCCAAGAGCTCGTCAGTGAGCGGGGTTTTGTTCGTGAGGACGATTTCCGCGTCGTGGCACCGTCGAGCGGATTCGTCCGGCGAGCCGGTGCGGTCGAAGACGGTCAGTTCGCCCAACGCGGCGAGTTCATCCCAGAGAAGATCTCCGGGATTCAGGGCGTGGCCATCGAGGACGACGATTTGCGGCATGGGCAAGCTCTGCGCAAAAATCCGCCGCACGTCACGGCGAGAGTGCGGCAATGCGCCCGGTCAAGCGCCGCGCCCTGCGGGTGGCTTTCCTGCACGCGGGGCCCCGGCGCGCGGAGAATTTACCTGCCCGCGGAGTCCGCGCTCCGGGAGCCCTCACAAATGCTCTTCGTAACGGATTTCGATTTTGGCGAGGAAGGCCTGCTTTTTCGCGGCACCGTGGAAACGAATGCTGTGCGTGAGTTCGTCGTAGGCCCAACCGTTTTGCGCGTCGGCCGGGATTTCTTCGCCATCCACGAGCACGCGGATGCTCTTGCGATAGAGCGTCGCGCCGGGCGCGAGCGGCTCGAGGGCGACGGCAACGGTGTCCGCGATGCGATCGCCCAAGGCGGCGAGCGAGGCGGAGAAGTTCTCCTCGATGTTCAGCACGGTGCCGCCCGTGAGTTCGGCGGCGCGGCGGTGCGAGATGTTGTCCGGCGAAACGACCGCGTGGATCTCGAGTTTCCCGCGCTTGTTGCCCTTCGCGATGATGAAGGGGCGCAGCACCCAGTAATTGATGTAGCCGTCGAGCGTCTGGCGCTGTGCCGGGTTGCGCGCGTTGAACTGCGCGAGCAGGTCCGGGAGCTTGCCGCTCTCGATCCAGTCGGCCGTGCGCGCGCCATCCTTGCCTTCGCGCCAGAGCGCCATGCGCGTTTCCTCCTCGTCCATGAAGAAGACGACGATCGTCGTCGCATCGGGCCGGAGCAGCGCGTGTTGTCCGTTGTGATACCCGGCGACGAAATTATAGACGGACGTGAACGCGGTGCGGTTGCTGTTGCCTTTGGTGCCCACCTTCACGAGTTCGGCGAAAACGCTGTCCGGTGTGCGCGGCGTGACCCACGGGTGTTCCATCGCCGGCAATGTCACCAAGTTGCCGTTGCTGGCGACGCGCTTGGTGACCTGCTTCGGCTGGCCGCGACGGTCGAGCACGGGCTGGCCGGTGCGATCCAGCTCGGTGCCGCGCACTTCCGTGTAGAATTCCTGGCGGTCGGCCGAGCGGGTCGGATCGACGTTCACGAAATCCGTCGTGAGCACGCCGATGCGGTAGTCGAGATCGTGGGTGTGGAAGAGTTGGCGAAAGCGACTGAGATTTTCCGCGATGCGGCTCTGGTGCGCGGCCATCGAGGGCGAGTTGTTGATGACGAAAACCAAGTCCACCTCGCGGCTGCGGGAGCGATCCACGGCGATGCGCCTCTCCGTGCGCAGCGGCTCGATGGTGACGACCACGGTGTTCTCGACGCCGAGGTGGGGATTGTTCTCGTCGTAGGTGTAATAGCGGAAGCGGTCCTCGCCGATGAAGGCCGGGTCCGGCGCGTAGGTGAGCTGGCCTGTTGCGCGATCGAGCTTCGCCGTGCCGTGCTGCGGCTTGGCCTTGTCGTCGAGGACGAACGAAATCTTCGGGTCAGCGATCGCCTGGCGCTCCGCCGGCGACATGAAATCCGCGTGGCTGGGCAACTTGTCCGCCACGGGCCGGTTAGGGCGGGTGTTGAGGAGGACGTCGCGGACGTTTGGCACGGGCCGCGCGCGCGCGGCGGTGACCTGAAATTCATCGAGCACGAGCGGCGCGGGGAGTGTCACGCTGAGGCGAACGGTGTTGCGGAAGACGAGTCCCGTGGTCTCGTTGCGCACGGTGTAAGTGAACGAGTCGTCGCCCGCGTAGCCTTCGTTGGCGCGGTAGGCGAAATAGCCATGACGCGAGGTTTTGGTTGCGAAAAAATCCTCCTGCTCACCCGCGCCCGCCAGCCCGACCCGGCCGAACAGCGGCTCGGAGGTGAGGGTGAAGGTCAGCTCTGCCCGCGGGTCATTGCCCGTGATCTCCGCGGCCACCGCAAGCTGCCCGTGCGCGCTGCCGGCTTCGGCGAGAACATCCATCGGCGTTGCGGAAACAATTTCGTGGTCGGGCGGCTGGCGGGGCGGCGTGGCGGGAGCGCTCTCGTCGGATCGAGCGGTCGCAGCGAAGGCCGCAAGGACCAGGAGCAACGTGAGCCCAATTATTCTGAACGGCAGCGCAGTGCGGCGGAGTATGCGGGAAGGCATCGGGGGGAGGAGGATTGAGTTCTTCTGACATGGACAGCACCGCGCAGTTCGGGAGCCATGGCAATGCGGACTCTCCGGATCGTCGGAACTCCCGGCGCTCCGGTGTGTCGCCCGAACTTGCCCCGGAGCCAGTGAGCGTGCGTTGGGCGTTTTCCGCCGATTTAGGACCAGCGCAGCGCCAGCTGTGCGCCGGGCCCGTGCACGCCCTCGATCAAAATGCCTTCGACGTCGGCGGTATTTGACCGCTGAGCAAATTACAACCGGTCTCGGGCAGCCCTACGAGCGCGGCCCGGCGCGCGGCTGCGAAGAATCTATAGAACGATACCGCGTGCCGACCACGCCCGCCTGATCGAGGACGAGGAACTGTCGCGGCTGCTGGGGCGGAGGCCGCGCGGCAGACTTTCACCGGGCTCACTGGCGAGCGGGTCAGGCTCGGTAGTTTGAAGACGTATTGCCGCTGCCCCAGGAAAAAGGTGCTGAGCACATCAAAATGGCTGGCCGCCCGATTTCGTGCCGCACAGGAAAACTTCCAGGCCGAGCTCCGCGGCCAGGGCGGCTTTGGTGTAGAGGGCGAGGTCGGCCTCGGCGGCCGAATGAGCGTAAGCGACTTGAATGTGGTTGGCCTTGTGGCGGGCCATCATCTGATCGCGCGACACGCCGTAGGTGACCGCGTGCATGATGGGCCACTGCGGGGTCGTCTCGCGCCAGCGACGCTCGGTTTCGGCGCCGGGTAGCGCAATGACTTTGGCGCGGCCGAGATCCATCTTGAGTTTACCCGTCTCCACGAAGATGCGGCTCCACACGATTTCTCCTGGTTTGGCGATGCCGCGGACGGTGCCGCCACCCAGGCGGAAATACATGGGCGGCTGGCGGTGCGACTCGGTGCCCTTGTAGCCACCGATGTGGTGGGCGGGCGGCGCGCTGCCGGAAATGAGAAATACCCAGACATACTCGTCGGTGGTGCCGCTGCGGTCGAAATCGCCCCAGCGCAAATCATGAAGGGTGTTCTCGACCGGTTGCCCGAGCAGGCGATGCACGCGGTGCGTGAACAGTCCGTCCAATCCGGCGCATTCGTCGACTTCGTTGAAGTGCGGTAGCGGCTCGCCTTTCCGGCTGGTGCGGCCGGGCGAGTTTTTCACCGGCGGGCGATCCGCATTGTTGAGGATGCCTTCCACCAGATCGGAAGCGGGCAGGAGATCTTTGAGATCCTGCTGGTATTGGATGCCGATTGGGTCGCAGCCGAACTCGTCGGCGAGGCGCAGCGCGGCGACATACGTGCGACATTGCCAGAGGATCTGGTGCTCCGTGAGGTCGGTTTCCTCGTTGGGACCGAGGTGAAACTTCATTCCCTTCGCCCGCAGCCAATCGTAGACGGCGCGCGCTTCAGCTTCGCTTCCCTGGGTCGCCGCGTAATAGAGCGCGGATTGCGCGAGCCGTTCCTTGTAGACGCCGGTCGGGAAAAGCAGCTCGTCGGGAATGATGGCGTTATACATGCCCATGCAGCCTTCGTCGAAGACGCCCATGATCGCCTTACGGGGGCGCAAATCAGTCGCGAGCTTCGCGGCGGCCCGCGGCGCGCGGGGCGGCACGCTGCAGCGCGCCGGCGGCTTAACGTGGCGCGTGGGGTGGCGCACGACGCCGGTCTTCAGCCACGTCGCGAGTCCCTGTCGGAACGATTCATCCGTGAAATCCTCGCTCCACAGCGTGGAGTAATGTTTGGGAAACGGGACGTGGGTGGGGGAGCTAACGCCGGTGGAAAAGCAGGCCAGCGCTCGCCCGGTGACGTCACGGGCCCGCGGGAGAAGGAACGGGGCGGTCCGCGGCGAGGGTCGCGCGAGAATTTCTCCGCGCGTTGCGGCCGGACTCGACGAATGATGCGGCGAGCGCGGTTATCTGGCCCAAGATATTACAGTCCGCGCTGGGCCGGTTCGTATGTCGAAAACAGCGGTCCTCTTCCGCTGGACGAATCGCAACCATGAAGCCCCGCTCGGTTACTCGGACGTCCCCAATGCCGACCACGAACTCTGGCACCCGGATTACCTGCTGGCAATCAAAGCGGCGCTAGACCGGATCGAGCGGAGCGGGTGAAGTCTCCGCGCTGGCCGTCGGCATTGGGACGCGGTGGCGACGCTCGCTGGTCTAAAAGGACGCGAGCGCGATTGTGGACCGCGTCGTCAGTGCTGCTCCGCGCGGGCCTTGCACGCCGTTCCACTGATCATAGTGATCCCGTTCTCCGTTTTGCTTCTTAAGGCGAACGCTCTGCGCCACTGCCCCTTATGGGCTGTTATCCACGTTTCGGCCCGCTAAGGAACGCTGGTATATCCGTTGCAATAACCGTTTCGGAATCATTCAGGATGCGGACCGCGTGCTAGCGCTGATATCCACTCACCGTGGGGATTGTTTGCCGTAGCGGCAGAGTTAAGCGCGGTTGGGTGATGGGTGCAGTGACTACAACCCGAGCCTCTGGCGGAGCTGAACTTCGGCGACGCGACGCTTGGCCGCGTCCATCCGGCGCAGATTGTAGAGTTTCCACTGCGGTCCTGGGAGGCGTTCGACTCCTGGCAACCCGAGCAGCTCCCATTTTGGCTCCAGCCGTTTCAGCGAGAGCAGGAACTCCCGTTCGGCCGCGGTGAGATCCGCGTTGATTCGTTCGATCAGCCGCTCGCGGGTGTCTTCCAGCACCGCGAGCGGCACCGGGTCGAGCGTCATGCCCTCGAACTGGTCGGCGAAGACCTGCTTGAGATCCTTCCGATTGGGGGTGAGCAGCTCGCTCATCGGCCGGTCGTGACTCGCCAGAAACACCACAAAGGCGCGCCGGATGTCATCAGTGAGGCCTTCGGCCTGGAAGAGACCGTGAACGTCAAACAGGTCGCGAGGGTGCTGGCGGTCGAGCGCGGCGCAGAGCTTGCCCCCGAACAGATCCGGCAGCGACACGACTCGCATCGTGGCCGAACGGCCGAACAGCTCGACGGCCATGGGCGACAGATTGAGTTCCGCGGTCGGATGCAGTGTTCCGCGCAGCACCGTGTTGGGCTCGATCTTCACCTCGGCCCCGCCCTGAGCGCGCACGGTCAGCTTGACGAGGAGCTTGTCACTGACGGTGGGGTGCCCCCGGACCTGCGCGGACGGCATGGCCCGGCGGAGCTTCGCCGCGATGCGCTGGAGCGCGGCGTCGATTCCCCGCAACGTGGTCGAACGATCCTCCAGCGGGAGGTAAACCAGATCGATGTCCACCGACAGGCGCGGGAAATCGCGCACGAAAAAATTGATTGCGGTGCCGCCCTTGAGCGCGAAACAGGTCTCGGCGTGAACGAAGGGCATGACCTGCACGAGCAGGTCGGCCTGCTTGAAAAACGGGGTCTCTCTCATGGGGCGTCGGCGGGAGTTTCGACCGCCGCCGGGACGGTGATCAGGTATTTTGGGTCGAGGCGTCCACGGGGGAAGAGCACGCGCTTGCCGCTGCCGAGCGAAACATTCGTCAGTTTCAATTGCTTCAACCAAGGATGCGCATGCTTTTCGGCCAAGTGGAGGAAGAGTCGCTTCACCTTGATCGACGCACAGGCCTCCAGGAGCGACTGCACCACATTCGGTCGCAGCGTGCCGAGCCCCTCGAAAATGAGATTCGCGTGTTCGTAGCCGGAGTCATTCAGCGTCAGATGGTGGAGGAATTCGAGCGTGGCCCGCTCCGGTGCGGAAACCGTCACGGTGAGTCCTCCCTCGCGGTGTTCGCGCAGCCCGAGTTCCTGGGGCAAGAAGTTCGTGCGGAGGTGGTGCACGCGACTGGCCCACGGCAACCGCTTAAACCAAGTGGGAAGCCGGTCGCCGGAACGGCTGAAAAGATAGACGGGATGCGCCTCGCCCAACGGAAGAAAATGGGCGAGGCCGGACAGTTCCAACGCGGTGCGCCCGCCGGGATGAAACGACTTCGATTTCTGCTGGAGTCCGAAAACTGCACCCAGCCAAGTCGGAGTCCCGGGTCGAACGGTAAACGCTCCGTCTCCGACGCGGTGCAGCCAGCCGGAGTTGACATAGTAGTCGGCGAGCCGGCTGGATATGCCCTGGCCCTTGAGCCAAGCCGAAGTGAGCACCGCACCGGCGGGTGAGGCGTTCAGGCTTTGGTTTAGTTTTTGTCGTTTTGAACCAGTCTTCCTGGTCATAGCTGCAACGGATTAAACGGGAGGTTCATTTCGCTGCACTTAGAACAAATAATGCTAGGTTTAATTGCAAGATATTAAACCAAGTGGGCGGACTATGATGCCTTCGGGCCTCCGAGCAAGTCAGGGAAAACGGGACGTGCGTCTGAGAGGAGCGGGCGGAGCTTTAGGGCGGGGGAGGGCCCGGCGCGGAAAAGTGAAAGTTCTTTCCGCGGAGATTTTCTTCGCTTCGTTCGGTGGGCTACGCTGCGGTGCTTGCCTTCGGGCGGGCGGTAAGACGCCTCGCCCACGTCGATTTGTCCATGGCGCGGGAGGAAAAATCTGCCGCGTTTGAACGAGCGATTTCCCTTCATGGAGGAAGGCGCGCCTCGACTGGAACGAACCGGACAGTCCGTGGAAAGGTAAAGGCGAACCATTCGAGACGCGACGCATCGAACTCCTCGCGACCGCCGGCTCGCGCTCCCTGCGCTACGCTGGCGTCAATCAGGAAGGCCTCTACCAAACCGCTGCCGCCGAACCCGGCGTCCTCTTACCGTGCGAGGGTGGCGCATCGGTGCGGCCGCTTCCTTCCAGTAGCGGGAGTGGTATTCGTCGCGAGCGCCGCAGGATCGCGCGTTTATGCTTACGCCGCGACGCGGGTGCTGTTCCGATAGGACTCGATTTGGTGCTGCTGTTCTTCGGGCGACCAGCTGAGCAGGTCCGCCATCCAGCAGGCGACGATCTGAGCCGTATTCGCCGAATCGCGCTGCAGGTAATGCCAACCGCTGCGGCGAACCATGATGTCCTCGAGAGTTTTCGCCCACTCGTGGTGCACATAATGTGCGACGGCTTCGCGGGTCAGCGCAGGCGGTTCGATTCCGCTGTAAAGCGGCGGCTCATCCAGCAGCGATTCGGTTGCGGTGCGGCAGCGCGCGCGAAGGCCGAGGCGTCGCTGGAGTTCGTCGACGGTTTCCTCGGCCATCAGCCGATACGTCGTGAGTTTCCCTCCCGTGACGTCCCACCAGCCGGGCCGCGATTCGCGAATGTCGTGTGCGCGGGAAATGTCCGACGGCGTCCCATCCGCCTGCGCCACGAGCGGGCGCAAACCCGCCCAGCTGCTGATGATGTCGCTGCAGTCGAGCCGGAGCTGGGGAAACGCTTCATTGACAACGCGGAGCACGTAACGGATGTCGCTGGCATCCACCGTGACGTTTTCCGGGGCAGCGTCATAGTCGGTGTCAGTCGTCCCGAGAATTACGCGCTCGCCCCATGGCAGAACAAAGAGAATGCGCCGGCCTTCGCCGAGGACGATCGCGTCTTTGACGGGTAGGCGTTCGCGGGCGACCACGATGTGAATGCCTTTGCTAAGGCGCAGTCGCACGGAACTGTGCGGAATCTGCTGGGCCCATGGCCCGGTGGCGTTGACGACGGTGAGCGCGCGAAGCGAGAGGGAGCGTCCGGTCCTGGTGTCTTCGGCAGTGCAACGCCACGCCACGCCATCGCGCTGTGCGCCGAGGAAGCACACGTAATTCGCGAGCACTCCGCCATGGCGTTCCGCCGAGCGCAACGTGTCGAGCACGAGGCGCCCGTCGTTGGTCAGTGCATCGGCATAGCGAACCGCACCGCTGAGTTTCGTGGCGTCGAGTCCCGGCGCGGCCGCGAGCGTCTCGGCGGGAGAAAGCGCGCGTGATGGAAGAAAATTGCCCCCTCGGCAGAGAAGGTCGTAGAGCTTCACGCCGATGCGCAACTGCCACAGGGGCCGCCCTTGCCCCCGATAAGCGGGAAAAACGAACCCGAGCGGACGCGCGAGGTGCGGAGCGATGTCTTGGAGGGTTTTCTTTTCCACGCTCGCCTCGCGCACGAGACCGATGTGCCCCTGCTCCAGATAGCGCAGTCCGCCGTGCAGCAGGCGGCTCGAACGACTGCTGGTGCCGAACGCGAAATCGTGGCGATCGAGGAGGGCAACGCGAAGGCCGCGCATGGCAGCATCCCGGGCCACACCGCTGCCGACGATGCCGCCGCCGACCACGAGCACGTCGAACTCGGCAGAGGCGAGCTTGGCCAGCGCGGCCGAACGAGATCGATCAATCGAGATGTTCATCGCACGGGAACGACGCGCGCGGCCGCGAGTTGCTGACCGAATTCACCGAGAGTCGGGACGATGAGATCGGGACGCCGCTCAGCATGCGCGACGTCCGCCTCCGTGCACTCGCCGGAGAGCACGAGCACACTCATGACTCCGGCATTCTGGGCCATGCGCACGTCAGTATAAATTCTGTCCCCCACCATCGCCACTTCGTCGCAGCGCAAACCGTGACGTGCGAGGATGCCCTGGATCATGGTGGGATCGGGCTTGCCCAGCACTACGTCTGGGGCACGTCCCGTCGCCTCTTTCAATGCGGCGCAAAGGGAGCCACAATCGACGAGCACAGTCGGTTGATCGGTTGGGCAAACGCGATCGGGGTTGGTCGCAAGATATGGTTTGCCATTCCTAATCCACCACGCGGCGCGGCCAAGGCGCGCAAAGGTCAGCGTGAGGTCGAATCCAACGATGACGGCATCAGGTTCATCCGAAGCATCTTCGCTCGTGCTGGTGAATCCGGCGCTTTCAAATTCGGCGACCATGCTAGGCGTGCCGAGCAGAAACAGGCGGCGCGCGTCGGGGTGGTGGCGCCGAAGGTATTCGATTGTGGCGTGTGCGGAGGTGTAGAGCTGATCGGTTGAGGCGGTGACGCCGAACTTCGCGAGTTGGGCGAGGTAATCGCGGGTGCTCTTCGAGGGGTTGTTCGTCAGAAACGTGTGTCCGATGTCGAGTTCGCCCAGACGACGCAAGAACGGCAGGGTCCAAGGGAACAAGGTTTGGCCCGCGTAAATGGTGCCATCCATATCGAGCGCGACGTGACGAATCCGCCGCAAAGCCTGATGCGGAAAATTCATCATGAACTGCTCCAAAGGCCACCCGGTCCAAAAATCCGATCGAGGCAGGGCTCGAGGGTTTGCGTGCGGACGGCAAGATCCAGCACGGTGAAGCGACGGCGGATGTGATACGCGCGGCGAAAGCTTTGCCGCACGCGCTCGGGCGTGAGTCCAATTTCGGTGGGGTGCGTGGGTGCACCGACCCGGCGCAAGCGATCACGCAAGTCTGCCAGCGGAAACAATTGCTCCTTCAACCGGCGGCTCAAATCAGGCCACGCACCACGGAGTATCTGCAATTCGCGGGCGAGTTCCTCGCGCGAACACTGTTTGGCTCGCGTCTCTAGCACGGCGGTTTCGACGAAATCACTGCCAGCGAAACAGCGGCGGACCTCGAGTTCAGCCTCTTCCGGCGTGAGCCACGCGCGACAACAGTCAGCCTCATCCAGGTGCTCCAGGGGTTCCTTGAGCAGTTCCTCGTAGAGTGCGGTGACGGCGAGCGTGGCGAGACCTACTTTGAAACCGTGCGAGGGCGCCGTTCCGCCATGCACGTGATGCTCCATGTCCCAGAGATGGCTGAATTGATGTTCCGCGCCTGAGGCGGGCCGACTGGACTTAGACCACTGCATGGCAAAGCCGCCGAGCATGAGTCCTTCGGTCAGGGCGAAGATCGCCTCCGGCTGACCGTGACGCGCTCCCTCTGGATCGGCGAGGGCCTGCTTCAGTCCGCCCTGCACGATGGCCCACGCCCGCGGATCGATTTTGTCCTGGCCGAGCGAGTCGGCCACAATCCAATCCGCGCCTGCCGTCACTTTTGCCAGCAAATCGGCATAGCCAGCGCCTGTCATCTCAGGCGGCGCTCGGCGGACGATATCGATGTCGGCCACCACCGCCGCAGGTGCGGGACATTGGAAAGTCTGCTTGGCCCCGCGAAATGTGATCGAAGCACCAAACGCAGTATAACCGTCCATGGACGCGGCCGTCGCGACGCAAAGATAAGGGCGGTGCAACCGGTGCGCCGCGAGCTTTACGATATCATTGATCGTGCCGGAACCCACCGCCACCGGAACTGCGTCATGTAGCTTCAGTGCCGACTCGAGTTGTTCCACAAACGCGTGCTCGGCATAGACCTCCGGGCAGGAAAAAAGGAAGGGAGGGAGCGCGGTGAGGCCTTCGGCTACGAAAAGATCCTGCACCGTCTGGCCGGCGATCGGGTGCACGACGGTGTCGCTGATAATCCACGCGTTGCGCCCGGGAAATTGTTCGCGAAATACGGCGGGAGCCGAAGCGAGCTGATCGCGACCGAGTTTCAGGACTTTTGTTTCACGGGCGGACGCCAGCGCATCGTCGAGTGACAGGCGGGCCACGGTGTTTGGAGAAAAGGGAAGGGAAGAGGGTGCGCTCATGCGGCTCGGGCTGGCTGGGCCGCCGAAATCATTTTTTCGCCCGGCGGGGCAACTTCGGCTTTTGCGTGATGGCTTGCGTGGCGGCGGCGAGCAGCGCTTCGGCCCCCGCCTCATCGATTACGAGGCCTTTCAGTAAGCCGCCTTTAATCGCGGCCATAATTGCGGCGGAGCGATCACTCCCCGACACGACGCCGATCACGCGCGGAATCCGGCGCAATTGGACCACCTCGGCGCTAATAACGAGGTCGCGCCACCGGGTGTCGCACTCTTTGCCGTGGGCATCGATGAAGCGGCCGCAGATCTCCCCGACGGCGCCGGCGGCTTTTAGCTCCGCAATGTCTGCGGGTGCGAGGACGCGGCGCTCAACGAACACAGAGTTTTCCAAGGTGCCAATGCCGATAATCGCCACGGTCGCCTTCGCGAGTTGCCGGTGGACGTTCTGCACCTGCTCCAACTTCATCAAAGCATCGCGTGTGCGCCGCTCGGGAATGTAGGCAGGTGCGTTGAGGGCGATGAAAATGCCACCGAGACGCTGCGCCATGACGCGACCGATCTCCTGCGCGTCAAAAGCGCTGATGCTCGAATCGACGCTGCCCATTGCTTGCACCACGGTGAGTGCCTTGTTGCGCAACTCAGGAAAGTGCTGCGCCAGTTCGTAGATCGTCCGGCCGCCAGCGACGGCCACGATGTCTTGCGCCTGAATCACACTTTCGACCACGCCCGAGGCAAAATGGCCAACTGAACGGCGCAGGTCCGCGCTGTCGAGCTGGTCGATCGCCTTGATCACGATGGCAGTGTCGAGTCCGAGTTGCGCGCGCAGGCGACCCTCCAGTTCTTTGTGCCGCGGTTCGTAGTCGGCAACTGTGATGCGCACAATTCCTCGTTCCCGGGCGAGAGCAAGAAGGCGGGAGACCTTCGCCTGTGACACCTTCACGAATTTCGCGACCTCGGCCTGCCCGAGTCCGTCGATGTAGTAGAGCCGGGCGGCGAGGCGAAGCCGGTCATCTGAATAAATATGCGGCATATTAAAGTAACATTGTTACCGGGCTCCGCGTTTCGCTGTCAAGTGGCGACTGGGCTGCTTGCATGAAATATCGGCGTGGGGGCGGAGTTCGCGCAGTGGAAGGCGGGCGTGAAAAGTGGGGCCAGTAGTTGGGCGGAAAGAAAGAGGGCTTGACAGTAGGCCGTCATCTTCGGTGAAGTGTGTATGTTAATGCTGCATATTTATTCACACCCGTCAACCTCGCGTTGAAAATGTTTTCCCGCCTCTGCCTCGCATCCGTGCTCCTCGCTGACTTTGGCGCGGGAGTGCATTGCTCGGCTGCGGGGCTGGCCCAGGAACTTCCCCGTCATGCCGAGCCGGGTGCAGCGGCGCGAGCGGTGCGCTCGGGACAGCTCCCGCGGTTGCCGGTCACGGCTGATCTATCCGTGGCTGCGGGAAACTTTGACCTAGTGGTCTATGGCGGCACGCCGGGCGGCATTGCCTGCGCAGTGCGCGCGGCGCGCGAAGGCTTGCGAGTCCTGCTGGTCGAGCACTCGCGCCAACTTGGCGGGATGTTCACGCAGGGATTGAGCGTCATGGATACGCTCTACGCTGGTGCGCGGGCGCCAATCTATGACGAGGTGCGCCGTGGCATCCATGATTACTACCGGATCGGTTATGGGCCGGATTCTCCTCAATTTGTCGCGAGCCGGCCCGGGCATCCGAAAACCTATTTTGAAGCACATGTGGCCGAGCAGCTGATGGAAGATCTCGTTGCACGCGAGGCGGGCATCACGGTGGTGCGAGGCTTTTATCCCGTCGCGACCGAGCGAGAAGGAGGCATTCTGCGAAGTGCCAAATTCCAGGAGAAGCACGGCGCCCGCACTTTCATTGCGCAGGGCACCACGTTTGCCGATTGTTCCTACGAGGCGGATCTCGCGGTTGCCGCGGGAGCACGTTACCGAGTAGGGCGCGAGGCGCGCGATGAGTTCAATGAAGAGCACGCGGGGCGGATTTTCCTCCGGAAAATCACGCCGTTCCCTCCGGCGCATGTCGACCCCGAGGTGATCGCGCGCTACAAGCGCCTCAACTTGTTTCATTATGATCGGTGGTTCGAAATCGTGCGTCCGGAGAGCACGGGTGCCGCTGACCGGCAGGTCCAGACTTACAACATCCGTGCGGTGCTGACGACCAATCCCGGCAATCGTTGGATCCCCGATCAGCCGCCGGGCGACTACGAGGCGGCGGTATGGCGGGAAATGTGGAATCAGAAGCCGCCTTACTCGCAGTTGCTCGGACCGCTCCCAAACCAGAAATTTCTCTGGAACATGCCCGAAGTCATCGGGCCGCAGAACGATTACCCAGACGGCGATTGGACTATCCGGGAGAACATCGTGGAGCTGCACCGGCGCGCAACCGCCAGCATGCTCTATTTTCTGCAGAATGATCCCTCAGTGCCGTCGGACGAGCAGGCGCGGTGGCGAAATCTGGGCTTTGCACGGGACGAGTTCATCGAGAGCGGCCACTTGCCAACGGAAGTCTATGCCCGGGAAACGCGGCGTATTATCGGACGCGCGATCTTTACTGAGAATGACGCGTGCCTCGCGCCTGGACTCGAACGCACGCCGATCCAAGTCGACAGCATCGGCGTCACGGAATGGTTCGTGGATTCCCATGCGAGCACGCTCGAACGCGTCCGCGACAGCATGTTCGAGGGGGAAATCTACCTGAACTATATCAGTCATCCCGGACAGATTTCCTACCGGACGATTTTGCCGGAGGGCTTCGACAACCTCCTTGTGCCGATCTGCCTTTCGGCGACCCACGTGGGCTGGGGCGCGATCCGGTTGGAACCGACTTGGATGGCGCTGGGGGAATCCGCGGCGTATGCAGCGGTGCTCGCCGCGGAACGAGGCATTGCGGTCTCAAGCGTGGATGGCCGGCAGCTCGCCGCGAAGCTGGCCGAGCGCCATATCTTGGTTTCCTTTTTCAACGACGTCGCGCTCGACGGGAGGGAGCCATGGGTTGCCGCGGTTCAATTGCTCGGCACGCAGGCATTTTTCCCCAGCTACGACGCGGGCACGCATCTCACCGTCGGTGGGGCGCTGGCGGAAGCGTGGACCGCTGCTGCAGCCGAATGGATCGCGGGCACACCGGTCGATCTGAATACCCGCGCCCAACGCGTCTCGATGGCGGAGAAGTCCAGCGGACCGGCCGTGAGCGTGGAGTCATTCATCCGCCAGCTGTCGGCCGCGGTCGGCGATGCGTCACTCCTCGCACGTCTCCACGACGAAGCAGGTCTAGCGATTGCGCGCCCGCTGACTCGCGGCCTCGCCTGTCAGCTCATCGTCGCGGCCGCGCGCCTTCGTTCACCGAATAAACACTGAATTTGTCACCTCCGCGACCTTCCGGGCCGCTGCCCTGTTCCTACCTAACCACCAACATGCTGTTCCGTTCCTACCCCGTAATGAAAACTACTGCATCCCACCTCATCATGGGCGTGCTGGCGTCGTCCCTCGCGGTCGCCCTCAGCGCGCAAACGGCTCCCCAGGTCGATCAAGTCGTCGAACTCTCCAAGTTCGAGGTCTCGGCCAAAGCCAGCCGTGGCTACGTCACCACCTCGTCGATGAGCGCGTCGCGCATCGCCGTGCCGATCACCGAACTGCCGGCCTCCGTGGTCGTCATCAACGAAAAGCTCATTGCCGATACGGTGGCGATCGAGTTGCGCGACACGCTCAGCCTCGTGAGCGGCATCCAGCAGAGCGCGCCGCCGCAAGGCAGTAATGAAATTTCGATGCGCGGTTACACGCTCGTCGGCGCCCAGAGAGATGGCGTGACCGACTATATGATGTCGACCGGTTCGGAAGCCAGCGGTGGTTTCGACTATGCCCTGGCAGAGCGCATCGAAATCGTGAAGGGCCCGTCCGGCGTCCTTTACGGTGCGCACAATCCTGGCGGCATCGTGAACCTCGTGAGCAAGCGCCCGCTCTCCAATCCGCAGACAAAGATCACGATGATGGGCGGCTCATACGGCACATGGCGCACGGAGCTCGACGCCTCAAATTTCTTCGATGCGGACCGACGCTTTGGCTGGCGGTTAGCAGCCGCACGCGGTGCCACGGACACGGTCGTCACCGATCGTCCTCAGAAAGGCGACGGCATGCTGGCATTGAATCCCAGCCTCTCCTTCCGGTCCAAGAACGGCTGGTATGTGTGGGTGTGGGGCGCGATCATCCGTGATCACCTGAAAAAGGCGACGCTCGGCACACCGGCCTTGCCCACCGACCCGGGCTTCAGCTTCCCCTCGAATCCGTCGAAGAACGGTGCGCCGCTCTACGAAGTGGCGTACAACCACATGCTCACTAACCTCCAATACACCGACAGCGATGTCTATGAGGCGGGGGTGAGCAAGGGCTTCGACCTTGGTCCGGTGCGGATGGACATGCGTCTGCTCGGTCGCGACTTTAAACTGCAGGGCGAACAGGCGAGCCGCATCCGGGGCGTCGATGCCTTTGACATTCTGATCGACGGCAATGATCGCATCATCGGCCAGGACTTCCGTGCGATTCCTCTTTCTTCCGCCATCGGTCGCGTGGCGAAGATGGGTCGCGCTGCTGTGCGCTATGACCAGAATCCGTTTAAGACCACCGGCCAGCTTGGATCGGCGGACTTCAACTTCAGTTTTGATGCGGGTCCGGTGCGCAGCCAGTTGCTCGCCTACGGCACCTATGGCAACCGCAAGGCACAGACGCAGGTTTCGAACTACGACATCCGCAACACCGTGACGCTTTCGTCGATGGGCTTCCCCACGATTGACGGCCGCGTGGTTGTGCAATTCTGGCCGCACCCCGTCGTCGTGCCGACGATCGAGCAGATGATCCAGCTCTCTGATGCTCGCACCATCGGCCGCGTGACGATCAATGCGATCGATGATTCCGCGTATGGCGCGATCGAGCGCCTCTCGTTCTGGGACAACCGAATCTTCCTCGTGGGCGGCTGGCGCCACGACAAGCAGGATAGCAAGATTCGCGCCTACAATGCGAACGGCACGACCTTCTCCACCACGATCAACAATGACCGCGTGAACACCCGCTCGTTGTCCGCTCTCGCAAAAGTCTACAAAGGCGAGAAGGGCGAGGCATCCGTCTTCATCAACAACAACGAGACCTTCATTCCCGTCACTACGGTTGACCGCCGGCTTGCCACCTTCGGCCAGAAATACCCGAACCGCGTCGCGTCCAATGACGAATTCGGCCTGAAGCTCGACATGCTGAATAGCCGCCTCGTGACGACGATTTCCGTGTTCAAGACCACGGAGACCAACGTGCTCGTGACCGAGAACGATGAGACCGGTGCCATCACGGGCACACCCTCGACGTTCTATCAGACGCCGATCGGCACCCGCACCACGAAGGGCTGGGAGGCGGACATCAATTTCGCGCCCGCTCCCGGCTGGGAAGTGATCCTTTCCTACTCGAAAGTGGATCCGCGTCTCGAGACGGGCAATTACGCGCAGAAGATTGCGTTCAACACCGCGACCGCTGCGCTCCGCTACGAATTCATGCACGGTCCCTTGAAGGGCTTGTCCGCGATGTGGCAATACAACCAGTGGGGGAAGAGTGCCCTGAGCAGCCGCTCGTATTGGATCATTCCGGGCGGCGATCTGCACACCCTGCTGCTCGGTTACCAAATCAGCAAAAATTGGACTGCTCGACTCCGCGTGGAGAACGTCCTCGACGAGCGCAGTGTTTACCCGAGTACGAACGAAACCGCCTTGGATATCACCCGCGATCGCAACTACCGCCTGAGCGTTACGTATGCGTTCTGAGCCGACCTCCGCCTTTCCTCGACTCCGCCCGTCCGCCGTGCTTCAGCGCGGCGGGCAGTGGATGCGGGTGATGGGCGGACTGCTGCTCGCCGGACACGGCGCGGCCACTTGCGCCCCTTTGGGGGATGAGTCGGCGGCGGTCGAGGGACCCCGTCGGCTCAACGTGCTCTTGCTCGCGGTCGATGACCTGCGCCCGGAACTCGGCTGCTACGGCACGTCGTTGGTGCGGACGCCGCAGATCGATCGCTTCGCGCAAAGTGCGACGGTCTTCGAGCGGGCGTATTGCCAGTTTCCGCTCTGCGCTCCCTCGCGCGCGAGCTTCCTTACTGGCACCCGGCCCGACACCACTCGCGTCCAGGATCTCTATTCCGACTTCCGCGTGTCGCTACCGCGCCTGGAGTCGATGCCGCAGAATTTCAAGAACCGCGGTTACTTCACGGATCGCTTCGGCAAGATATTCCACATAGACGACGTTGCGTCCTGGACTCCGACGAGACCTTTGGAGCAATTCGGTCCTGCCGAACCGGCCAAACGCGCGCCTTACGCCAATCCGGCACTTAATGCAGCCGGCTGGAAGAAATTCGATGCCGCCAAAGCCGCTGGTCTCACCGGCATGGCGCTCGAGCGCTCGCAGCGCGGCCCAGCCTTGGAAATCACGGACCTCGCCGATGACGCCTTGCCGGATGGGAAGATTGCGGCGGAAGCGATTGCGGCGCTGCAGCGCCTCCGCCGGGAGAATCAGCCATTCTTCCTCGCGGTCGGCTTTCTCAAGCCGCATCTGCCGTTCGTCGCGCCTCGAAAATACTGGGACCTCTATGACGAATCAAAAATCACGCTGCCGGCGAACCGCGTCCGCGTGGCTTCGCCCGTGGTCCTCGGTGACGGTGTCGAATTCTACACCTACACCGATGTGCCTGGCGAGCGGCCGGTCCCGGATGACTACGCGCGGCAGGCGGCGCACGGTTACCTCGCTTGCGTGAGTTTCGTGGATGCGCAAATCGGACGCGTGCTCGATGAACTCGATCGGCTGGGTCTTACAGACGACACGATCGTGGTCCTCTGGGGCGACCACGGGTTCAAATTGGGTGAGCACGGCGGCTGGGGAAAACTGACGAATTTCGAAGTCGATGCACGCGTGCCACTGATCATCCGTGCGCCGGGCAAGGGGCAGGGCAGGCGGGTGCGCGCGCTCGTCGAAGCCGTGGATGTCTTCCCGACATTGCTCGAACTGACGCACGGGGCTCTCCCCGCGCAGCTCGAAGGAAGCAGTCTGGTTCCCCTGCTGGACAATGCTGAACGGACCTGGAAAACGGCCGCGTTCACGCAGTGCCGCCGCGATGGCGAGGATTGGAGCGGCCAGTCGATTCGCACCGATCAATATCGGCTCACCCGCTGGAGCCGCCCGGGCGAAATGGACAGCATCGAACTCTACGATCACAACGTGGATCCCGACGAAAACAACAACCTCGCCGACTTGCCGGCCAACACGGAATTGCGGCGGAGGTTGCTCACGCAGCTGGCCGCCGGTTGGACTGCGGCGCGGCCGAAATGATCATTCTCCACCCCTGCAGGTTGGCAGCGAGTGTTGCCTTCCCGCCCTCCGGACCTGATTTACCCGACCGTTCCGGTCATTTTTTCACCTGATGCTTCTAACTCCGCAACGCCGCCGCTGGATCATTCTCGCCATCATCTTCAGCGCGATCGTGCTGAACTATGTCGACCGGCAAATCGTCTCGATTCTCAAGCCGACGCTGAAGCTCGAGTTCGGTTTCGATGATCGCGGCTACGCCCTGCTCGTGAATATTTTCACGATCGGCTACGCCACGATGTATCCGGTGGCCGGGTGGCTCGTGGATCGATTCGGACCCCGTCCGGTCCTGATGGCGGGTGTCGTCTCATGGTCGCTCGCGTGCATGGGCGCGGGATTGACCCGCTCGTTCGCCGCTTTCTCGTTTTTCCGCGGCGTGCTCGGCTTGAGCGAGCCGACCGCCTTTCCGGCGCAATTGCGCGTCGTGACAACTTGGTTTCCGGGATCGCTGCGCGGCACGGCGAACAGCATCAGCGTCGCCGGAGGAACCTTTGGGTCGATCATTGCCCCGCCGCTGGTCGCCTGGCTTGCCCTAACGTTTAACTGGCACACCGCTTTCCTCGTGCCCGGCGCGCTTGGACTCGTCGTCGCCGTTCTATGGTGGGCAATTTACCGCGATCCACCGCCTGAGGTGCTGGCCGAAGCCACCGCCGGAGTTCCGGAGGGCGAAAAACCGTTTTTATGGGGACAACTGTGGAGCACGCGGACGCTCTGGGCGATTTTGCTCATTCGGTTCATCAGTGATCCGGTGTGGTATTTCTGCCTTTTCTGGCTGCCGGGCTATTTGCAGGAAAATTCCGGCCTGACGCTGGCGCAGGTCGGCATGGTTGGTTGGATTCCGTTCCTCGTGGCGGATCTCGGCGGCATTGGAAGTGCCGCCTGGTCGGATCGCATGGTGCGCCGCGGCACTCCGCCACTGCTCGCGCGCAAGCGCATGCTCACCACGGTTGCGTGCCTTGCGCCACTATGCGCGCTTACGCCGCATTTTCCGCATCCGGCAGCGACACTGCTGATCTTCAGCCTCGTTGCGACCGCATGCTTGAGCTGGCTGTTCAGCCTCAGCGTCGTGATCGCAGAATCGTTCCCGGTGCGCAACGCAGCCAGTGTCCTTGGCATTGCGGGCGGCTGCGGCGCGGCGGGCGCGGTGGTGTTCAACACCTTTGTCGGTGAGATGATGACCTCGTTCGGCCCGGGCCGAGTTTTTGGCGCGATGGCGCTGTTGCATCCGATTGCCGTCGTAATCCTCTGGACCCTCGTCCGTCCGGAAAAACCGCGCGCAGCATGAAATCGTTCCTTCCCGCTTTGATCCTGCTGCTCGTTCCGGCTCTGCATGCGGTGCCCGATCGAAGCCTGTTGCTCATCTCGATCGACGGCCTGCGCACCGATTACTTGGCGGAAGCGGACCGGCATGGTTTGAAAGTGCCGCACCTGCGCGAGCTTTGGGCCGCGGGCGTGCATGCTTCGAGCGTCCTCGGCGCGTTGCCGACGTCGACCTATCCGAGTCACACGACGTTGATCACCGGCACATCTCCGGCGCGCCATGGCATTGCGTCGAACCAGCCGTTCAGCGCCACGGGTGAAACGAGCTATCGGTGGTATTGGTATTCCGAAGACATGACCTCTCCGCCACTTTGGGAGGCCGCCGCCGCGGCCGGCTACGAAGTCGGCAGCGTGAGCTGGCCCGTGACGGTCGGCGCAAAGGGCATCAAGTATAACATCGCTGATTTCACCGGCACGCGCAGCGATGAGGACGCGAAAATGATCCGCGCATGGGCGGGTCGGGAGTTCATCGACGAACTGGCTCGCGATGCCGGCGTGTTGCTGACCGATGCGAACCTCGGCACGAAGCGCGATTGGGCGCGCACGCGCTACATCCTCGGTATTATTCGCACGAAGAAACCCCGTTTCATGATCACGCACTTCGTGGCGGCCGACCACCACCAGCACAAGACGGGGCCGTTCAGCGCGCCCGCGTTGGCGGCGATCGAGGAGATCGACGAAATGGTTGGCCAGATCGTGGAGGCGATGCGCCGGGAATATCCGAATGCGGCGGTGTGTGTGGTTTCGGATCATGGTTTCTCCGGCATCACGCACGCGCTTGCGCTGCAGGACGCGTTCGTGCGCGCGGGTTTGATCACGCTCAAGTCGAAGCAACGCACCTTGGAGATGGGGGGCGTGCAAGATTGGGTGGCGTTCCCTTGGGAAGCTGGAGGTTCAGCGGCGATCGTGCTGAAGAACCCAGAAGATGCCGACGCGCAGCGGCGCACTCGCCTGGCGCTGGACACGCTCGCCGCGGATTCCGCCAACGGCATCGTGCGCATTCTGGACCGCGAGCAAATCGCCCAACTTGGCGGCACGTCCCGCGCGGATTTCTGGGTCGATCTTAAACCCGGCTTTAGCTTCAGCCCGCTGCTTGGCGGTTCGACGGTGTTGCCTTCCAGCCGCGGCGGCACCCATGGTCACGTGCCGACGCATCCGGAAATGAGCTCCACGTTTGTGTTCGTCGGGCCGGGCGTGCGTCAGGGCGACGTGGGCGCGATCGACATGCGCAGCATTGCGCCGACGCTCGCGAAATTTTTGCAGGTGCCGCTCCCCACGGCCGAGTTGCCCGCGCTCGACGTCTTCAATCCCGCTTCTCGCTAGACCTAGTCAGCCTTCGATCAATTTTTCTCCATGAATCCCAATTCTTCTTCCGTCATCCAGGAACCCGCGCGGTCGGTCCCCGTCCGCGCTGAATACGACGTGCTCGTCGTCGGCGGCGGACCAGCCGGCCTTACGACCGCCCTCGCTGCGGCGGAGGACGGCCTGAAGGTTGGTCTGATCGAGAGTCGCAGCTTTGTGGGCGGCAACATGACCATTGGCCTGCCAGTGCTCGGATTTCTGGGGCAGAAAAAGAACCAAATCATCAACGGGCTCCCGCAAAAATTCATTGATCGTCTGCGCGCCGTGAAAGGCGCGAGCGAGCACCGCTGGTGCCCGTTGCACATGGGCATCACGCTCGTCGAGCCGGAGGCGGTAAAGAATGTCGCGCTGCAGATGCTGCTCGAAGCGAAGGTCGACGTGACATTCTACGCGTTTTGCGCCGGCGTGGTCATGGACGGCGATACGATCCGGGGCATCGTGATCGAGAGCAAAAGCGGTCGCGAGGCCGTGCTCGGCAAGATCGTCGTCGATTGCACGGGCGATGCCGATGTCGCCTACCGCGCCGGCGTGCCCTGCGAGAAGGGCAGCAAGGAAAGCGGCGGTATGCAGCCGCCGACGCTGATGTTCTGCCTTGGCGGAGTGGACACGGAAAAATTGCGCATGAGCATCGCGGAGCAGACGCGGACGTATCTGACGGATTTCATCCCGGCCGAATATTTCGGACAGAACAACCAATTCATCGTCGTCGGTCTGCGCGAACTCATCGCGAAGGCGCGCGCTGAGCGGAAACTCAACATTCCAAACGAGCGCACGATCATCATCACCGGCCTGCGCGAGGGCGAAGTGTGGATCAACATGACGCGCGTCGCCGGCACGGACGGCACGGACATGCGCAGCTTGTCTCAGGGAGAGATTGAGGCGCGCCTCCAGATCGAGGACATCCACACCTACTTAAAGAATTACGTGCCGGGCTTCGAGGGCTGCTACTTCGCCAAGACGGCGCCTTTCCTCGGCATTCGCGAAACCCGTCGCATCGTCGGCCATTACACGATGACGCAGGAAGACGTGCTCGGCTGTCGGCATTTCGATGATGCGATTGCGGTCGCGAGCTACCCGATCGACATCCATCGCCCGGGCGATGAGGGCTGCACGCTGATCTGGTGCGGCGACTGTTACGATATCCCGTTCCGCTCGCTGCTGCCGCAGAAGGTTAAGAATCTCATCGTGGCCGGGCGCTGTATCTCAACGACGCATGAGGCGATGGGGGCGATCCGCGTCATGGCCACCTGCATGGCCATGGGCGAGGCGGCCGGCCGCGCCGCCAAGCAGGCGATCCGCCGCGGCGTTGCGCCCACCGAAGTCGATGTGCCGGCGTTGCAGGGGGAACTCCGTGCCCGCGGGGCCTACCTGCGCGACGCCCAAGTCCCCGCATGAGATTGAATTCGTCTGCGACCATTGTCCTTACCGCGCTGCTCTCCTGCGAACCGCAGGCGTTTGCCGCGGGGACGCGGCAACCGAATTTCATCGTCATCTACGCGGACGATTTGCGCGCCGACGGGCTGAGCGGATTGGGCGGGCCGGCACCGACGCCAAACCTTGATCGACTGCTGGCGCGAAGTATGCGCTTTCCGCACGCCATGGTCGTTTCGCCGCTCTGCACGCCCAGCCGCGCGCAGTTGCTCACCGGTCGATACAGCTCTCAAAACGGCGTGGCGGAACTTCCTCCCGAAAAGCCCGGCGACACCGCGCCGCGCCGCACGCGTTTCAACGCGGGTGAACCCTTACTGCCGGAATTGCTGCGTGCCGGCGGCTACATCACTGGCGTGGTCGGAAAGTGGCACATCGACAACGCTCCGGAAACGTGCGGCTTCGATTTCGTGCGCACCGTTTACGGCAATGGTGATTACTACGATCAAAGCTACACCGACGAAGATGGCCGGCGCCATCCCACGACAGGCCACGTTGAGGATGCCAACGCCGCGTTCGGTAGCGAATTCCTCGCGCACGCGCACGCTGCGAAAAAGCCCTTCTTTCTTTTCTACAACACCCGCGCGCCGCACATGGACAGCCGTTATTCATGGCCCTCCGAAGCGGCAACACGTGCTCGCTTGTCGGACGAGCGGTTTCACCTACCTGAGACCCTCGACGGGTCGCTCGAGGGCAAGCCCTCCTATCTGGAGGCGGGTCGGAATCGCACGCAGGCAATGCGCTATGGTTACGAAGATCCGGCGCGCGTGCGGCAGCACCAGCAGGAGTATTACGCGACCATCGTCGAACTTGACGCGAAGATTCAGCGGTTGCTCGATGCTATCGAGCGCGAAGACCTCGCCGATTCGACTTACATTGTCTTCATGGGCGACAACGGGTGGTTTCTCGGCGAACACCTCTTCACGAGCAAGGTGCTCGCCTACGAAGCTTCGGTGCGCGTGCCGCTGTTCATTTCCGGACCGGGCATTGGACCCGGCAGTTCGGTCGAGCTCGCCACGAATCTCGACATCGCTCCCACGCTTCTCGATTGGGCAGGCGTCGCGGTGCCGGATAAGGTTTACGGTCGCAGCCTCCGCTCTGCGGTTTCATCCGGCGGGGGTGCGCTACGCAACGCGGTGCTTTACGAAATGGCGCCTGCGCCGGACACCGCCCGAAACCCCTTCATCCAAGCCTTGCGCACGGACACGATGAAGCTTATTCGCACCTACCGCACGGGGAGTGAAACAGATGTCGAGTTTGTCGAACTCTACGATTTAGCGCGCGACCCCCAGGAGCGGCACAATCTGGCCGATTACCCCGAATTTGCTGCGCGGCTAAAAGAGATAAACGAACGGATGGACCAGGAGATCGAAGCGGTCGCCCGCGGTCGCTGACATTTTTCCCATGAACATCACACGTCGTGATTTTGCCAAACTGGCGGCGGTCCTTCTACCGCTGGGCCTTGCTCGGACGACCGCCGCGGGAAAGACTGCTGCTTTCGAAGCCGGCCCTGTCGGCACGCTACCTCGTGGGCTGGAGCGCGTGCCGCAGACACCATTTGATGGACCAGAGGGTGCATGGACACTGGTGGCCATTCCCGACAGCCAGCATGATGCGGCTTTTTATCCCGAAATTTTCCAGCGTCAGATGGAATGGATCGCTGCGCACAAAGACAGTCACCGGATTCGTATGGCGCTGCACGAAGGCGATATCACCGACGACAACGGCGTTCGCCAGTGGGGTCGCGTGCGCAAAGGAATGGACAGTCTGCGCGACGCACGCGTGCCGTTCTCGGTCACCACGGGCAATCACGATTTCGAGCACGTGGACGGAAAACTGATCAGCCGGTCGACTCGGTTGAACGAATTTTTTGGCGAAAAGGATTACGCTGCCAGCGCGGTGTTCGGGTTGCATGCGCCTGGCAGGGTGGAGAACAGCTGGCACGAACTCGAAACGAACTGGGGTCGGCTGCTGGTCCTCTCGCTTGAGTTTGGTCCGCCGTTGGAAGTGTTGCGCTGGGCCCGCGAGGTGATCGCCGCGCGACGCCCGGCCCGCACAATCATGGTGACGCACGCTTACCTGCATCAGGACGGCAGCCGCTACGATTTTGAAGCCAAGGGAGATAAACAATCCGCCACTCCGCGGGGCTATGCGATTCCCGGTATCACGGATGGCGAGATTGTGTGGCGGGAACTGGTGCAGCACGAGGATTCCATCCGGCTGGTGCTGTGCGGTCACACGATTGGCAACGGTGCCGCCTATCTGGCTAGCCGTAATCTGGCGGGGAACGTCTGCCATCAGGTGATGGCAAACTACCAAATGCAGGTGCGCCCGGCGCGCGGACACGGCAGCGGTGGATTCCTGCTCTTGCTACAGTTTCATCCCGATCGGCGCACTGTGGCGCTGCGCACCTATTCTCCCTGGTATAATGTTTGGCTCGACGGGCCGGCTCAGCGTTTCGAAATCGATCTCACATGAACAACTGCCACTTCGCTATCCGGAGCCGCGGTGGTCTCTGGTTTGCCCTTTTTCTCGCCGTCACGCTGCTGCGTGGAGCAACCTATCTGGACGATGGATTCATCGCCACTTTCGCTGAGGTGCCGCCGCCTCCCACGGATGATTCGCCCGCGGGCTTGGCCGACTTGCAGACTGTCCTGCACGTCCAGGCCGATCGGACGTCCGCTCAGGTGTCCCGCGCCCAGCGGGTCGCCCCGCATACGCCATTCCTCATGGGAGAAGCGGTTTTTGGCGCGTGGTTTCAGGCGAAAAATATTCCGCGGACGGCGGCAATTATGAAGACGGTTTGGGATGAGAGTAACCAGGTCAGCGGGAGGTTGAAAAAGCAGTGGAGTCGCGCACGACCCCCGCAGCGCGACCCGCGGGTGCAACCCTGCGTCGCGGTGCCGGCCGACTCTTCCTATCCAAGCGGTCACGCGAGCAACGCCGCGGTTTGGGCGGCGATTTTCAGCGCCGCTTTCCCAGAAAAGGCTGACGCCTTTGCCGCGCAGGCGCAGGAGACGGCGTGGGCGCGTGTGCTCGGCGGAGCGCATTTCCCCTCCGATACTCAGGCGGGCCGAATGCTCGGCGAGGCGATCGCCCGTCGAATGCTGGCCAGTCCGGCGATGCGGGAGGCCTTGAAGGAAATGCAGGCGGAGGTCGCGGCATTGCAGGCGCGGCAGGGCGGGAGCTAAGGTTGCGTCATGGCCATCGTGGCAGGCATTGATTTTGGGACCCAGAGTGTGCGCGTGTCGCTCGTCGACTCGCAGCGCGGTCGGGTGGGCGGAGCATCGGCGGCATATCCCGTGTTACGCGTAGCAGGGAATCCTGATCACGCCACCCAGCGGCACAGCGACCACGTCACGGCGCTGGTGCAAGCAATGCGGGCGGCGTTGGCGTCGGCCGGAATCGACGGACATGAAATCGCAGCGCTCGCGGTGGATTCGACAGGTTCGACGGTAATGCCGGTCGATGCGTCGCTGGCGCCCTTGGGCGACTACTACCTTTGGTGTGATCACCGTGCGGCCAAGGAGGCGGCGGAGATCACTGCGGTCGCCCGAGCCCGGAACTTGGAGGCTCTGCGCTGGTATGGCGGAGTCTATTCCTCCGAGATGGCATGGGCGAAGGTGCTGCATTGGCTGCGTCACAATCCCGGTGAGCGCACGCATTTCGCGACCGCGGTCGAGCACTGTGACTTCATCGTGGCGATGCTGTGCGGAGTCGAGCGGGTGGAGGATTTGCCGCGCAGTGTCTGTGCGGCCGGCCACAAATGGCTGTGGCAGGAAGCGACCGGCGGCTTGCCGGACGAGGAATTTTTCTGCGCGGTCGATCCGTTGCTCGCGGGAGTGCGCGAGCGATTCGGCACGCATTTTGGGGCCTCGGACCGCTTGGCCGGGAGGCTCTGTACGGAATGGGCGGAAAAGCTCGGCTTGCGCGCGAGTCTCCCGATTCCCTTCGCCGGTTTGGATGCGCATTGGGATGCGATCGGTTCCGGGATCGCCGATGGTGATATCGTCAATGTCGTCGGCACCTCCACTTGTGTGATGGCGGTCGTGAGAGACACGCAGCCCATCGAGGGAATCTTCGGGATCGTGCCCGGCTCCGTGCATCCCGCGCGGTTCGGCATCGAGGCCGGAATGTCGGCCGCCGGTGATATCTTCGAAGCCATCGCGCGTCGGGCGGGCACAACGGTCGCGGCACTCGCGGAAGGACTGGAGCACTACCAGGCGGGCCAGACGGGATTGTTACGGCTCACGTGGGACCACGGGGACCGCAATGTCCTTTCGAACCCGACGCTCAGCGGCGTGACGCTTGGCTGGCGGCTTTCGCACGAGGCGCGCGATGAGTTGTTCGCCGCGATGGAAGGCACCGCTTTTCACACTCGGATCATCTTGGAGCGGTTGGAGGAAAACGGGGTGGAGGTCCGTCGCGTGATTAATGGCGGCGGCATTTCCCGCCGGAGCAAGGTTCTGAATCAAGTTTTCGCGAACGTGCTCAACAAGCCGGTCCTCGTGCCGGAAACGGATGTGACGAGTTTGGGCTCAGCGATCTTTGCCCTACTGGCGGCAGGTGCCTACTCGTCGGTCGAGGCCGCGCAAAAAGCCCTGTGCCCGAGATATCATATTTACGACCCTGAGTGCTCGTCCGTCATACGATACGAGGCGCTGTTTGCCCTCTACCGGCGCCTGTATTTTGGGTGGGGAGCTGATCGGGCTTCACCGCTCCATTTGCTGGATGAGTTGACACGGAGGATCACGTTTTAGGCTCGGCAAAGCGGCGGAACGGGGACGGGCGTCTGAGAGGGGCGGGCGGGACTTAAGTCCCAATTATCCGGAAAATATCCCGACCGCGGCGCTCGCCCGCGCGCGTGGCCTGCGGCCGATCCGCATCTGGGTGCCATGCTCCTCCTGCACCTCTCGGATATCCACGGCCATCTGCCTTGGTATCGTCATCTGCATCGCCTCGCGCGGCACTTCGATCTGGTCGTGATCACGGGCGACCTGCTCGACCGCGAAGAGGATGCTCCTGCCGTGGGCGAAATCCTCGCCACGCTGCCCGCCCCGCTCGCGGTCTGCTCGGGCAATCACGAAGGCCGTCTCGGTACGGCCTGGCTGCCGACCGCCTGGCACGGCGATGGGGCCGCCTTCGAATTCGGCGGTCGGCGGTGGCGCTGCCTGCCTTGGGCGGAGCCGCTGCCGGCGGACCGCGGCGCCGGAGAAATCTGGCTCAGTCACGCCCCGCCCAGCCGCAGCCACGTGGCGGTGAGCCGCTACGGCTTCGATTTTGGCGACGACGAACTGGGCGCGCTCTGCCGGCGCGGGCGGGGACCGGCGCTCGTCCTGTGCGGGCACGTGCACACCCCGCGGCACTGGCAGGACCGCATCGGAGGCACGCTCGCGTTGAATCCCGGGTCCGACCGCAGGGCGCCGCTTCCTCCCTTCAACGTCGTCGACCTGCGGCGGGGAATCGTGACGCATCACCGCAACGGTCACCGGCGGGAGCAGACGGCGCTCTTCGCCCGGGGTGGCTTTCCGTGGCCGCCGCGTTGAACGCATCTGCATCCCAGTGAAAACCTACTACGTCGTTTCGAGAAATTCGGCCCAAGGTCAGGCCCAAGCCGCCTGCACCCTGCTCGTTCCCTTCTTTCTGTTCGTCTACCTGCCGCTCGTGGCGATCGCGGGTCTCTTCGAGGCCGTGCAGCTGCACTGCGAACACTATGCCTCCGCGGGGTGGCGGATCTACGAGCCATTCCCGTGGCTCTGCGCGAAGCTCGGCCTGCACCACCTGCCCGAGTGGGCGCCATTCGCGCGCATGGAGCGGGGCTGGAACCTCCTCGTCCTCACCGTCCTCGCGCCGCTGGTGGCCGCGATTGCGGCGCTGTTCCTCTATTCCTTCGTGCTGCGTTTCGGGCTCGGGGTGGCGGCGCTGTTCGCCCACCTCCGCCTCACGCCCTGGCCGAATTTGGACCTCGTCCTCTGGCCCGTGCTCGCGGCGTTCCTGCAGAACCGGTGGGTGGACCAATTTCTAATCCGCCTCGAAAGACGCGGACGCTGGCGACTGGCCGCGCGAATCCGGCACGGGAGCGTGAACGCGGCGGTCGTCGCGGGTGCGGCGCTGTTCCTCCCATTTGGCGCGCCGCTTTTGTTCTACGCCGTGCTCGCCGCCGCCCATCGCCTCGTCCTGTGGCTCTTCGCCTGAGCGCATCTGTGAACCCAATGAGAAACCGTGCTCGTCGTCCTCTCACCGCCGCGGAGGAACAACGCCTCCTCGCCGTCGCGCGCCAGCATCCCTCGACCCGCGACCGCGCGCTGGTCCTGACCCAGCTCTACACCGGTTTCCGCATTGCCGAAGTCCTTTCGCTGCGGGTCGGAAGCGTGCGGCGGAATGGCCGGCTGCTGCCGCGCATCGGAGTGAAGCCGCGTTTCCTCAAGGGCAAACGCGGATGCACGCGTTGGGTGCCGGTCACGTCCGAACTGCACGCCACCCTCGAACTCCATCTGCAGAGAATGGAGGCCGACTCGCAGGCGGCAGGATTGGGTGCGTTGTCGGACGATTGCCCGCTCTTCCTGCGCGTTCCCTTGGGGGAAGGTGCACCCGAATCACTCTCCACCGGGGCGGCGCGGAAAATCTTCGCGCGCCTGTTCGCGCAGGCCCGCTGCCGCAACGACGGGCGGTTGGGCACGCACACGCTGAGAAAAACCTTCGCCCGGAAAGTGCACGAGCTTTCCGGACACGACATCCACGTCACCTGCGCCGCGTTGGGCCATTCCTCGATCGCGGTCACCGAGCGCTACCTCGAAGCCGACGCCCGCGAGGTGGCGCGCCTCATCCGCAAAGCCGACTGGACCCGCCGCCCGCGGCACGCGGCCTGAATTCGCATCTTTGGCCTGCATGAAAAAACTTCCTCTCACCGCATCGCAACGTCACGTGCTCGGCCGCCTCGAGGCGCTGGCCGCCCTGTATTTTTCCGGGGAGCGCATCGCCGGCGTCCTCCCGCGGACGAGTGCTGTCATCATCGGCGAGTCCGGCACGGGCAAGAGCTTCCTCGTGGCTCATCTGGGCGAACGCCTGAAACTGAAAGTGCTCAAGGTGACGGTGGGCGACTGGATGGTCGCCGGCGGACGCACCGATCCGTGCACCCTCGAGACCATCCGGCAGTGGCTCACGACCGGCGAGCGCTTCATCCTGCATGTCGACGAATTGGACAAGGTCCGTGACCAGTCCACGGCGTGGGGACTGGCGATGCTGACCGAGATGTTTGGCCTGCTCGACCGGCGGGTTTCGTATCGCGGCAACGCGAAGGAGCCCTGGGGCGCGACGCATGATCGGGCCCTGGCGGAGCGGGTGTTCATCGTCGGATCCGGCGCTTGGCAGTCGCTCTGGCCGGAGCAAGCGCCGCGTCGCATCGGATTTGTGTTCGCGCCACCCGAACCGAAGTCGGGCGCAGCCACCGACATCGTGCGCCGCGTGCGGGAAGCGCGCGTCATTCCCGACGAGCTGTTCAACCGCGTGTCAGCAGAGTGGTTGGTCCTCGAGCCGTATACGGCGGAGGATTTCCGCGGCATTGCCCACGGGCTGCAACTCTCCACTGAGGAGTTTGACGCGACTGAGGCCGCCGCGTCGGGCCTGAATTTCCGTTACGTGGAAGCGGCGCTGACCAAGATCGCGCTCGCCCGCCGCGCGCGCGAAGCAGCAGCGGCGAGCCAAGGTGTGCTCTTCCCGCCTGAGACGGTCTGAGCGTTGCATCTCTGCGCCATGGCTGGAACTCGTTACCTCACTCACGCCGAAGAGCGCGCGGTCATGGACGTCGCGCGCCGCCGGCCAGCTCGCGATCATCTCTTCATCGCGCTGCAGTTGTGGGCAGGCCTTCGTGCCTCGGAAGCCCTGCTGCTCAAGGTGGGGGACCTCTGGGTGGAGGGCGCCGCGGTCAAGGAGCTCGTCGTCAAGCGCCATGCCCACAACCGGAATTACGCACCGACGCGGCTCGTCCCCTTGTCAGCGGAGGTGCAGCGCGCGATTCGTCGGCTGGTCGTGTCGATCATGGCGGAAGGCGGGCAAGTGGACCCCGAAGCGTGGGTGTTCACGAGTCTCAGCTCTCGTCCGCTTCAAGCGGCCCCAATCGATCGTCGTTCCGCCCACCGACTGGTTCAGCGGGTGCTCGCTGCGGCCAAAATCGACGACGACGGGCGCCTCGGCACGCACCTGCTGAGGAAAACCTTCGCGTATCGGCTGTTTGTTCTCTCGCGCCGCAACCTGATCCTCGTGCGGGAAGCGCTGGGTCACGCCAGCGTCCAAACCACCGACGAATACATCGAGTCCCGCCGTGAAGCCGTGGAAAGCGCCATCCTGCGCGGAGACAGCCACTACAAGGCCTGACTTAAGCACCCTACGGTTGCAGCCGCCGGAGGGAAGGGGAGGCGAACTCCACGAAGTCGTCGTTCACTTGGTAGAGGGCGCGCAGTCCGAAACCGAGCAACGACGCGCCTTGAGGCGCGCGGACGATCGTCTCGAGGATCGTCCACTCGTTCCATTCGCCGATCGGCAGGCGGTCGATGTGGCCGTCATCGATGTTCTTTCCGGTCTTGTTCGCGAACGTGAGCAGCAGAAACGTCATGTTGCCCGGACTCACTTTGCCGCGCACTTTGACGGTGGCGCGATAGAGGACTCCCGGTTCTACCGCGATCGTTTGATAGAGGCCTTCCTGATTGACGCCAGCGTAGCGCAGCGAGCGTGAACCTGCCGTCGCGGCAAGCAGCTCGATGCCGCGCGTCTCGAACGGCTCGCCTTTTCCTTTCCAAGGGCTGTTCGGTTCGGTCCAGTCCAGCGCGATGAAGGGGTGAAGGTTCTTTTTTCGAATCGTGGCGAAGGAGCCGTCCGTCAGTAACTCCGCACCAGTCAACGTGAGCTCCTGCCGACTCGGCTTTTTCTCGGCGAAAACCGTCTTCAGAAGAGGCTGCTCGATCGGCGATTCTATGCCGCGCTCCGCCAAGATTCGGAGCGCGCGCGGACGTGGGTCGTTGCGGAGGTACTCGGGAATGAGCTCAGCCGAGAGCGCGAGCGGGAAATCGCGCTGCACGCGGGCGTGAGTAGTAATCAGTTCGGCGCGGGCAGAAGTGACAGCGGCAATTGCTCGGCGCAGAGTATCGGAATCCGTGGTCGCATCGTGCGTCAACCGGGCGAGTAGGTCACTTAGTTCGCCGTGCCGGCAGAAGAGATCCGAAACCGTGAACGCCGCCTGCACCAGCGCGAGTCGCTCGCGCACGATCGGATTTTTGACGAGTGATTCCGCTTCATGGAGAAATGCGAATAGATCCTTGCGCGCCTCCGGCGGAAACAGAACACGTTGATGCTCATCCTTGAAATATTTGATCCAGTAACCGGGGCGCGGCTGGGTGAGGTATTGCAGGTCGCACCGTTCAAAAAATCGCCTCATCGGCGCGGCGGCTTCTTTCCAGTAGCGGAAGTAGTATTCATCGAGCAGCGCCGCGGAATCCCGTGTCGGGTCCCAGAGCAGTTGCGCCGCGAGCCAGAGCTTCGGTCCGTCGAGCCCCCAGTTCGGATAAGATTCGGCGTAAAACGCGCGCGCTCCCGCTTGGGCCGCAAACGGGATTGAATCGCGCACGGCAAACAGGGTCGGACGCGGCACGAGAAAGGGAGCGCCGTAGTAATAGTCGTAGACGCCGAAGAACCGCGGGCCCGCTTGGCCCCATCGTTGCAGCAGGTCGCGGTCGTTCTCCGCGAAGGCTGGGTCAAACCATTGGCTGCGGTCCGCGGTGAGGTAGGGGAGAACATTGGGATGCACCGGAAAGCGCGGCACGTTCTCCGTCCATTGATAGGCGTAGGTGGTTATGAATCGGTCCGGAAACTCGCGCTCTAGGTTCGTTGCGACCCGATTTAGGAAACTGAACAGCGTGTTCGAGTAATCCGGATAGCTGCGGAAATGCTGATGCGGCGCGACGGCCGCGAGCGTCGCGACGCTTTGGTCCCAGCGCCACGAATCGTTTTGTCCGAACGCCGCCGCAAGTGGCGCCGGGGCACTCGCCAAATTCTTTCG
>PNJQ01000016.1 GCA_013821985.1 Opitutus sp.
ACCGGCGGTGGCCGCGGCATCGGCGCCGCGATTGCCCGCGCGCTGCGAGCACACGGCGCGCGAGTCACGGTGCTCGGCCGCGACCTCGCGGCGCTCGATCGCATCGCCGCGGAGATCGGCGCACAGGCGTTCGCGATCGACATCACCGACGAGGCGAGTGTTTCCGGCGCGTTTCTCAACGTCGGCGCCGCGGACATTTTGATCAACAACGCCGGCGCCGCCGAAAGCGCGCCGATCGAACGCACCGACGCAGCACTCTGGGAACGCATGCTCGCCGTGAATCTCTCCGGCGCGTTCCTCTGCACGCAACACGTCCTACCCGGCATGCGCGCGGCCAAATGGGGCCGCATCGTCAACATCGCCAGCACCGCCGCGCTGAAAGGTTATCCCTACGTCACCGCCTACTGCGCCGCGAAGCACGGCCTGCTCGGCTTCACGCGCGCGCTCGCGCTCGAAGTGAAACGCGACGGCGTGACCGTCAACGCCGTATGTCCCGGCTTCACCGAAACCGACCTGCTCGCTGATTCCATTGCGGAAATCCAGCGCGTCACGGGCCGCACCGCCGAGCAGGCACGCGCACAGTTGTTGAAGGACACCCCGCACGGCAAATTCGCCACGCCCGAGGAAGTTGCGGCCGCGGTCGTGCAACTGTGCCTGCCGTCCGCCGCGGCCACGACCGGCGAAGCGATCGTGATCGAAGGCGGCGCGCCCAAAACGCCATGAGTCTACCGGTGCAATTGTTTGATGTAGGAGCCTGCTTGCAGGCGATTCGAGCGTCCTCTTCGCCTGCAAGCAGGCTCCTACATCCGGACCCACGCCTCCTCTTCCTATGAAATTCGCCGAGTTCCAACCACAGCACTTCCTCTGGCGCCTCGAAGGCGGCATTGGGCACGTGACGCTCAACCGTTCGGAGAAGAAGAATCCGCTCACGTTCGAGTCCTATGCCGAGCTGCGCGATATGTTTCGCAACCTCGTCGATGCGGACGACGTTCACGCGATCATCCTTACCGGCGCGGGCGGAAACTTTTGCTCGGGCGGCGATGTGCACGAGATCATCGGGCCGCTGACAAAAATGGACATGAAGGGTCTGCTGGCCTTCACGCGCATGACCGGCGACCTTGTGAAAGCCATTCGCGCGTGTCCGCAGCCGGTGATCGCCGCCGTTGACGGCATCTGCGTCGGCGCCGGTGCGATCCTCGCCATGGCGTCGGACCTCCGCCTCGCCACGCCGGCAGCGAAGACGGCGTTTCTCTTCACGCGCGTTGGGCTCGCCGGTTGCGACATGGGCGCGTGCGCCATCCTCCCGCGCCTCATCGGCCAAGGGCGCGCTTCCGAACTGTTGTTTACCGGCCGTAGCATGTCCGCCGACGAAGGACTCGCGTGGGGTTTCTACAACCGCCTCCACGAGTCTTCCGCCCTGGCAGGGGCCGCGCTTGAGCTCGCGCAACGCCTCGTCGCCGGGCCGACGTTTGCGCACGGCATGACGAAGACGATGCTCAACCTGGAATGGAACATGGGCCTCGATCAAGCGATCGAAGCCGAGGCGCAGGCCCAGGCGATCTGCATGCAGACGCAGGATTTCGAGCGCGCCTACCACGCGTTCGTCGCTAAAAGCACCCCGAAATTCGAAGGCAACTGATGTCCGACCGCACTTACCTCAACTGGCCGTTCTTCGAACCGCGTCACCGCGAGCTCAGCGCTCAGCTTGAAACGTGGAGCGCGAAACACCTCGCCCATGTGCCGCACGACGAACTTGACCGCACCTGCCGCACGCTCGTCGAGCAGCTCGGCACTGACGGCTGGCTCAGGCACGCCGCCCCCGATCCGGCGCAACCGGGCGCGAGCTACGACGTGCGCACCATTTGCCTCATCCGCGAAACCATGGGGCGCTACTCCGCACTCGCGGAGTTCACTTTCGCGATGCAGGGCCTCGGCAGCAGTGCCATCGCGCTCGCGGGCACGGACGCACAGAAACGCGCGTTTCTCACCGGCGTGCGCGCGGGCGAACGCATCGCGGCGTTCGCCTTGACCGAAGCCGAGTCCGGCTCCGATCTCGCCTCGGTCGCCACAACCGCGGTGCGCGACGGCGACACGTTCGTGCTCAACGGTGGCAAAAAATGGATCTCCAATGCCGGCATCGCCGACTTTTATGTCGTCCTCGCGCGCACCGGCGAAGCGCCCGGCGCGAAAGGGCTGAGCCTGTTCGTCGTCGAGGCCAACACGCCCGGCTTCCGTATCAGCGAGCGATTGAGCACCATCGCGCCCCACCCGCTCGGCTCGCTCGAGTTCAAGGAGTGCCGCGTCGCGGCGGACCGGCTGGTCGGCCGCGCGGGCGATGGGTTCAAGATCACGATGGCGGCACTCGATGTGTTTCGCACCACGGTCGGCGCGGCCGCGCTCGGCTTCTCGCGCCGTGCGCTCGATGAGGCGGTCGCGCGCACGACGTCGCGCCAGCTTTTCGGTGCGCCCCTCAGCGCGATGCAGGCGACGCAGGCGAAACTCGCCGACATGGCCGTGGCGATCGACGCGAGTGCCTTGCTCGTTTATCGCGCGGCGTGGACCAAGGACTCCGGCGCGGAACGCGTGACGCGCGAAGCGTCGATGGCCAAGTATTTTTCCACGGAATCGGCCCAGCGCGTGATCGATAGCGCCGTGCAGCTCTGCGGCGCGCTCGGCGTGCTCAGCGGCCACCCCGTCGAATCGCTTTACCGCGAAATCCGGGCGCTCCGCATCTACGAGGGCGCGTCGGAAGTGCAGCAGCAGATCATCGCGCGCGCCGTGCTCGCCGACACCGACCAACCCCGCCGGTAGCTCCCGCTGCCGCGCATTCATTCCTACCCCGATGAAGAGCGCCTACCACGACACGTTCGCCGCGGACCATCTCCCTCCGCGCGACCAATGGCCCGACCTGATCAACCTCGATCGGCTCGGCTACCCTGAGCAAGTGAACTGCGCCGCCGAACTGCTGGACCGCGCCGTGGCCGAGGGTGACGGCGACCGCGTTGTGCTGCGTGCGCCCGGTGGCGTGGCGTGGACTTACCGCCAGTTGCAGGAGCAGGCCAATCGCATCGCGCACACGCTCGTGGGCGACATGGGTCTGCGCACGGGCGAGCGCGTGCTGCTCTTTGCGCCAAACAATCCGATGATGGTCGCGTGCTGGTTCGGCGTCGTGAAGGCCGGCGGCATCGTCGTCGCGCTGATGCCAATGCTGCGGGCGCGGGAAATTTGCGTGATGGTGGAAAAAGCGCAGGTGCGCCATGCGCTCTACGATCATCGTCTGGCCGCAGAGATGACCGAGGCCCGCGCGAAATGCCCGCGCCTCGAACAGGCGCTCGCGTTCGGCGGCGGCGAACTCGAGGCGCGCATGGCGACACAGTCCGCGAACTTCGACGCCGTGCCCACGAGCGCGGAGGACGTGTGCCTGATCGCGTTCACGTCGGGCACGACGGGCGTGCCGAAGGGCACGATGCATTTCCACCGCGACGTGCTGGCGATTTGCGACACGTTTTCGCAGCACGTGCTGCGACCGACGCGCGACGATTTATTCATCGGCAGTCCGCCGTTGGCGTTCACGTTTGGGTTGGGCGGGCTGGTGCTGTTTCCGATGCGCGCGCGGGCCGCGACCGTGCTGATCGAAAAGGCGCCACCACCGGAATTGGCGAAGGCGATCGAGCACTTCGGCGCGACGATCAGTTTCACGTCGCCCACCGGCTATCGGTTCATGTTGGAGCATTGCGGTAACGTTAATCTGACGACACTCCGCACGTGCGTGTCGGCGGGTGAGACGCTGCCGAAGGCAACCTCCGACGCGTGGTTTGAGAAGACAGGGCTTCGCATCATCGACGGCATCGGCTCCACCGAGATTCTGCACATCTTCATCTCAGCGGCCGGCGACGACATCCGGCCCGGAGCCACGGGCAAAGCCGTGCCACTCTACGAGGCCCGCGTGATCGACGCCAAGGGCAGCGTGCTGCCGCCGGGCACAGTGGGACGTCTCGCGGTGCGCGGCCCGACGGGCTGTCGTTACCTCGCCGATGATCGCCAGAAAAAATACGTCGTCGATGGCTGGAACGTCACCGGCGACGCCTACTTGATGGATGCGGACGGCTATTTTTGGTTTCAGGCGCGGGCGGACGACATGATCATTTCGTCCGGCTACAACATCTCCGGTCCCGAGGTGGAAGCGACGCTGCTGGAACATCCTGCCGTGAAGGAATGCGCCGTCGTCGGCTCGCCCGACGCGATGCGCGGCGCGGTGGTGAAAGCCTTCGTCGTGTTGCGCGACGGGCACGCGGCGAGCGACCACCTCGTGCACGAACTGCAGAACCACGTGAAGGCACAGATCGCACCCTACAAGTATCCGCGCGCACTTGAATTCGTCGTGGCACTGCCGAAAACCGAGACCGGCAAGATCCAACGCTTCAAGCTGCGGCAGCAGGAGGAAGCAAAGGCGGCGGAGAAAAACTCTACGCCAGCCTGAAGCTTGCCGTCGCCCCGCGGTCGACACCTAATCAATCCATGAGCCTGCAGTTTCTCCAACCAAGTGGCTGGCCGCGCCCGAAGGGTTACTCGAACGGCATCGCTGCAAGCGGTCAGATGATTTTCGTCGCCGGCCAGATCGGCTGGGACGCGAACTGCCAATGGCAGACCGACGACCTCGCCGAACAAGTGCGCCAGACGCTCGTCAACACGCTTGCCGTCCTGAAGGCCGGCGGTGCCGGCCCGGAGCACGTCACGCGCATGACTTGGTATATCACCGACAAAGCCGACTACCTCCGCCAAGCCGCGCGCATCGGGGAGATTTACCGCGAGCTGATGGGCAAGCATTACCCTGCGATGGCGATGGTCGTGGTCACCGCGTTGATGGAAGACCGCGCCAAGGTGGAAATCGAAACGACAGCTGTGGTCTGAGCGGGCTGCGAGAATCGACCGGCGTCCGATTGCGTGGGGAGGCTCGCAATCGATGATAATTTCCGCGGCCGCCGCGTGTTTCGCACGTTGTTCATCGCCTGCAAGCAGGCTCCTACAAAGAAATTAGGCCGATAAAGCCGCCGTGCTCCGCCGCAAAACCGGCGGCTATGACACGCGTCTAAAAAATTCTGCTGGCGCACGCGGCGGAAATTCGCACGGTGGGCCCTGCATCAGGAAAGGATCGACGGAGCAATCCGCCGGTTCTGCCAACCGGGTCTAGGAGTGATCACGGTGGTTTCGAGCGACGCAAGTCGCCCGGATGTGCGAACCGCAAGGTTCGAACAAAAAAACTCCTCCAGAAAACGGAAAGCCGCCTGATGCTCTCAGGCGGCTTTCGTTTTTTGGGAAAAGCCCTGGTGCGCGAACCTCAAAAACTCACGCATCATGTCCAACATCATCAGCCTCCCTTCCCTCCGCCTCAACCCGGAGAATCCGAACCACCACCTTTGGAACAACAACGGCACGTGGTTCCTGCACTACACGGTGTATCCCACCCCGTTCACGAAGGAGCGGGTCCGCCGCTCCCTCGGCACCAAGGACGTCGAGGTGGCGCGCCAGCGCCGCGACGCCTTCTTCCGCCACCTCACCGGCCAAACCGCCGCCACGAGCATCACGCCGCCGCGCACTGCCGTGGCCTGAGGCACGCCCATTCAGTTCAGCATCGTCATAGCAACAACCCGTGCCGTCCCTGGCGCGGGTTTGTTATTGGAGCGGGCTAGTTCTTGGAGCGGATTTGATCAGGGTTCGGCGCTTTCGACTTTTGACCCGCAGATTTTGGGCCGCGGCGTCAGCGCTGTGGGCGCGTCTGCATGAGCGAGCGGTGGGACCTGCCCGCCCACCTTCAAAGTTCCCAACTCGCGATCGGCGGATTACGGGATGCGCAGACGCTGGCCGACGCGGAGCGCGTTCGCGCCCTGCAGCACGTCGCGGTTGGCGTTGAAAATTTCCTGCCACCGGCTCGGGGTCCCGTAGTAGCGCAAGCTGAGGCGCGAGAGCGAATCCCCATCGGTCACGACGTGGAAGCGCGTTTCCGCGGCCGGAGAGGCGGACGGGCCCGCCGGTGTGGGGCTGGCGCCAAAACCGCCGAGCGGTTGCGCGGTTGTCGCAATGCCCGAAGCGGGCGTGCCGAGGCGTGCCGTGGCGGCGATCTGGTCGAGCGTGCCCTGCGCCTGCGCGAGCCGCGCGGCCAGCGCGCCGTTCTCCTGCCGCAACTGCGCGACGGCGAGTTGCCGCTCGCGTTCCAGCGAGCGGTTCGAGTCCGACAGGCTTTGATTCGACGTTCGCAACCCCTCCACCTCGCGGCGCAACTGGGCCAGCTGGGCCGTGAGCGCATCGATGTTTTGCGAGGCGCTGCGCTCCGCGTCGGTGCGCAATTGATCCGCGTTGCGCTGCGCTTGCGCGTAACGGGCGACCTCAGTCTGCGCGCTCGCGAGCTGTTGCTTCAGCGCGTCACGTTCTTGCGTGAGCTTTTCGTTCAGCTCCGTCAATTCAGCGACGGACGAACCCTGCGACTCGGTGATCTTCTCGACATCGCCCAACCGGGCCTGGAGCGCGGCCAATTCCGCCCGCGCCTTTTCCGCCGCGGTGCGGCTTTCGGTCACGGCGCGCGCGGATTCCGTCTGATCGCGCTGCAACTGTTCGATCTGTTGCTGGGCGGTCACGAGGCGTGCGCCGACTTCCTTCAGGCGTTCTTCGAGTGCGCGGTTTTCGTCCGCCAGCTTCGAGCCCGCGGTCGAAGCGTTTTGCTGCGCGGCAGCGAGCTGGCGATTCAGCGTCGCGAGCTGCGTGCGCAACGCTTCGCGCTCCTGCTCGAGCTTCGAATTCGTTTCGGTGAGTTCCGCGACGTTGGTGTTGTGCGAGCCCTCCGCCTTTTCCGAATCGGCGAGCTGCGCTTCCAATTTTTGCCGCATCTCCTCGAGCGCGGTGCGCTCGCCCACCAGCTTCTCGTTTTGCCGGCGGAGCTCGTTCCCGGCGGCGGTGAGATCCCGCACGCGGGCCTGCAACTGGTCGAACTCCGTGCGGCTGGGCGAGTCGTCGGCCTGTTTCGCGGCAAGGAGCGCGCGATTGGCGTCGGCGAGGGCGCGCGAGGTGTCGCGGGCCTTCGTGAGCTGTTCGGCGAGCGTTCCGATCTCGCGGGCGGCGGCGGCGCGGTCGTCCTCGACGGCGCTCTCAAGCTGCTTGAGGCGATCCTGCAGCGTGCGGATCTCCATCTTATATGCGTCGGGCGAGGCGGCGGAAACAGCCTGTGCCTGCGCCGCGAGCGCGGCATCGGCGGTTTTCTGCGCGTTGGTGAAATCCTGTTCGAGCTTTGCGTTGGCGGCCGTGAGTTCCGCCACCTGCGTGCGCAGCTTCTCGGTTGCCGCCACGGCATCGGCGAGTTCGCCGCGAAGCTTCTCCTCGCCGCTCCGATCGATCGTCGCCGACGGGACAGACCGGGCGCGCGCCTGGGCCAGTTCGTTTTCGAGCGCGGCGATCTGCGTGCGGGCATTGTCGAGCGCGCGCGTGTCGTTCGGGGCCGAGGCGAGGCGGTTGTTTTCCTGGAGCAACTGCTGCACCTGCGCGCGCAAGTTTGTCAGTTGCGCCGCGTCCTGCTTCGCGGTGGCGAGTTCGCGTTCGAGGCGCTCGTTGGCGGCGGTCAGGGCGGCGACGCTCGCGTCGTGGGATTCGATCGCCCGATTCGCCTCGGCCAGGCGACGCTCGAGCGTGGTGACCTGCCCGCCTTGACCGCTGCGGGCGGAAGCGAGGTCCCGGGTGAGTTGCGCGAGACGGGCGTCGCGTTCTTCCAGCGCTGCGCGGGCGGTGGCGAGATTGTCCTGGGCGGACTGGCTGGCGGCGCGCGCAGCGGCGAGCTGGCGTTCGAGTTCCGCGGTTCGGCCGGAAGGCTCGGTCGAGGTCTGCGCGAGTTGCGTGCGCGATGCCGCGAGCTCGTCGGAACGCGTTTTCAGCGCCTGCTGGGCCGCATCGAGTTCGACGCGGATCCGACCGGCTTCGGCTTCGGCGGCGGTCAGTTGTCCCCGTGTCGTGGCCAGCGCCGCCTCGAGGGCGGATGACGTGGAGCCGGTCTGCTGCACCGCGGCGAGTTCGCGCTGCAGGTCGGTGATGCGGGCTTCGGCGGCCCCGAGGGTGTCGCGGGCCTTGCGGAATTCGTCGCGCAGGGCGAGCGCGTCCTCACGAATGCTGGCCCGGTCGGATTCGGAGACAGCGAGCTGGGCCTGGAGATCGTCGATCTGCTTGCGCGCGGCGAGCAGGGGCGCGTCGTTGCGCTGCGCAGCGACGGACAGCTTTTCGTTCTGCGCGGTCAGCTCCTGCACCGTCTGGCGCAGCTGAGCGAGCTCGCTCGCCTGCGTCGAGGCGGCTTGTGTGCCGGTGCGGGCATCGGCGAGTTCGCGCTGCAGCGCGGCGAGGTCGGCGACGTGCTTTTCGTTTTCCGTGCGAGCGACCGCGAGTTGGTCCTGTGCATCGGCGAGTTTGCGCCGCGACGCCTTTTCGGACTCTTGCGCGGCCGTGAGCTGCAGGTTGAGCGCCTCGAGCTGACCGGCGGTGACCGAATTGTTGCGGAGGCGCTCGACCTCGCTGGTCAAACGGTCGTTGATCGCGCGCAGGCTGCTCGCCTCGCCGGCCAGGCGGCGGAGACGGACGACTTCGTCCTGCAGGGTGCGCTGGTCGTTGGCGCCGCTGGAGCTGGCTTGGCCGCGAGCGGCGGCGAGGTCGGCAGCCAGGCGCGCGGAATTGTTTTCGCTCTGCTGGAGTCGCTGCTGAACGGAAGCGAGTTCAGACCGCAGCGTTTCCAGTTGCGCGGGAATGCTGGCGCGCTCGTTGAGTGATTTTTCGAGCGACGCGGCCCATTTTTCGAGTTCGGCCTTGTCGAGTTCCAACTGCGCCTTCTCCGCGGTGAGGCGTTGGTTCACTTCCGCGAGGCGATTGTTCACGCCCACGGCCCGCTCGAGGTCCTGCCGGAGAGTGCGCTCGCCCGGCGAGGGCGTGGTGGTGGCGGCCGGAGCCGGCGGTCGGGCCGGAGCGTCGGTGGCGGCGAGTTGCGGCGATGGTGTGCCCGGACTGCGCTGGAGACGATCGCGCAAGGCAGCGAGCGCGGTTTGTGCACGCGGCAAACTGTCGCCGAGCGTCCCGGTCACATAGTCGCGCCCCTGCGGCGAAGCGCCGCCTTCGACTGCGATCGTCAGCCAGGCAAACGCCGTGACGGGATCGTTCGGCAAGCCGCCGCGGCCGGTCGCATACATCAGCCCGAGATTGTTCTGCGCCGGGGCGAAACCCTGATCGGCAGCGGCGGCGTAGTAGGAAGCCGCGGCCTTTTCGTCTTTCGCCACGCCGCGGCCATCTTCGAGCAGGAGGCCGTAGTTGTATTGGGCGCGGGCGAATCCCTGATCGGCCGCCACTTTATACCAGCGCGCCGCCTGCGCCTCGTCCTTGCGGAGACCACGGCCCGCTTCGTAGGCGACGCCGAGGTTGTATTGCGCTTCGGCGAGTCCGGCTTCGGCCGCCTGCTTGAACCAGATGCTCGCTTCGAACAGGTCCTGGTTCACACCTCGGCCCGCGGCATACATGTTGCCGACGTTAAATTGCGCGGCGGTAAACCCGCGCTCCGCGGCGAGCAGATAATGCCGAAACGCGACGCGCTCATCGACGGGCACGCCCCGCCCGAGTTCGTGCGCCAGCCCGAGATTGAACTGCGCTGGAGCGAAGCCTTTCGCGGCGGCTTTTTGATACCACGTCAGTGCCTCCGGAAACCGCTGCGCTTGCGTCAACACATTGCCCAGCGCGTTCTGCGCTTCGACGTCTCCCGCCTCGGCGCGCTGCTGGATTTCAGCCGCGTTCGGTCCGGTTTGCGCCGGGGCCGTCCCGCCCAAGGCCAGTGCACAGAGGAAAACCATCACGCGCCACAGGCGCGATGACGTCGGACGGACCGTGTTCCAAAGCAAACCAGCAGAGGGACGCACCGGCTAAGCTAAGGACAAAACCTTAGCTGGGAGCAAGGCCGCATCCTGCATCCCATGAATGATTTTCTTGTCCGGAGGGCAAAACGTCGCCAGCGCGCCGGACAAACGGGCCTGTCCTTCGATTACGAAATAATGCGGGCAGAGCCGCAGCCGTCCCGCCCGAAGCGCAGGAGTCGAAGGCGGCCCCGCCGGCTCGGCCTGCACGTAAAGCGGGTGCTCGACGCGCTTGGGCTTCCGGTATTCCTGCAGGACGTGGAGATTGGTCGGCGCGAGCGCGAGCGCCTGCTCGACGCCGGCCTGCCACTCCTCGCGCGAGCAATCGCTGCCGAGCACGACACTGCGCGCGCCCCAGGCGGTCTCGTGGAATCCGGAAATCTTGATGATGAGATCGCGCTCTTTCTGCGACGCGCCGATGAGGTCGCGCCAGTCGTTCAGTGCGCGACCGCCGACGCGCGGACCGTCGAGCACGGCACCGGGCGGAAGCGGCGCCGGGTCCATGATCCAGGATTGCGGGATGAGTTTGCGCAACAGGTCGAGCGAACGGCGCGACACGTGTTCCTGCCAGAAATCCTGCAGCAGGTGGTGATGGAAGAGTGCGAGCGCGAGTTTTTCCTCCTGAAAATGGCGCATCGGCGGCGCGATGACGACGTGGCCGGCGCTCCACGCCTCGAGGATATGCGGAGCCACGCGAACGTTGGCCCAATCGAACAACTCAAAGAAGCGATAGATGATGTCGATTTTTTCGGGCGTGCCCTCGATGTCGAAAAACAGTTCGCCGCCGAGCGGGAACACCTCGTCGGGCGTGAGGCAATAAACGCGCCGGCCGAGCCGTTGCAGTTGCTCGGCGAGCCACTTCATCTCCGGCCGGTAGGTCGCGGCTTCGTCCGAGACGAGCAGGGCGACGAGCGGATTGCGCGCGTCGGGCCGCAGGGCGGCGAGCGACGCGTGGAAATTCTCGATCATCGCGTCGCCGGCGCCGAGGATCGCCGCAGCGGCGGACGAGGCGGGAGACGCGATCGCTGAGGCTGGCACCGGCGCGTCCGCCTTGGTCGGTTGCGCGTTCCCGCTGTCCCCCGCTGCGGGCGCGGAGTTGCCGTAAAGGCGATTGAGAAAGGCCGTGAGGCCGATGCCGCCAGGGACGGAGTCGAGTTCGGTGAGCGCAAAGCCGTCGTCCGTCAACAGCAGGTCGGGCCGCAATACCGTGGGAAATGCACCGCGATTTTTCGCATCGCGCGCGTGCGCGACGAGTTCCGGCGGCTTGCCGCGATCGAGATAGTCCGCGACCCACGGCGCAAGCAGCGGCTTGTTGCGCAGGAGACTTTTTCCGCCGGCGGAACGGAGATAAAGCGTCTCCATCGCCTGGTGAAATTCGAGACAGGCCACGCCGATCGCCTCGAGCTGCCGGGCCTGCTCCGGCGTGAGGGGCCAGGCTTGCGGCGAGAGCTGCCACGTCTTGTCCTCGAACAGCGGTTGGGCTCCGAGGGAACTCTTGATCTGTTCGTAGGCGAGGTCGGGCATGGCGCGGGAAAGGCTGAAGAACTGAAGGCCGAAGGGCTGAAATTGCGAACGCGGACTGTGATCGGATTTCTTACAGTCCTTCCGCTTTTCAGCCTTTCAGTTCATCCCTACTCGTCATCCATCTGGATGTCCTTGTTGCGGTGGCGCGGACAACCGGCCCGGAGCCAGGCATAGACGAAGCGGTCGAGGTCGCCATCGAGCACGCCCTGTGTGTCACTGGTCGAGACGCCGGTGCGGAGGTCCTTCACCATTTGGTAAGGTTGAAGCACGTAGCTGCGGATCTGACTCCCCCACCCGATCTCGCCTTTTTCCCCGTAGAATTTTTCCATCTCGCTGCGCTGTTCGTCCTGCTTCTTCTCGTAGAGGCGGGCTTTGAGGACGTTCAGGGCGCTGGCGCGATTCTTGATCTGCGAACGCTCATTTTGGCAGACGACGACGATGCCGCTCGGGATATGCGTGAGGCGCACGGCGGAGTCGGTCGTGTTGACGCCTTGGCCACCCTTGCCGGAGGAGCGATAGACATCGACGCGGATTTCCGCCTCGGGAATTTCAATTTCGATTTCATCCGTCACCTCCGCGATGACGTCGATCGCGCAAAAGGAAGTGTGGCGGCGCTTGTTCGAATCGAACGGGCTGATGCGCACGAGACGATGCACGCCGCGCTCGGCCTTGGCGTAACCGTAGGCGTTCTCGCCCTTGATGAGGAGCGTGGCCTTGGTGATGCCGGCCTGATCGCCGGCCTGGACGTCCTGCACCTCGACTTGGAAACCACGACGCTCGGCCCAGCGCAGATACATGCGGAACAGCATGTCGCACCAGTCGTTCGACTCCGTGCCACCGGCACCGGACTGGATGCTGAAGATGGCGTTGTTGCGGTCGAACTGGCCGGTGAGGAAGGACGAGATCTCGAGCTTGTCGAGTTCTTCGACCATCGTCGTTACGTTCGCGTCGAGTTCCTTCGCGTAGGCTTCCTGTTCGGCCGGCTCGGCGGACTCGATCAGCTCGACCATGACGGCGGCGTCGTCGAGCTTCTTGTTGAACGCGATCAGACCGTTGATGGTCTTCTTGAGGGCGTTGAGCTTCCCGATGTGCTTCTGGGCGCGATCGCTGTTGTTCCAGAAATCCGGGGCGCCCATCTGCGCCTCCATTGCCTCTATTTCCCGCTGCTTTTGATCGACGTCAAAGAAACCTCCACAAGTAGCCGGCGCGCTTCTTGATGTTCTCGAGGTGAGAAAAGGTTTCGGGAGCAATCATGTCGCCCGCATGAACCCAAACGCGTCAGGGCGGCGCAAGGGAAATTTGCGCCGCGAGCCGCTCCGGCACGCCGAGATAGACTACCCGGCGATTCCCGATCCAATACCAGGTGCGGTTCGCCAGCGGCGCGCCGACGAAAAACGTCCGCGCATCCACCAGTTCGCGCGCCCCGCTGTCGTAGAGCACCAACCCGGCCTCGGGCCCGGCCGGGACGGGCACGGCAACGGTCACCTCCAGGCCGTGCCGGGGATACACGTCGAGCAACAACTCCGCCCCCACTTTGGCGTAGGCCCGTTGCAGCGGCGACGACGCCGTCATCCGGCGCACCGCCAGCGGCTGCGGGGCGACCGCCGGGACATCCCACGCCTTCAGCGGTCCGCGGGGCCGCCGGCCGAAGCCATCGTTGAACTCCTCGAACAGCTGCTGTGCCGCGGCGAGTTCGGCCGCGTCCGCGGCCAGGGTCGGCGTCAGCGTCGCCGGACGGTCCACCAGCGTGGGCGCGGGCGGAACGCGTTGTGCGGTGACGAGCATCGCCACCACCACCGCGACCGGTGCCACGGCGCTGACGAAACTCGCGACCCAAAATTCGACCAACGACGGCGCGCGCAACGGCAGCTCCGGCCGGGAACTGAGGCGCAGGGTCCCGATCTCGCGCCGCAACCGCTGGAATTCCGCAGGCCACGGTTCCGCCGGCGGGGGCTCGATCGCGTGCAAGCTCCGGGTCGCCTCGCCGGCGCATCGCGCGGAACGCGTCGTCCATGTCCACGGTGCCGCCCCGGGCGCGAGCCGCGCGGCCAAGCGGTTGATCCACGCGTGCGAGCCGCCGCGCAGCGCCACGGCGAAAACCGCCGTCAGGCCCGCCGCCATCCATGCCTCACCCGCCACGCAATAGGCCAGCGGCACCGCCCACACGGCCGCAAACACGGGCCACGGTCCGAGCAGCGCCGGACTCGCGACCACCACGCGCCGCAGCCGACGCCAGAAAATCGCCGCGGCCACCCGGGTGGCGCGCGCGCGCAACTCGACGAACCGTCCCTGCGCCCACTCCGCGTGCGTGATGTAGCCGAAATCCTTGGCGCGCTCACCCGTGAACGCCAGCAGCGTCAGAGACGCGCGCTCGGGGTTGTCCGCCGCGAACAACGTCGCCAGACGCGCGTTGGCGTTGGTCGCGTAACTCATCCGCAGGCGGTCCCGCCGGGCGACGAGGTCCTTGTCGCTCTCGAGCGCAAACCGCAGCACGCGCACCTGCGCGCCGGGATCCGCGGGACCCATCCAGCCGGCCTCCTCGGCTTCGCGGACCGCCTTGAAGCCCGCGTCGGCAAGCAGCGCCAGCGTGCGGCCCGCGTTGGCATCGAGCGCCTCGACCGCACAGCGGTAAACGCCGGTCGTCAGCGCCTGCGCGAGGGCCAGCGCCTCGGCCGGCGGCGCATCGGATAACATTTCCTGCAAGCCGGACGGATCGACGCGCCAGCGCTGCACGCTCAGCGGCGGTCGGGTGGAAGACGGTGCGAGCGTCAGCCAGGCGAGTCCTGCCACGGCGGACCGTCGTGCGTTGAGCGGAACAGTTCGCCACGCGGGCGTTTCGACCAGCGCGAGCACTTGCGTCACGCGCTCGCACTCGGCCTTGAGCTGCGGCATCGCCCGCAGGAATCCAAGCATGGTCCCGCTGGATTGGGCGCCCGGAAAGAGCTGCGCTTGTCCCTCGAGGGCGTAGTCGGGTTGGAGAAAAAATTCGGCCGCCTCCGGCACCGTGAAGGCGCGCCGACGCCAGACAAAGAGCCGCGCGTCACGCGGGAGATCGTAGCGGTCCGGCGAATGCTCCCGCTGCAACCAGCGCAGGACTTGGTCGGAACCCCACCGGCCATCGCGGGAACTGGCGAGCAATCCGCGCAGCAGGATGCGCAGGCGGGGATTCGTGCCGTCGGGCAACAGTTCGACCGCACCCGCGCGCACGGCGGACGGATCGCGATCGAGCAGCGCGTTCTCGGCGCGCGCATGCAACTCCGGCGGCTGACCGCTGACGTCGCGCTCGAACAGGAGCCCATAAACGTGCCGCCCATGAATCATCTCCTGCACGACGCGGCCGAGCGACCACCAGTCCCACGCACAGAGTTCCGGGCCGGGTTTGTGGCGGAAGAGGCCGGCCGCTTCCGGCGGCGAGTAATAGGGGTCCACCTCGAGTGGCATCAGCTCCGGCGACGCAGGCGAATGCAGCGTCGCAGCCCCGAGACCGCCCAGCATCACTTCGAGATTTCGCTCCGCCTCGTTGACAAATATGGCGTCGGGCCGCAGGCGCAGATGCACCACTCCGGCCGCGTGCATGGCTTCGAGCAGCAGCGTGAGCTGGCGCACGATGGTTTCGATTTCGGCCACGCCGACCTGATGGCACGCAATCCAGTCACGCAGCGGAGAGCCGCCCGGCACGGAGGTGACTTCGTAGCGCCAGCCTTCCTCCTCGTGGGATTCGCGGAGCGGGACGAGGTTGCCCGCAGGAAGGTTCTCCAACAATTGCCACGTTTCGCGACGCGCCTCGGCCGAGGAGCCGAGCTGGCGAGCGCACACGACCACGGGCTCCATCGAAAGCGCGTCGGTCGCATCGAAGGCGCCGGGGCCCTGCACTGGATTGGGTTCGCCGATCTGGTAATTGCGCCAGCGCCGGCCTGGGACCAACGCGCAGCCGGTCTCCGCCGCGGGCAAAACGGAGTCGGCCGACGCCGGAGCGTCGGGAGTTTCCGGCGGGGAGGTGCCGGTGGTCCCGGTGGCAGGGTCAGTCATGTTGGCCCGTGGGTGGCCTTGTTATCGGCACGGGACCGCGAGGACTGAAACGGAGCCGGTCGCTGCCCCGGGGGAAAACCCAATGCCGAGCCAGCCGGCAGGAGAACCGGGCCCAAAAAACCCGGCTACAAAACAAACCTCACTCGCACCACGCCGGACGTTACGCGCGCAGCGTCCCGGCGGCTTTCTCCGCGAGGAACGAGGCGTAGGTCCGCTCGATGCCTTCGCGCAAACCGATGCGCGGCTGCCAGCCAAGCGCAGTGAGGCGCGAAACGTCCATGAGCTTGCGCGGCGTGCCGTCCGGCTTTGAGGCGTCCCAAGTGATGCGGCCGGAAAAACCCACCGCATGGGCGACGAGTTCCGTCAGCTCGCGAATGGTGACATCCGTGCCAGTGCCGACGTTGATCCAGTCCGGCGGATTGGCATGGCGGAGGAGAAAGGCGCAGGCGTCGGCGAGGTCGTCCACGTGCAGAAACTCGCGGCGCGGCGAACCGCTGCCCCAAGCCACGACTTCGGCTTTGCCGGCTTCCTTCGCCTCGTGGAAACGGCGAATCAGCGCGGGCAGCACGTGCGAATTCAGCGGGTGATAATTGTCCGCGGGGCCGTAGAGATTCGTCGGCATCGCCGAGTGATAGAGCACGCCGTATTGCTGCCGGTAGTATTGCGTCAGCTTGAGGCCGGCGATCTTCGCGATGGCGTAGGCCTCATTCGTCGGCTCGAGCGCGCTCGTCAGCAGACAATCCTCGGGCATCGGCTGCGGCGCGAGTTTGGGGTAGATGCACGAACTGCCGAGGAACAACACCCGTTTCACGCCCGCCGTATAGGCGCCGTGGATGCAATTCGCGGCGATCGCGAGATTCTCGTAGAGAAACTCCGCGGGATATGTGCTGTTCGCGTGAATGCCGCCGACCTTCGCTGCGGCGATGATCGCAACATCGGGCTTTTCCGCGGCGTAGAACGCCGCGACCGCCGACTGGCTGGTGAGGTCGAGACCGTCGCGCCGCGAGCGCGTGACAAGCGACACGCCCGGCTCCGCCTGGAAGCGCCGCACGAGCGCGGCGCCGACCATGCCCTGATGACCCGCGACGAAGAGTTTCACGCGAACGGAGTGCGGGAAGCAGCGGGGAGCGCGGCGATCTGCGCCTCGCGCTTGGCGAGTTCGAGGTCGTGCTCGACCATGATCTTCACGAGATCCTTGAAGAGCACCTTCGGCTCCCAGCCGAGTTGCTTGCGCGCTTTGGCGGGGTTGCCAATGAGCAGTTCAACCTCGGCCGGGCGCTCGTAGCGGGCGTCGTGCTTGACGTATTGTTTCCAGTCGAGGCCAAGGTGACCGAAGGCGACCTCGCAAAATTCCTGCACGCTGTGCGTCTCGTTCGTCGCGACGACATAATCGTCGGGTTTGTCCTGCTGGAGCATCAGCCACATCATCTCGACGTATTCCTTCGCGTAGCCCCAGTCGCGCTTGGCGTCCAAGTTGCCGAGATAGAGCGAGTCCTGCAGGCCCATCTTGATGCGCGTGGCGGCGCGGGTGATCTTGCGCGTGACGAAGGTCTCGCCGCGGCGCGGGCTCTCGTGGTTGAAGAGGATGCCGTTCGACGCGTGGAGATTGTAGCTCTCGCGGAAATTCACCGTCAGCCAGTAGGCATAGACCTTCGCGCAGCCGTAGGGCGAACGCGGCCAGAACGGCGTCGTCTCGACCTGCGGGACTTCCTGCACCTTGCCGAACATCTCGGAGGAGGAGGCCTGGTAGAAACGCGTTTTCTTCACCAGCCCGGCCTCGCGGATCGCCTCGAGGATGCGGAGCGCGCCCTGTCCGTCGATGTCGCCGGTGTATTCCGGAATGTCGAACGACACGCGCACGTGCGACTGCGCGGCGAGGTTGTAGATTTCGTCCGGCTGGAGTTCGTAAAGGAGCTTCACCATCTGCACCGCATCGGCGAGGTCACCGTAGTGCAGCGTGAGCTTCGCGCCGTTGGCGTGGCGGTTGAAATTCAGGTGGTCGATGCGGCTCGTGTTGAAAGTCGAGGAACGGCGGATGATGCCGTGGACCTCGTAGCCTTTGGACAGGAGCAATTCGGCCAGGTAGGAGCCGTCTTGGCCGGTGATGCCGGTGATCAGGGCTTTTTTCATTCGGAAGGGGAAAGGTGGCGGACGGCGCGAACGGGTGGCAAGCGCAGAGGTGGTGGTTAACCGAGCGACGCGAGGAGCCGCTCGACCTCGGCCCGTTTGGCTTTCAGGTCGGCGAGTTGTTTACGCGCGCCGTCGAGGACCGCGGGCGGCGCCTTCGAGACGAACGATTCATTTGAGAGACGCGCCTCCGTGCCGGCGATGTGCTTGGAGACGGCTTCAAGTTCCTTCGTCAGCCGCGACTTTTCGGCAGCCGTGTCGCCGGTCTTGAGCTGGCGGAGGAGATTCCACGAACCGAACGGCGTGACGCAGGCGGGCGCGTTGGGCGTCATCGCACCGCGCGTGATTTCGGAGGCGCCGACCATGCGCTTGAGCTTGATGAGATTCGCCTCGAGCACGGACCAAGGTGCGTCGGCGGCTTCCACGACGAACTGCGAATCCTTCTTCGCCGCTTCGCCGTTGTCGGCCTTGAAAGCGCGAACTTGCGACGTGAGATCCTTGAGCGCGGAGACGTTGGCAGAAGCGGCGCGGTCGATCGTCACGCTGCGCGCGGTGAGCGCCGTGATGAGCTGCGATGAATCCTCAATCCGCACATCGCGCATCAGGAATTGCGCATCGGTGCCGTAACCGAGCAGGTGCCAGAGTTCCTCGGTGATGAACGGCGTGAATGGATGCAGCAGGAGCAGCGTCTGGCGCAGCACGAGATCCTGAATCGCGAGGCAGTTATCCTTCGTCGTCGGTTCCTGCAGCTTCGCCTTCGAGACTTCGACATACCAGTCGCAGAAATCATTCCAGAAAAATCCGTAGAGCGTCTGCACGGCGTTGCTGAACTCGAAGTTGGCGAACGCCTGATCGACGGCGCGCGTCGTGGCGAGCAAGCGATCGAGGATGGCGTGGTCGTCCGCGTCGAACTTCGGGGCGTCGAGCCGCGCCATGATGGCGGCGAGCGAGGAATTGTCGGCCATGTCGCCGCTCATTTGGCGGAAGCGACAGGCGTTCCAGAGCTTGTTGCAGAAATTCTTTCCGCTCTCGATGCGGTCTTCCTGGAAGCGGATGTCCTGCCCCTGCGGTGCGATCGACACGATGCCGAAGCGCAGGCCGTCGGCGCCGTAGCTGGCGATCAGATCGAGCGGATCGGGGGAATTGCCGAGGGACTTCGACATCTTGCGGCCCTGCTGGTCGCGGATGATGCCGGTGAAGTAAACGTCCTTGAACGGAATGCGCTTCTCGAGCGGCTCGCCTTCGTGCGTGTATTCGAGGCCGGCCATGATCATGCGCGCGACCCAGAAGAAGATGATGTCCGGACCGGTCACAAGCGTGCTAGTCGGGTAGAAATAATCGTAGCCCGCCTTCGTCATCGCGTGCTTGTCCGGCCAGCCGAGCGTCGCGAACGGCCAGAGCCACGATGAGGCCCACGTGTCGAGCACGTCGTCCTCCTGCACCCAATCGGACGGGTCCGCGGGGCCGGCGAGCGAGACGTGGACTTTTTGCGGGTCGCGCAGCTCCGCCTCGGTGAGCTTTTCCTTGTCGAGGCCCTTGCGATACCACACCGGAATGCGGTGACCCCACCACAGCTGCCGGCTGATGCACCAGTCCTGGATGTTCTCGAGCCAGTGCAGATAAACTTTCGACCAGCGCTCGGGATGGAACTTGATGTGGCCGTCGCGCACCGCGGCCTTCGCTTCTTCGACGCGCGGATACTTGAGCCACCACTGCCACGTCAGGCGCGGCTCGATCGGCACGTCGGCGCGTTCCGAGTAGCCGACGTTGTTTTCGTAAGGCTCCTCCTTCACCAGCGCGCCGCGTTCCTTCAGGAGTTCGGCCGCTTTCTTGCGTCCGGCGAGACGGTCCAGGCCCGCGAGTTCGGGGCCGGCGAGTTCGTTGAGCGTGCCGTCGGCGTGGAGCACGTCGATCGGCGGGAGCTGATGGCGCTGGCCGATCTCGAAATCCACCTTGTCGTGCGCGGGCGTGATCTTCAGCGCGCCGGAACCGAATTCCTTGTCCACGGCGCTGTCGGCGATGATCGGGATATCCGCGGTTGGCCCGAGCGGACGGCGGACTTTCTTGCCGATCCAACCGGCATAACGCGGGTCGTCGGGATGCACCGCGATGGCGACGTCGCCGGGAATCGTTTCGGGGCGCGTGGTCTTCACCGTCATGAACTGGCCGGGCGCGTCGGCGCGTTCGTAGCGCACCTCGTAGAGGAAGCCCTTCGCCGGTTTCATGATCACTTCCTCGTCGGAGAGCGCCGTGAGCGAGACCGGGCACCAGTTCACCATGCGCTTGCCGCGGTAGATGTGGCCCTTGGCGAAGAGATCGACGAACACATTGAGCACCGCCTGCGAGTAGTGCGGGTCCATCGTAAACTGCGTGCGGCTCCAATCGCAGGACGCACCGAGCGCCTGCAATTGTTTGAGGATGATGCCGCCCTTCTCGTCGCGCCACGACCAGACCTGCTCGAGAAACTTTTCCCGACCGAGATCGCGGCGGTGTTTCTTCTGCTTGCGCAACTCGCGCTCGACGACCGTCTGCGTCGCGATGCCGGCGTGGTCGGTGCCGGGGAGCCACATCGCCTCGCGACCTTCGAGGCGCGCGCGGCGGATGAGAATGTCCTGCAGCGTGTTGTTCAGCACATGGCCCATCGTGAGCACGCCGGTGACGTTCGGCGGCGGGATGACGATGCTGTAAGGCTGCTTCGCCGGATTGACCCGACCCGCGAAACAATCGGCGGTCTGCCAAGCGGCATACCACTTCCCTTCAACGTCGCGCGGTTCGTAGCTCTTGGTGATCGAGGCCATGGAAAAAGATTAAGCCGCGCAGTGAAAACTCCCCGCCCTGCCCTGACAAGCCCTGTTGCGGGGGGCGAGCGTCGCCGAGGGAGACGCGCCCGGTTCCCCTGGGCCCGTCGTCACCGGGACGGCGGCGACCACTTCGCGGTGTCGCGCCTAGCGCAGTTCCTCGAATTCGAAAATCAGCGCGTTGCGGGCGCTGGCGGGCAACGCCAGAAACTGCGAGCCGGCGAGCGCCTCGGCGCATTCTTCGCTGAGGAGAAATTTCAGGAACGGTAACAGGTGCGGCGCGGACACGCGCCGGACCGTCACGTAGAGCGGCAGCCGCAATGCGTAGTGTCCGCTCGCGAGATTTTCAGCCGTGGGAGCATAGGCGGGCACCGTCAGACTTTCGGCCAGAGAGATCGCACGCAAACCGCTGGTTTCGGACGGCACGGCCGAGGTGAGGCCAAGCGTGTTTTCCGCGGCGCGCAGGCGCTGGGCGAGGTGCTCGACGTCTGCGGCAAGCCGGACGACGGTCTTGAGGTCGGCGCCGTGGAGCAACAGGCGGCGCGCGAGGGGCAGCGTCAGGCCCGCCTCCGGCGCGAGCGCATGCGCCGCCAGCGGACGCGCCCGCCAGTCGCCCGAAAAACCCAGATCACCCCAGGTGGAAAAACTTTCACCGGCGCCCTGCGCAAAGACGGCGCGAGCCTGCGCCATGGTCATCTGCGTGAGCGGGGAGGCGCTGGGGACCACGATCGCCACCGCTTGAAACGCAACGACGCGACTTGCAAACGGTTCGCCGGGCGGTGGTTCGCCGGGCGGCAGGGTGAACAATCCCACTGCGGCGGCGCCGCCGGCCAGCTCTTCGAGGCCGGGGCGCGTGCCGCGGAGCTCGAGGGAGACGGCGAGACCGTTCTCGTGAGCAAATTTTCCCACGGCGATACGGAATCGTTCGCCCAGGAGGTCCGAACCGACGACGCGGATGCTCGCGCGCGCCCCCGACGTCGCGACCACCGCACCGCAAAGAACAGCGACGAGCCGGGCGCGGAGGTTCATCGCGGGCGCGGGACGTCAGGCCTTGTCGCGCCGGCGCGGCCGCTCCTGGAGCTCAAGCTTGTCGGAGCCGCGCGACTGGCCGGTGGGATCGGACTTCGCGGCGGCGGCGTCGCCTTCGTGAGAATAATACGAGTAGTTCGCCGTGTAGTAGCCGTAATCCTCGCCGCTGCCGGTGGGCACTTGGTTGAGAATGACGCCGATGACTTTGGCGTTGAGGCCGTCGGTGATCTGTTTGGCGCGCTGCACCATGCTGGCCGGATTGCGACGATGCTGGATGAGGAGCACGCTGCCGTCGGTGATGCTCGCGAGGACCGAGGCGTCGCTCACGCCGATGATTGGCGGCGAATCGAAAACGATCCTGTCGTAGCGGGTTTTGAACTCCGCGACGAGTTCACGAAGCTTGTTCGCGTAAAGCAGGCTGAGTGTCACGCTGCCGCCGGAGCCGGCCGGAAGAATTTCGAGCGTCGTCTGCGGGTCGCGTTTCAGCGCATCGGTCCAGACGACCTTGTTCGTCAGCACATCGGTGAGGCCGGGTTCGCGCGGGATATCGGCCAGCTTGTGCTGCGTGGGGCGGCGGACGTCCGAATCAATGAGCAACACCCGCTCACCGGCCTGCGCCATCGCGAGCGCGAGCTGCCGCAGCGTCGTCGATTTGCCTTCGCCCGGTCCGGCGGAAAAGATGCTGAGCGCGGTGGGCTGGCCGGCGCGAAGTGCGAGGTTGAGATTGGTCTGCAACACGCGGAACGGCTCCCCTTCGGGTGCGCCCAGATCGAGGAGTTTGGACGGGTCGCGGTTGAAGGGAATGACGCCGAGCACGGGCAAGTTGAGTTTCGTCTCCACGTCCGAGACGTTGCGGAAACTGGTGTCGAAATACTCGACGAGCACCGCGGCGCCGACTCCCAGGATCAGGCCGAAGACGCCGGCGAAAAGCATGTTGAGGGTCCAGTTCGGCTTGCTGGCGAAGCGCGCGGGCTCGGCCGTGTTGAGGATCTCGATCGTCCGCTTCGGCACCTGAAAATCGATTTCGCGCTGACGGAGTGTGAGCTTGAGCGTCGTCAGCAGGCGTTGTTCGTCCTCGAGTTTGGACGCGGCTTCCTCGAACGGGCGCATGCGGTCGCGCGCGGAGAGGATTTGGTCCACCTTGGCCTGCGCGAGCTGGCGTTCGAGTTCGACGACGCGGGCCTCGGCTTCCTTGAAGGAAATCTCGAGCGAGCTTTCGTAGCCTTGCAGTTGGCGGTCAAGTTGCTCGCCGATCTTCACGCTGGCGTCGATGGCGCCGATGAGATCCGGATGCGCCTCGCCCAGCCGGCCCTTGAGGCGGGAGACGTTTTGGTCGGCGACGAGAAAAGCCTGCAGGAGATTCTGGATGTTGGGATCGCTGATGAGTTCGGAGTTGACGAGGTTGCGACGGTCCTCGACGCGGATGGAGCGGAAGCGTTCCCAACGCGTCTTGCGGCCAATGGCATCGACGCGGAGCGCGATGAGCGAATTCTGCATTTGGCGCAGGTTCTCGATCTCCATGTCCGAATGACGCTGGTTGAGATCGACGCCGGAGGTTTCGAGGTCCTTGCGGAGTTTTTCGACGCGGTCGCGCTGCTGAACGACGGTTTGTTCCTGTTTGTCGAGTTCGCCGCGAAGTTTGGCCAGTCCCTCGCGCTGCTCGGAAGTGGCAAGGTCAACGCGGTCGGTCGAATAGACGCGCGCGATTTCGTTGGCCATGTCGGCCGCGAGCTTCGGGTCGCGGGAGAAGACGTTGAGTTCGATCAGCGAGGTGGCGCGGCGCGACTCCACCTGGAGCATCTTTCGCGTCAGGTATTGGTAGGTGAGCGCGCTTTCGAGGGGGCGGCCGTCGTTGAGCTGGCGGCCGAGGACGTCGTTGAGCTTCAGGTTGTCGATGACGCGGTAGAGAATCTTCTCGGATTGAAGAATCTCGAACTGGTCCTGGATGAAATACGGGTCGTAGTAGGACGAGTTCTGGTTCTGGAAGAGCTTCACCTCGCTCTCCGGCTTTTCGACGCGGATTTTCGCCGTCGCGAGATACCACTTGGGCAACAGGGCCGTAACTCCGGCGGTCGTGAGGACGACCAGGCCGAACACCAGCAGCACAAGGCTTTTCCTCAGCCGAAGAAGGCCGACGAAATCGTTGAGCGAGGCACTGTCGGTGCCGGACACTGGTGGCGATGCCATGCTCGGGGCGTAATGCCCTTAGAAAGAGAGGCGAGCCGAAACGCCGTAACGCCCGCGCTCCTGGTCGCGCGCGTTGTCGTCCGAGGCCACGTGGTCGCGGTCGTAGGTGCCGGTGATCACCCAATTTTTCGTCGGGATCCACGAGAGCGCAGCGCCGAAACGGGTGGTCGTCTCGTCGAGATCGGTCTGGCCGGCGCGGCCCTGCAATTTCGAAGGTTCGATGGTGAAAGAGCTCGAGGCGGTGAAGGCGCCGCTGATGCGGTGCTGGACGTTGAGGAAGAGACGATTGACGCGTGTGTCGGTGAACCGGGTGACATCCGACGCCTCCTCGATGGCGAAGGTGTATCCTCCGGTGAAGAACGAGCCCTCGGCGTAGCCGTAGCGGGCGCTGAGTTCGAGGTAGGGCGAGGTGGTGTCGGCGGCGCCTTCGCGGGTGCGGTCCTCGAAGCCGGCGCGGGCGGAGAGCGTGATTTCCTGACCGGGGTTGTAATCGACGCCGGCGAGGAGGAAGTGCGACTGCTTGTCCTTGGTGTTGCCCGCAGTGTCGTAGGCGATGTCGAGGTAACGGTATTCGCCGAGGATTTTCGTCTCGGGCAGCAGCGCGAAATTCATTTCAGCGCCGAACAAATTTTCCATGCGATCGAGCTGAACCGCCAGGGCGGCCGTGTCGTAGGCCATCGCGAGATTGCGGTATTTGAACACGAGACCGGTCTTCTGGCCGGCATTGGTCGCGAATCGGGCGTTGAACTCGTTCATCGTGAACGACTGGTCGGAGTTCAGCGGAATGCCGGCCAGCAGCGACTGCGGGTTCTTCGAAATCATGTAGCGATCACTCACGTCGATGTTCGTCGCACTGGTGAAGGCGTGCGCGACGCGCGCGAGCAATGCATGACTGGTCAGGTTTTTCTTCCCGGGCCGGTCCGCGATGTGGTCGAAGGTCACGTCGTAGCTCGCGGTGGCAAACGTCTGGTCGTTGACGGAGCCGTTGTAGGAGATGCTGCCCGTCGCGCTATAAACCATGCTGTCGATCTCGCCCGTGGCCGCGCCAAAGATGTTCGAGTCGTGATAGACCGAACCGCCGAGACGGTAGATCAACGCTTTGCCTTGCTCTTGTTCCGGGATGGGGGCGTAAACCGCGCGGGCGGCGATGGGCAACGACAGGGCAACCAGAGCGACAAAACGGAGTGACTTGTTCATAGGGCGCGGAGGGCAATGCGCTCTCCGAGAAATGCCGAACCGCACCGGACAGGCAATCAATTTCCCCGTGGCCGAAAGACGGTGGGATCGACCAGGAGAACCATATTTTCCGTCAAGCGCTGTGGCGGTCCGCTGAGCGGAAAATTTGCCGGCATCCGCCGCGTCACCAACCCGGCGTAGATCGCGCCCCAGCCGCCCGCATCCGACAGTGTGCGGATCGCGTCCTCGCGCCGCGCTGCGAGCTCCGTGAAGAACGGTCGGTCGAGCGTCACCGGCGTGAGGAGCAACGCGCCGATCGGCTGCTGCACCGTGAGCTCATAAAAGTCGCGCAACCGCTCCGGCTTCGCCCACACGCGTTGCTGGCCATACCACGCCGCACCGGCGGGCACGTCCGCGGCGACGCCGGTGCCGGGCAGGAAACGCGTCTCGCTGTCGCGCTTCAGCTCCATGAACAAGTTCGGGAAATACGGCGGATAATGAAAATGGACTTTGCGTGGCTCGAGGCAGTCGCGCACCAGCGGCAATGCTTGCAACAGCAGCAGCCCCGCTGCCGCCCAGCGCCACTGCTGCGTGAGGCGCGGCTGGCTGTCCACCAGCACGAGAAAAAATCCCGCTCCGAACACGATGAGCAACGGCGCGAGATAATACGCCGGCAGCCGCGGGCTCTCGCCGGAACTGAAATACGGTTGTGCCGCGAGCAACACGAGCAGCGTCACCGCAAAGCACCACCGCGTGCGGTTGGCCGCGGCGTGCCGGAATTGGTAGGCGAGCCCCGCGACGAAAAACGCCGTCAGCAGCAAACCTCCGCCGGACCAGATGCGCTCCTTCAGGTTCCGCTCCATGCCGGTGAGTCCCTTGTTGCCGAGCTTCTTCAAATCGAGTCCGGGCGCATCCGCCGTCGCCGTGTTGCGGTAAGCCCACGGATACGCGGTCGTGTCGTCCGCCTTGAACGCGAGATTCTGCCACGCGAGCCCGAGCGGGTGACCGACCACCGCCACGTTGCGGACGAGCCACGGCGTCGCGATGAGCAACGCCACGCCGGCAAAAACACCCAGCGCGGGAACCCGCGCGCGACCCGGCACGCGCCACGCGAGGTAGCCGCCGAAAACGAGCAGCGTCAGCCCGGCGGAATATTCAGTCAGAAACAACAACGCACCCAAACCGGCCAACGCCGCAACGCGCCCGAGCAACGCGCGATTCAGCACCGGCACGTCCGGCAAATTTTCCTCGAGGCCCGCTACCACGTGAAACGCCGCCGCGAGCAGCACAATCATCAGCGGCAATCCGCTCACCACCACGGTCTGTTGCCACAGCGTGACCGACCCCGCCGTGGCGAGCGCGGCGACGCCGGCGACACGTTCGTCGAACAACCGCCGCGCCAGCCGCCAAATCAGCCCGATCGCGAGCCACAGCAGTGCGAGGTTCACCGCGAGCACGACGTAGTCCGGCGCCCAACCACCCGGCGGCTCGGGCACGTGTTGCCAGATCGATTGGGGCAACACCGCAAAGGTCGCCGCAAGCATCAGCGCGTAAAGCGGCGCGTGCTGGAGTTCGGGATAAAGCTTCTTCTCATCGAGCGGCACGCCCCGCGCTTTTAACACCGCGTAAGTTTGCGGATAATTGACGAGTGTCGTGAAACCCTCGCCGCGCGCGACCTGACGCCCGAGCTCCGCCTGCTGCAGCGTCCACTCGTTGGGCAAACCGTGAAATTGCTTCCACGAGAACACGAGCGTGAGCAACACCGCGCCGAGCGCGAGCAACGCGCGCTGCAACCAGCGCGCCCCGGCACCCTGCTCCAGCCAGTGAATGATTTCCTGCGTCTTCACGCGAAGCGGGGGGACGGTTGGAGGAGCCTGCTGGCCGGCGATAAGGAAATTCGCAGCGCCTGCCTCCCGCGAAGATCAGGCATCGCCTGCCAGCAGGCTCCTACGAATGCGCGGCCATCCATTGCCCCCACTCTGCAAATCGTGGCGCTCACCGGTCAACGACGTCGAGTTCGGGCCATTGCGCGATCTTGCGATGCAGCGTGCGGCGGCTGATGCCGAGCAACTCGGCGGCCGCGGTGCGGTTGCCGCGCGACTTGATCAGGGCTTCGCGGAGCAGACGTTTTTCGTTTTCCTCGACCGAGAGTGGATTCGCCGGCGGCAACGAATGCAGCGATGGCGGCAAGTTCGGCTGCCCGCGGAATTTCGGCTCGAGTTCGAATTCGCTCAGCGTCCCACCGCGCCGGAGCACGACGACGTTTTCGGCAAAATTGCGCAGCTCGCGGATGTTGCCCGGCCACGCGTAATGCTGGAGATGCTGCATCGCACCGGGCTCGACGGTGACCGGATCGTAACCGTTCTCCTTCGTGAACTGCTTGATGAAGTGATCAAGCAGCACCGGGATGTCCTCGGGCCGTTCGCGCAGCGCGGGCGTCGTGATGCGCACGACGTTGAGACGGAAGAAGAGATCCTCGCGGAACTTTCCGTCCTTCACCATCTGCTCGAGATGGCGATTCGTCGCCGCGACAAGGCGGACATCGACCGTCATCGTCTTCGTGCTGCCGATGCGTTCGAAGCTCTTCGTCTCGAGGAAGCGCAGGAGCTTCACCTGAATTTCGGGCCCGATCTCGCCGATCTCATCGAGAAAAACCGTCCCGCCGTCCGCCGCCTCAAAGCGCCCGACGCGTCGCTCCGTCGCCCCCGTGAACGCACCGCGCTCGTGGCCGAACAATTCGCTCTCGAGCAGCGCCGCCGGCAACGCCGCGCAATGCACCGGCACGAACGGCGCGCGCGCGCGGGGACTCGCCTGGTGGATCGCCTGTGCAATCAATTCCTTGCCGGTGCCGGTCTCGCCTTCGATCAGGATCGTGGCTTTCGAAGGCGCGACGAGCTTCACGCGCTCGATCACCTCTTTGAGTTTCTGCGAGCCCCCGATGATGCCGTCGGCGTTGAACTTCTCGTCGAGCCGCTCGTGCAGCTGCTTCACCTCGACTTCGAGCGTGCGCGTCTTGAGCGCGCGCTGGATGAGAATCTCGAGGCGCTCGATGTTGACCGGCTTGGTCAGAAAATCCACGGCCCCGCGCTTCATCGCCTCGACCGCCGAATCGATGCTGCCGTAAGCGGTCATCATGATGACCGCCGGTTTGTTCCCGAGCGTCAGCGCCTTGTCGATGACCTTGAGGCCGCTTTTGCCCGGCATGCGCAGGTCGGTGACGATCACGTCGAACTCCTGTGCGTCCATTAGGTTAAAGCCCTCGTCGGCGCTCGCGGCAACCGACACGTCGTAGTTTTCCTGCAACGCCTGCTGCAACCCCTCGCGGGTGTGCTTCTCGTCATCGACGATCAGAACGCTCGGCACCATGCCCGGATGAAGTCGCCCGGCTCCGGCCCGGTCAACGGGAAATGAGACGGTCTGGCACACATGCCTTTGCAGCGAGGGTTAGAGGGGGCGCCGACGTCCCCGGCGGCGCCAGCTCGCGACGTGTGCCCCAACCGAGTCGCCGCCGTTTTCCACTCGCGAGCGCCGCGCGCCTCTTCCAGAAAACCCGCCATGCCCCAGCCCACGGATCCGCGCATTGACGCCTACATCGCGAAATCCGCTGCCTTCGCCCAACCGATTCTCACGCACTTGCGCCGTCTCGTGCGCCGCGCGATCCCCGAAGTCGCGGAAGACATCAAGTGGGGCATGCCGACCTTCCTCTACCGCGGGAAAATTTTCGGCAGCATGGCGGCGTTCAAAGCGCACGCGACTTTCGGCCTCTGGCACCAAGGCATGGAGAAAATCATCGCGCAGGAAATCGGCCAAACGAGCGAGGCGATGGGATCGCTGGGGCGGCTGACGAGCGCGAAGGACCTGCCCGCCGACGCCACGCTCCTTCGCTTGATTCGCGCGGCGCGCGAACTCCACGACTCCGGCGCGCCCATGCGCGCCAAGCCCAAATCGCGTGCCGCGCCGCCCATGCCACCCGACCTCACGGCGGCGTTGAAACCCCGGCCGGGTGCCGCGAAGAACTGGGCCGAATTCAGCCCCAGCGCGAAACGCGAATACATCGAGTGGATCACCGAAGCGAAGCGCCCCGAAACCCGCACCAATCGCCTCGAGACCACGATCGAGTGGGTCGCCGAAGGCAAAGCACGGAACTGGAAATACGAGAGCTGCTGAGCGGCGGAGGGCGCGCGGATCGGTCCGCTTGCATTTGTAGGAGCCTGCTCGCAGGCGATAAGCACCGTCGCACCGCGCACGCCAATCATCGCCTGTAAACAGGCTCCTACAAAAACAGCGTTGCTCGTCGCCGGCGAATTTCATCCGGCTGTGCCGGGAGTTCAACGCCGCGCCCTTGCACGCCCAGCCGTCGCGCTCACGCTCGCGCGCATGTATTACGCGTCCCTCGCCTTGGCCGTGTGCAGCGTCGTCGGCTACCACTCCGCAATGAAGCTCGTGCCGCCGCACGTGAATCCGTTTCTGCCGCTGGCCGCCGCTTACCTGCTGGCGTTTTTGTTCTGCGTTGGCGGGCTGTTTTTCTGGCCGCAGGGCTCGCGCGCACTCAGCGAACTTCGTCCCGGCGTCCTCGCCATCGCCGTCACGGTCGTCGGCATCGAACTGGGCTTCCTCCTCGCTTACCGCGCGGGCGTCAGCGTGGGTTACGCGGCCCTCGCGGTGAATGTTGCCTCCGCGCTCGTGCTCATCCCGATTGCGCTCTGGTTCTTCAAGGACCAACTCACCGTTTCCAAAGTCGCCGGCGTCGCGCTGAGCCTCGGTGGACTCGCGCTGTTGTTGCGCAAATAATTTTTACCGTCCCGCCATGACTCCCGCTCCGCTCAAGCCCACGATCACGTTCGAACAGTTCAGCGCGGTCGATATCCGCGTCGGCACCATCACGGCCGTCGAGGAGGTCGCTAACTCCGACAAACTCATGCGCCTCGTCGTCGATTTCGGCGACCACACGCGTCGCATCCTCGCGGGCATCAAAAAGGAGCGCGCCAATCCGCGCGAGATCGAGGGCCGGCAGGCGTTGTTCGTCCTCAATCTGCCGTCGCGCAAGATGGCCGGCGAAATCTCGGAGGGCATGCTCTTCGATCTCGGCTACGCCGACGGCGTCTCGCCGTGCCTCGCGATGCCCGAGCACGCCGTGCCGAACGGCACCCGCGCCGGCTGAGCACGCTTCGCCACCGCACGGCATCGGACAATTTCCGTTGCGCGCCGCGGAAAATTCCCGCGAAAGTGCCGTCCGGCTGCGATTCGCGGAACCGTTCGCATCGCGGCCGTATCTGACCTCTCACGCGCCATGAATTTCTCCCGCTGCCGCCTCGCCGTTTGCGCCGTCCTCTGCGCCACCCTCCTCACGGTTTCAAGCTGCGCGAACTTCCCGGCCAACCGCCCCTCCGCCCTCAAGCCGCCGCACAACGGTCCCGCCGAGGCGCCCTGAAGCCGGCCGCCGCTCCCGTTTGCGTGGCGGGCGATTGCGGACATCGTGCCGCATGAGTTTCGTGCACCGCTCATTGTGCTCGCTGGGACTTCCACTGGCGCTGCTTGTCGCGGGGTGCGGCGCGCCGCCCGGACCTCCCGTCATCCGCACGAACACGACCGAGCGCGCGCCGCCAACGATCACCGCGACCGCCGTTCTGCTGGTGGCCGATGATCCGAGCCTCGCGCCCGCGGCACTTGAGGCAAAGCGCGAGGAGGTGTTGAAATTTCTGCGGGAGCGCGGCGAACTAACCACGCAAGACGTCGTTGTGCACGACACCGCGCGCGCGGACCGACTGATCCGCGTCGTGCTCCGTGGCGATGGAACCTATCGCGTCACGGCTTTCCGCGCCGGCGGCAAAGCCGCTCTGGCGACCAACGGGGCGCTCGCTCGCGCTGGAAGCTTTCCGCTGATCGAACCCGAGCCGCGCTGGCCGCTCCAACCCGTTTTCCCCCGCTCCTATCGACGCTATCCCGGTCTGGTCGATCCGCTCAACCCGTTCGACGATCCGTTCGGGCCCGGCGTGTCTTACTACGGTCCGTATCACCGCGACTACCTGCATCCCGCGCCGCTCTACCCGCGCTACTATCGGCCGACGCCGCCGCCCGTAATCGTGCGTCCGCTCGATCCGCCGCCCATTCGTCCGCGCGATCGCGGTTACGCCCCCCAAAGTCCGCCCACTCCGCGCGAGCCGCCACCCCCGCCGATGCCACGCCGGGATCCGCCGCCCGCGGTGCGCAACGACGACTTTCCGCGCCCGCCGCGGTGAAAGCGGATCGGGGTGGTCGCAGCCGTCCCGGCGGCGACAAAGGACTCGCGCACGCATGCGCCATCGCGAATTTCTGCCGCATCCGAAGTCGTTCGGCGCCGTCGGGGACGCCGGCGCCCACCTTCATGCGGCGCGATTTTTCCGCCCTACTTCGCCGCCACCGGCGCCGTCAGGTAGCGGTGAATCCCCAGCGCGGCCTTGCGACCGTCGCGCACCGCGTGCACCACGAGGCTCGGGCCGCGCACGGAATCGCCGCCGGCGAAGACGCCGGGGAGGCTCGTCATCTGATTTCCGTCGGTCTTGAACCCGTCCCACGCATCACGCTCGATTGCCGCGAGCGCACTGCCCTCGGGAAATTTGATCGGATCGAAACCATACGCGACGAGGATGAGGTCGGCCGCGAGTGCGAACTCCGAGTTCGGCACGGCGCGCGGCTTGCGGCGGCCGGACGCGTCGGGCGCGCCGAGTTCCATGCGGGTGCAGCGCACCTCGATGACGTCGCCATTGCCGTTGCCGACGATCTCCGTCGGATTCGTGAGAAACAAAAACCGCGCGCCTTCCTCGGTCGCGTTGGCGTATTCCTTTTTGCTGCCCGGCATGTTCGCGAGGTCGCGGCGATAGACGCACGTGACTTCGCTCGCGCCGCTGCGCAGCGCGGTGCGCAGGCAATCCATCGCCGTGTCCCCGCCGCCGAGCACGACCACGCGTTTGCCGCGCACGTCGATCGGCACGCCATCGACGAGCGGCGAATCGACGTTTTTCTGAATGAGAAACGGCAGCGCATCGACAATGCCGCGCAGTTCCGCGCCGGGGATGTCGAGCGGCTTGGGCCGCTGCGCGCCGACCGCGAGAAACACCGCTTCGTAATCCGCGCGCAGTTGCTCGAGCGTGATGTCCCAGCCGATCTTCACGCCGAGCTTGAATTGCACGCCATGCCGCACGAGCAGTTCGATGCGGCGTTCCACGACGCTCTTCTCCAACTTGAACGCCGGGATGCCGTTCACGAGCAGGCCGCCGGGGATGAGTTGCGATTCGAAAATCGTGACGCTGTAGCCGAGCTTCGCGAGTTCGTCGGCGCACGCGAGGCCGCCCGGGCCCGAACCGATGATGGCGACGCGATGTCCGTTGGCCGGCGCCTGCACGAGCTCGAACGCGCCGTGGCGGAACGCGTATTCGTTGATAAACCGCTCCACCGCGCCGATGGCGACGGCCTCGTTTTTCGCCGTGAGGATGCACGAGCCCTCGCAAAGTTTTTCCTGCGGACAGACGCGCGAGCAAATCTCCGGCATGTTGCTGGTCGAACGCGAGAGCGCCGCCGCGCCCAGAAAATCGCCCTGCGCCGCCAGCGCGAGCCACTCCGGGATGCGGTTGTTGAGCGGACACGCCTGCACGCAACCGGGCGTCGGGCACTGGATGCAGCGCAGCGCCTGCGCCTTGACCGTCGCCTCGTCGTATTCGGAATAGATCTCGTGAAAGTCGCACACGCGCTCCTGCGCCGTGCGTTTCGGCGGAGCGGCCCGGTTGATTTTGAACCAGGCGTATTTGTCGTTTTGCGGTTGGAGGGGAGCGGACATGCGTGGAATTCCGGCCTTGTCATAATGCCCGGAAGCCGCGGCCGCTGCCTCCTGCCTTTTGCGCAACGCTGCGCACGTTTTGGCCCGGTCGCCGGGGAATCGCGTGCCCGATTTTCGGGCTTTCGCGGCGCGGCCCGGCGCGCACGGTATGCGCACCCATGAGCTCTGCCCCCACCGACCGCGACTACGTCCTCGGCACCCACGACGGCGAAATCAACCGCCTCGGCCTGCAACACCGCGTGTGGCGGCCCACCATGCTCGCCGCGTGGCAACGGGCTGGGTTGACGACCGGAGCGCACTTCCTCGATGTCGGCGCGGGGCCGGGCTTCGCGACGCTTGACGCCGCGGAGATCACCGGACCGACCGGCCGCGTCATCGCCGTCGAACGCTCGGCGCGATTCGTCGCCTCTGCGCGCGAACGCACGCGCGAGCACGCACAGGTGAGCGTGCATGAAGTCGATCTGATGCAGGACGAAATCCCCGCGCAGGAAATCGACGTCGCGTGGTGCCGCTGGGTGGCATCGTTCGTGGCTTCGCCCGCGCAACTCGTGCAGCGCATCGCTGCCGCACTGCGACCGGGCGGCCGGGTGGTGTTTCACGAATACATCGACTACGCGTCCTGGCGCTACCTGCCGGCCCGTCCGCGGGCCGCCGAGTTCGTCCGCGAAGTGATGGCGTCCTGGCGGGCGGCGGGCGGCGAGCCGGACGTCGCGGATCGGTTGCCGCCTTTGCTCGCCGAACACGGCTGCCGGATCGTGCATGCGCAACCGCAGGTGTTCTGCGCGCGGCCCGCGGATTTCACGTGGCAATGGCCGGCCGCGTTCATCGAGGTGAACCTCGACCGGCTCGTGGAACTGAAGCGCGCCGACGCCGCTTGGGCGCAGGCCGTTCGCGAAGAACTGCGCGCCGCCGAAAGCGACCCCACCTCGCTCGTCGTCACGCCGATGGTGCTGGAGTTGATTGCGGAAAAGCGCGGGTAGCGACGGGCGCCGTGGTGCGGGCCGCATCGTATTGTGGAGCCGCGGCGCCCTCGCCGCGGTGAAACGTGAAATGCGGCGAGGGCACCGCGTCCCAACAGAGAGCCTTTCAGTTTTTCTGTCGCCGGGCTCTCTGAGCCCGGTCGGCGTTTCTTCGCTCGGCGAGGGCCCTCCCGGGGTCAGCGACTCCGGCTACAATTCTTGCAAAGGCTGCATGCCTCGCGAGAGATCGCACATGAGAGCGATGACTGTGGTCTGCCCCGCCCTCGGCGTTACTGCAGCATCCGCACGCGGCGGTGTTTCTGGGGAAATTGCAGCGTCACGACCGTGCCGACGCCCTCCTTGCTCTCAATGCCGACGTGGCCGCCGTGATCACGCATGATGCGTTGCACGATCATCAGACCGAGACCGTGGCCGCTGACTTTTGTCGTGTGATACGGTGAGAAGAGTTTCGACATATCTTCGGCCCTGATGCCGCTGCCCGTGTCGGCCACTGCGACATAAACGGACTCGTCGTCGGCACGCACGCGCAGGTTGAGCCGGCCGCCGGGCCCCATCGCTTCCATGGCGTTCTTCACGAGGTTGAAAAACACCTGCTTCAATTGATTCCGATCCGCCATGATCACCGGCGTGCTGGCGGGCAGGTCACATTGAATGTCGATGTTGCGGTCCTCGAGTTCGCGCGACTGGAAGCGCAGCACGTCCTCGAGCACTTCGACGAGGTGCACCTCGGCCAAATCCGGCGGACGCGGCCGGATGGCTTCGAGGAAATTGCGGATGATGCCGTCGAGCCGCGCGACCTCGTCCTGACAAATCTTCAGTGACTCCGCGACGGCGTCGCCGTCCTTCGTGCCGCGCAGCTTTTTCAAGCGGCGCTCGGCGAGCTGGAGGTGAATCGTCAGGGAGTTGAGCGGGTTGCCTAATTCGTGCGCGACACCCGCGGCGAGCAACAGAATGGACGACACCCGCTCGTTTTCGATCAACTCCTCCGTGCTTTTTTTCTCGCGGGTGATGTCCGTGAGAATGATCGCGGAGCGCGTGGCTCCACCGGGCCCGTCGTGGAACGGCACGCGGTAGAGCCGCACGACGCGCGGCTGCGGGTAATGGAGTTCGAATTCGCGTGTGACGAGCGGTGGCGCGTCCCTGGCCTGACCGGCCGGCGTGTCGTCCTCGGCGTCGAGCGAGGCGCGCAGCCCCGGCACGACGCGCCAGAGCGATGCGCCCACCGCGCTTTCCTTCAGGCCGATGAGGCGCGTGGCCGCGTCGTTGGCGTATTCGATGTTTCCGTCGGCATCGATGACGAGCACGCCTTCCTGCAGCGTGTTGAACACCGATTCGAGCAACGCCCGCTCGCGCGCGAGGCGTTGCACGAGATTCTGCAGGTTCGCCTGATCGAGCTGATCGAGGCGACCGAGGACCTTGTCGAGGGAACTGTGCTTTTTCGCCATGCGTATCCGGCTGACCGGATACTCAGAACAGCACCTGCATGCGCGTCAACAGCCTGCCGCCGTCCGCCGTGCTGCCGGGCGTATCGCCGAGCAGGTAGTTGACCTGCAACTTCAGGTCGTCGCCCTTGATCAGGTAATTCAAGCCCAAGAGCCACGAGTCGATCACATCGCCGCCGCGCCGCGAATTCGGGTCGAACGATTCGCGCCGCACCACCGCCTGCAGTTTCGCCGGAAAAAGAAAATAGCCCGCCGTCACGTGCCACGCGTGCGCATCGAAATCGGCCTGCGGCACCGCGTTGATCGGGCGGTAATTCATCTTGAGCCACTCCGCCCCGAAGTCGGCGCGGCCAACCGTAACCTGCGCATCCAGCCCGACGCCCGAGCGTTTGCCCGCGAAAGAATTGCCGGTGAAACCGAGCCCTGGGCGCGTCACCGCGGCGTCCTCTGTCCACAAACCGTTCGCGCCCACCGTGAGCCGGCCGCTCGCCGTGGCGAACGGCGTGTAGGCCACCCGCGCCGAACGTTGGAATTTGCTGTTGTCGTTCGCGCTGACGTTCGAGCCGATGCCGTTTCCGGCGACGAGCATGTAGGAGATTTTCTTGTCGAGCAGATCGCCCCACAGCGAAACCGCGAGCTGGCGACCGTCAGTCAGGCGATCGTTGCCGAGGAAGCGCTCGATCGTGAGAGTCTTCGTGTCGCTCGCGAGCTGCTCGGCGCCGAAGGCGGGCTTCAACTGGCCAAATCGCACCATGGCTCCCGGGTATTTCCGCCAATTGATGAAGATCTCGTTACCCTGCGCGCGGTGGCCCGTGCCGGCGCTGAGCGTGTTGCCCTGCAAATCGAGTTCGGCCTTGAACTCAAAATCATCCGCAAAGCTCCCCGCGACGTAGAGGCGCGCACGGCGGAAGAAAAACCGGTCGCGCACGTCCGCCCAGCGCGGATCGGAAGCATGGCCGAACTCCGCCTGGCCCTGCAGAAAGCCGCCGACGGAAATCTTCGCTTCCTTGCCGGCGGGTTGCACGACCACCGGCGCAACTACCGCGGGCGAATCGGACGCGGCGGCGGCGTGACTCGCCGGGGAGGCCGCGGGGTTCGCAGCACCGAGTTGGCGGCGCAGTTCCGCGTTTTCCTCCGCGAGTTGCTCTAACCGCGTCTCAAGCGCCTTCAGCCGCTCTTCCACCGAGGCCTGGCCACGCGCCCACCCGGTCAGCACGGCAAACGACGTCAGAAGAAGGCAGGCGCGAAATGCTTTCATAAACGGGCGCAGTGAACCGCGTCTTTTGCCGGTTCGCACGTGCAATTAATCGGCCAATGGGACTATCCGGCGTGCTGCCGCGGCGAAAAACGGAGCTACTCGCCAAAAAACGTCAGCTGCCCCTCGAGATCGCGCGGCTGGGCAAAGAGCTTGCGGAGGAAACTGTCCCGGTGCGCGAGGCAGCGCCCGAGCTTGAGGACCGCCTCGCGGTGCTCCTCGGTGCCGTAGCCCTTGTGCTGCGCGAAGCCGTAGCCGCCGTGGACCTTGTCGAGTTCGTCCATCATGCGGTCGCGCGTCACCTTTGCGACGATCGACGCCATCGCGATGCAGAGCGAACGCGCATCGCCGTTGACGAGTCCCTCGTGCGGATACGCGAAATGCCGCAGCGGCAGGCCGTCGATGATGATTTTGCACGACACCGTCGGTTGAAACGCTGCACGCTCCTCCGAACTCGCGAACAGATCCGGCTCCAGCTTCCGCTCGAACGCCGTCGGCGGATAAATCCCCTCGAGGGCGCGGCGCATCGCGAGCTTCGTGGCTCCGAGAATATTGAAGGTCTCGATCTCGGCCACATTCGCGACGCCGAACGTCGCGTGAATCTGCCGCAGGCGCACGAGTTCCTCGAACTCCCCCCACAACTCCGCGCGTTGCTCCGCGGAGAGCTGCTTGGAGTCATTGACGCGGCCCGATTTCGCGACCGCCCATTTGCACTCGAGAAATTCGCGCGACACCAACACCGCCGCCGCCACCACGGGCCCGGCCAGCGCGCCCCGCCCGGCTTCGTCCACGCCGATCAGCCCCTCGAAGCCGTAAATCTGCTTCAGGTCGAATCCGCGGAGTTGGCGGCGTTTGACGGGCACGCCGCATTTGAAGGGTGGCCGACCGGCCCAGGCAAGCACCGCGGTCCGGGAAAATGCTTGCCGGCTCACTTTGGTTATTTGGTATTTATCTACCATATGAGCACCACCCGGAAACCCTCCACGGCGAAAGCCCCCGCCAAACCCAAAGCCGTCGAGCGCGTGCAAACCGGCATTCGGCTCGAAAAACGCATCCTCAAGGTGCTGAAAGGCATCGCCGAATACCACGACCTCTACCTCGGTGACCTGCTCGAAGGCATCTGCCTGCACGCGTTCGAGAACAAGACGCCATTCTCCCCCGCCACGCTCGAACGCATCAAACTCCTGCGCGAGGTTTACCACCTCGATCTCACCGCGGCGGACAGCCACCAGCTCGTGGAAAGTCCGGGGAATAACCCATGAACAAGCCGCTCCCACGCACCTCCGCGGCACTCGCCGCGCTCTTCGTCATGACCCACCTCGCCTCCGCTTCCCCGGCTCCTTCTGTCGAAATCGCCCGCCGCGCCCGCGCCGAGCGCGAACACGCGTTTCTCGTCCCTCGCCCGCTCGTGGAGGCGTTCCACTTCTTCGAGCCCGTCGGCGAAAAAACCTGGGCCGAAGGCTGGCGCCCGATTTTCGCTTCGGAACACGACGCAATGCTGCACGACGGCAGCGTCTTCACCGTCACCGCGCCGCACCCAAGCAGCGGCGCTCCGATCGAGTCAGTCTGGACCATCTCCCGCTACGACCCGCCCCATCTGATCGAATACCGCAACGTCCTCCCCGGCCTGCGCGCCACCCGCATCACCGTGCGTTGCAGCGCCGCAGTCCCGCACGGCACGCGCGTCACCGTGCGCTACACTTATCACGCCTTGAGCGACGGCGGCGACGCGTTCGTCGCGCAGATGACCGACGAGAAATTCCGCGGCATGATCGAAAGTTGGCGCGAAGCGATCGCGGCCTACCTCGCGCGCGGCACCCCGGCCTCGCCGTAACCGCGGGCCGCGCTCAATCCCGCCGCCACTCGGTTTTCTCCGGCGGCGGACGCAGCGGGAGTTCGTCGAGTTTGCCCGCCGCGGACACGACTTCGTAGCTCGTGCGGAAATGCAGCTTCGCGAACTGGCCGAGCGCGCGCGCGCCGAGCTTCGCGACGATGCCAGCCGCCTGCTCCTTTGCCGCGCTGCCGGCGCCCTTGTGGAGTTTCTCGCCGAACGAGCGCGAAAGTTCGTGCATCAGGCGGACATATTCCGCGCGAGCGACGATTGAGGCCGCCGCGACCACCGGATCGGACTCCGCCTTCGTGCGCATGTCCAAATTGAACTTCTCCACGCCGCGCTTCACGAGTTCCTTCTGCACGAGCGGCTCCTTCGTGAATTGGTCGAGCAGGCCGCGTCCGACCCATTTTTTCTGCAACGCCTTCTGCAACGCGATCGCGTGCTGCCAGGCGAGCAAGCGGTTCAGGTTGGCGCGCGGCTTTTGCATCAGCTCGTTGTATTTCGCCATGCTGCAGTAACACGTCTCCACGACGACGCCCGGCGTGTTCCGGATGAGATCGTCGAGCTTGAGGATCTGCGACTCGACCACGGTCTTCGAGTCGCGCACGCCGGCCTTGATCCATGCCTCAACGGCCGGCCGCTCCGCCACGACCGTCGCGGCCACCACCGGTCCGAAGAGGTCGCCTTTGCCCGACTCATCGAGTCCCGCGTGCGGCTCGAACCATTCGGGATGATGCACCTCATCGTAGCCGAGCTTCGCGACGCCGGTCACTTCGGCCTCGATCACATTCTGGACAAAATCCTCCGTTTCCTTGCCGGCCACGACGACCTTGCCGCTGGTGTAGGCGGTGACGTTCACCTTCGGGCCCTTGAACGCGAACCGCGCATACGGCACCTCGACCTCCTCCCAATACTTCTTCGCCACTGCGGCACGCAGGCGTTCCATCTGCACGTCGTCGAGCTTGATGGTGTAGGTGCTGAGCGCCTTGGGCTTTTCCTCGGCGGTGTCGTCGAACCGTTTCGCCATGTGCAGAGGTGGCCACAAAGATCCGGAAAGATACACGAAAAACTTGCAGCAACTACACCGATCGCAGCGCCGCGAATGCCGGTATCCGGCGCGCCGGCCCGCCTTGCCCGAGCCGGCAAATCCACTCTCACCCGCCCGCGAACACCGGCCGGAATCCCGCTTCGGTCAGAATCGCGGCGATCTTTTCGCGGTGGTCGCCCTGAATCTCGATGTCGCCATCCTTCACGGTGCCGCCGCAACCGCAGGAATTGCGCATCTGCTTTGCGAGCTGCTCTTTTTCCGAAAGGCCGATCCCGACGAAGCCGGTCACAAGTGTCACCGTCTTGCCACCGCGTCCGGCCGTGGTGCGCTTGAGGTCCACGCGCCCGCGATTCCTCGGAGGTTCGATTTTGGATTTTCGATTTTGGAGCGGCGGCGGTGACCCATGGGGCAGGCCCGCCGCGCTCAACGCGCCAAATGGATTTTGCCCGAGCGATTGCCCGCCGGTGGTCGGAAATTTTTCGTGGCCGCTGCTCATGTCGTCGCTTGTCCTCAATGCCGGTGCCCGCCGCCGCCGCAACCTCCGGGCGGACTCGCGGGCTTCGCGAATTCGCTCCGCCCACCGAGCCAAAGCAACGCCTTGGCATAGCTCCGGCCTTCGAGAAAATGCACCAACTGCGGGTGCAGTTCCGCACGATGGGTCGTGAGCAGACCGTCCAATTCTCCGAGGGTCGTGGAAATGCCCGCGCCGTCACCGGCTTTGACGGCGGCATCGAACGCTTCGAGGACAGTTTTGACTCGGCTTTCGGCCATGGCGGCGGACCTTGTTTAAGTTTTCTTAATGAGCAAGCCCCCGCGCATAAAACCGGATTTTTCCTCGGCGCGGCGGCGCCAATACGGTTGAGTCGGTCCCTCGCCGGTGTTCCCTTGGCCGTTCCCTGCCTTAACCGGTTCTAATGATCGGCGGCGGGGCCATCCCTTCCACGTCCATGAATCCAGTCAATTTCTCCGAACGCGCGAACCTCGCCGTCGTCGAGGAACAATACCAGCGCTGGCTCGCCCAACCCGAGTCGGTTGACGCCTCCTGGCGGGCCTTTTTCCAAGGCTTCGCCCTCGGCGCCGACGGCCGTTCGCTCACCGGCGGGGCCGCTTCCTCCCCGGCCGCGAGTTCGGTGGGGGCGAAGACCGGTGATTGCGACTGCATCCCGAAGCAGTCCCAAGTGGACAGCCTTATCTATCATTATCGCGCGATCGGACACATCGACGCACACCTCAATCCCCTCGGACCGAAGCCCACTCCAACGCGCCGGCTCGCGCTCGAGGCATTCGGACTGAGCGACGCGGATTTGGACACGGAGTTCGAGATCGGCCATTATCTGCAAGGCGGACGCATGAAGCTGCGCGACATCATCGCGTCGCTGCGCGAGACCTACTGCGGCACCGTCGGCGTCGAATACGTCCATATCCAGGATACCGATGTCCGCCGCTGGCTGCAGGAGCGAATGGAGCCGAATCGGATGAAACCGAAGTTCACCAAGGCGCAAAAAATCCGCATCCTCCGCCGCCTCTACAAGGCCGAGCTGTTCGAAAAATTCCTTCACACCAAATACGTCGGGCAGAAACGCTTCTCGCTCGAAGGCGGCGAGACGATCATCGCCGCGCTCGACGCGGTCATCGACTCCTGCCCGGACCTCGGCGTGAAGGAGATCGTCCTCGGCATGGCGCACCGCGGCCGCCTCAACGTCCTGTGCTCCACGCTGCGCAAATCCTTCGACGAACTCTTCGAGAAGTTTTCCGAAAACTACATCCCCGACTCCGTGGCCGGCGACGGCGACGTGAAGTATCACCTCGGCTACGAGGCGATCCTCACCACCACGTCCGGCAAGAAAGTCGAGGTCCGCCTCGCCCCGAACCCCTCCCACCTCGAAATCGTCAATCCCGTCGTCGAGGGCAAGGCGCGCGCGCGCCAGCGCATCCGCGGCGACATGGACAAGCGCACCAGCGTCATGCCGCTGCTCATTCACGGCGACGCTGCGGTCGCCGGCCAGGGCATCGTTGCCGAGACCCTTAATTTTTCGCAGCTCCCGGGCTACACCACCGGCGGCACGGTGCACTTCGTCATCAACAACCAGATCGGCTTCACCACCGATCCGCACGACTCGCGCTCGACGCATTACTGCACCGACGTCGCGAAGATGATCGAGGCGCCGATTTTCCATGTGAATGGTGACGATCCCGAGGCCGTGTGCATGGTCGCGCAGCTCGCGCTCGAGTTTCGCGTTCAGTTTGGCCGCGACGTGTTCATCGACATGTATTGCTACCGCAAGCATGGTCACAACGAGACCGACGAGCCGTCTTTCACGCAGCCGCGCCTCTACAAGCTCATCGCGGCACACCCGCTCGTCTCCGCACTCTACACGCAGCAACTCACCGCCGAGGGCAGCGTGAGCACGTCCGAAGGAGACGCGATCAAGGCCGAATACTCCGCCGCCCTTGAGGAGCATCTCGAGAAAGCGAAGGCGCGCGAAGCCGCGAAGACCGCGAAGCGCAAGGCCGACCCGCACGCCGAGTTCAAGGGCTCGACCGCGGAATTCCAACCGCGCTACTCGTTCGCCAAGGTCGAGACCAAGGTCAGCGCCGCCACGATCGAACGCGTGATCACGGGTCTCACGACCGTGCCGGAAAATTTCCGGGTCCACCCGAAGATCAAACGCTTCATCGACGCGCGCGCCGACGCGCACAAGAAGGGCGGCCCGTTCGACTGGGGCACGGGCGAGGCGCTGGCGTTCGGCACGCTCATGCTCGAAGGCACGCCGATCCGCCTCAGTGGACAGGATTGCGAGCGCGGCACGTTCAGCCACCGCCACTCCGTCTGGAGCGACCTCGAGACCGGCCACAAATATTCGCCGTTCAAGAACCTCGATCCGAAGCAGGGCCGCTTTTGCGTCTATAACTCGCTGCTCTCGGAGAACGCCGTGCTCGGCTTCGATTACGGCTACTCGCTCGACTACCCGGACATGCTTTGCCTCTGGGAAGCGCAGTTCGGCGATTTCGCCAATGGCGCGCAGGTCGTCATCGACCAGTTCCTCGTCTCCGGCGAATCGAAGTGGCAGCGCGTCTCCGGCATCGTGCTCCTCCTCCCCCACGGCTACGAAGGCCAGGGCCCCGAACACTCCAGCGCGCGCCTCGAACGCTTCCTCCAGTCGTGCGCCGAGGACAATATTCAGGTCGCGAACTGCACGACACCCGCGCAGTTCTTCCACCTGCTCCGCCGGCAGGTGCGCCGCAACTTTCGCAAACCGCTCATCGTGATGTCGCCGAAATCGCTCCTGCGTCACCCGGCTGCCGTCTCCCACTTGGACGATTTCACCCAGGGCTCATTCGAAGAAATCGTCGATGACACCGTCGCGAAAGCCGACCGCGTCGTGCTGTGCTCGGGCAAGGTTTACTACGATCTGCTCGACTACCGCGCGAAGCACGCCGAGGCCGCGAACACCTCGCTCGTCCGCGTGGAGCAACTCTACCCGCTCCACCAGAAACGCCTCGACGAACTCGCCAAAAAATACGCGAAGGCGAAACTCGTCTGGTGTCAGGAAGAGCCCGAAAACATGGGCGCCGCGCGCTGGATCATGCCGCAACTCGCCGCCACGTTCGGCCGCGCACCCGCCTACGCGGGCCGCCCCGCCGCCGCGTCCCCCGCCGTCGGCATGCTCGCCAAACACCGCGCCCAACTGTCATCGTTCCTGAAGGACGCGTTCACGCTCTGAACAAATGTAGGAGCCTGCTTGCAGGCGATTTCACTTACCACCCGCTACTCACTCCCACTCCCCATGGCTATCGAAGTCAAAATCCCCCCGATGGGTGAATCCATCTCCTCCGGCGTTCTCGCCAAATGGCATGTCGCCAACGGCGCCGTCGTGAAGAAGGACCAAGTCCTCTTCGAACTCGAAACGGACAAGATCACGTCCGAAGGCACCGCCGAAGCCGCCGGCAAGATCACCTTCGCCGTCGAAGCCGGCACCGAAGTCAAAATCGGCCAGGTCGTCGCCACGATCGACCCCGCCGCTGCTGTAGCCGGGGTCGCTGACCCCGGCCCGGGCTCAACGAGCCCGGCTACAACCGCATCCGCCGCAGCCAAGTCCGACGCCCTGTCCCCCGCCGTCCGCCGCCTCGCCGCCGAAACCGGCATCGACCCCGCCAGCGTCGAAGGCACCGGCAAAGCCGGCCGCGTCACCAAGGGCGACATGCTTTCCTCCGAGGTAGGGCGCGCTGTCCCTAGTGCGCCGTCCGCACCTGCCCCTTCGCCTTCGGCGCAGCCGAAGGACGAACCGCGCCGTAGCTCGCCGAGCGAAGGCGGGCGCCAATCGCGCACGAAGATGACCAAGCTCCGCCAGACGATCGCAAACCGTCTCGTCCAGGCGCAGCACAACGCGGCGATGCTCACGACCTTCAACGAGGCCGACATGTCCGCCATCATGGGCCTGCGCGCGAAATACCAGGATGAGTTCGTGAAGAAAAACGGCGTGAAGCTCGGCTTCATGTCCTTCTTCGTGAAAGCCGTCGTCAACGCGCTCAAGGAAGTCCCCGGCATCAACGCCCAGATCGACGGCGACCACATCATCAACAATCACTACTTCGACATCGGCGTCGCCGTCTCGACCGACAAGGGCCTCATGGTTCCGGTCATCCGCGACTGCGACAAGAAGAGCATGGCCGAAATCGAGAAGGACATCGCCGACGCCGCCAAGCGCGCCCGCGACGGCAAGATCACGCTCGCCGATCTCGAAGGCGGCGTCTTCACGATCACGAACGGCGGCGTCTTCGGTTCGCTCCTCGCGACACCGATCATCAACGCCCCGCAGAGCGCCATTCTCGGCATGCACGCTATCAAGGAGCGCCCGATGGCCGTCAACGGCCAGGTCGTCATCCGCCCGATGATGTATCTCGCCCTCAGCTATGACCACCGTCTCGTGGACGGCAAGGAGTCGGTCACCTTCCTCGTGTCGGTGAAGAACAGCCTCGAAGATCCCGCGCGCCTGGTCCTCGGAGCCTAACCAAACTACGACACAGAGGACACGGAGAACCACAGAGAAGCACTGAACAAAACCTCTGTGCCCTCTGTGAATCTCTTCCGACCTCTGTGACTTCCTCTCATGTCTTCTCCATCCTTTGATCTCATCGTCATTGGCGCCGGCCCCGGCGGCTACGTGTGCGCGTTCCGCGCCGCGCAACTCGGCCTGAAGGTCGCGCTCGTCGATAAACGCGCCGCCCTCGGCGGCACTTGCCTCAACGTTGGCTGCATCCCGAGCAAGGCGCTCCTCCACGCCACCGAGCACGTCGCGTGGGCCAAGAATCACGCCGCCGATTCCGGCATCAAATTCGGCAGCGTCGAAGTCGACCTCGCGCAGCTGATGAAGAAAAAAGACGCCGTCGTCGCCAAACTCACCGGCGGCGTCGCGATGCTGGCGAAAGGCCGCAAGGTCACCGTCTTCAACGGCACCGCCTCGTTCACCTCGCCCACGGAAGTTTCTGTAGCCGGGGTCGCCGACCCCGGCCCGGGCTCGGCGAGCCCGGCGACAACCACGCGCCTCACCGCGAAACACTTCGTCATCGCCACCGGCTCCACGCCCGTCGAGTTGCCGTTCATGAAGTTCGACGGCGAGACGATCGTCTCGAGCGACCATGCCATCGCCTTCAAAGAAGTGCCGAAGAAACTCGTCGTGGTCGGCGGCGGCGTCATCGGCGTCGAACTCGGATCCGTCTGGGCGCGCCTCGGCGCGGAAGTCACCGTCGTCGAGTTTCTCCCGAAAATTATCGCGACCTTTGACGACGACATCGTCCGCCAGTTCACACGCCTGATGCAGAAGCAGGGCCTCAAGATCGAAGTCGGCGCGAAGGTCACCGGATATGCCAACGGTATCCTCACTGCCGAACGCGAAGGCACCAAGCTCGAGATTCCCGCCGACAAAGTCCTCGTCGCCGTCGGCCGCCGTCCGTTCACCGACGGACTCGGCCTCGATCAAGCCGGCGTCGAACTCGACGAAAAGAAACGCGTCAAAGTCGATGCCCATCTCCGCACCAACGTCGCCCACATCTGGGCGATCGGCGACGTCGTTGCCGGCCCGATGCTCGCGCACAAAGCCGAGGAAGACGGTGTCGCCGTCGCTGAGTGGATCGCCGGCAAAGCCGGCCACATCAATTGGGACCTCGTTCCTGGCATCGTTTACACGAACCCCGAAGTCGCCTCCGTCGGCCTCGGTGAAGATGACGCGAAGAAGCGCGGCCTCGCGATCAACGTCGGCAAATTCAACTTCGCCGCCAACGGCCGCGCGATTGCCGCGGATGCGACCGACGGCTTTGTGAAAATCATCGCCGACGCGAAGACGGACAAAATTCTCGGCGCGCAAATCCTCGGCCACAACGCCGGCGAGCTCATCAGCGAAGTCGTCACGCACATGGAATACGGCGGCAGCGCCGAAGACCTCGGCCGCACCATCCACGGCCACCCCACGATGAGCGAAGCCGTCAAGGAGGCCGCCCTCGCGGTCTCGAAATCGGCGATTCACGCCCTGTGACCGCGTTCCTCACGAAACCTGCCCGAGTTTTCTCGTCCGCCGTAGCCTTGGCGTAGGCGGAAGCCGTCCTCACGGTCAGCAAGTCCGCCACCCACGCGATGTGAAGGAGCGCAGGCTTCCAGCCTGCCGCTCATGCCGAGCCGGCTGGAAGCCTGCGCTACTTGCTTCTTGCCGCCGCGCCTCCAAGCGCGGCGTTCTTGTTTTCGCCTCCGCGCGTTTTCAAACCAATGCCCGCCCTCGCCCACCGCCGCGCCGTCCTGCTGATGCTCGCGTCCGCCGCGTTCTTTGTCGCAAACGTGCTGCTCGTGCGCGCGCTCGGCGTGCTCGGCTCCGCCAACGTTTGGCTCATCGCCGTGGCGCGCTTCGTGGTCGGCCTCGCAATGATTGGCGCGGTTTACCGGCGCGAGTTCCAGCCGCGGCACCTTTTCCGCAATCGCAAGCTGATCGAGCGCGGCGTCATCGGCGGCGCCGGCGTCTATCTCACTTACCTCACGATCGTGAAACTCGGCGCGGGTCGCGCGACGTTCATCGGCAACACCTACGTCATCTGGGCGGCATTTCTCGCAGCGTGGATGCTGCACGAGAAACTCCGCGCCTCGGTGCTGAGCGGCGGCGTGGCCGCGCTCGTCGGGCTGGCGTTGCTGACGAACGCATTCTCCGTCGCGAGCCCGCCGGGCATTTACGACCTGCTCGCCGTCGTCGCCTCGCTGATGTCGGCGCACGTGGTCGTGACTATTCGTCAGCTTCACGACACCGAGCACACTTCCACGATTTTCGCCGCCCAATGTGTTTACGGTCTGCTCCTCTGCACGGTGCCGGCCGTGCAAACGTTCACGCCACTGGGTCCCCTCGCGTGGACGGTGCTGATCGTCGCAAGCGTATGCGCCGGCGCCGGACAACTCACGATGACGCGCGCCTTCCGTGACCTGCCTGTCGCCGAGGGCTCCCTGATCCAGATCCTCGTCCCGCTCGGCATCGCGCTTGGCGGCTTCGCCTTTTTCGGCGAACACTTCACCCCGCTGGAACTTCTCGGTGCCGCGCTGATCCTCGCCGGCACCGCGTTCACCGCCCTCCGCCCCGACGCCAAACCCATTCCCCCGGAAAACGAGTAGCTCGCCAGCGCCGGTCGAAATGCGAACGGCGCGCCTCACCCGTAGCGGCGAGCGCGGAGCGAGCCGACGACGACAGCAACGGGTCGCTGGCGCTCCCCGCTACCCACCGGCCGCCGCACACTTTCCGAGATTGCGCGCTTCGACAGCCCGCGCACTGACGCGCCGACGCCCCACTGCCAATGAAATCACCAAACCGCCCGCGAATCACGCGAATCGACGCGAATCAATTCCGGCCGGTTTTTCATTCGCGTTGATTCGCGTCATTCGCGGGCAAAACGGATTCTTTTCGTGTCTTTCGTGTGTTTCGTGGTCACCAATTTCCTTTCCGATGAAGAAGCTCATTCTCTGGGACATCGACGGCACCCTCATCCGGACCAACCGCGCGGGCATCATCGCGCTCGTGCGCGCCTTTGCCGAGATCCACGGCCGCGAGCCGGACATGACGAACGTCGAGGTGGCCGGCCGCACCGATCGATTCATCATCCGCCGCATGCTGGAGGAGGACCGGGTCGAACCGACGCCGGAGAACGTTCACGCCGTGCTCGAAGGCTACCTGCATCTGCTCCAGGGCGAAATCGCGACGCGTCCCGGCCGCGTTCTCCCCGGCATCGTTGAACTGCTCGAAACGCTGCACCACCGCACCGACGTCGTGCAAGGTCTCCTCACCGGCAACGTCCAACGCGGCGCGCGCATCAAGCTCGAGCACTACCGCGTGTGGCACTACTTCGAGTTCGGCGCCTTCGGCGACGATTCCGCGCTGCGCAACGAACTCGGCCCGCACGCGCTGCGTCGCGCCAAGGAGCGCCACGAAATCGAGTTCGTGCCCGACCGCGTTTTCGTCATCGGCGACACGCCGCACGACATCGAGTGCGGCAAGGCGATCGGCGCGCGCACCATCGGCGTCGCCACCGGCGCCTACTCGCTCGAGCAACTCGCCGCGCACGCGCCCACGGCAACGTTCCCGGATTTCGCCGACACCGCCGCCTTCCTCCGCGTGATCGAAACGTGAGGAGCGCCGGTTTCGCAGCGGCGAAAAATCCGCGCGCTCTACAGCCGAGCCGCGTGCGCCGGAGATGGTCGCCGACGTCCCGGCGGCGACAGAGAGCGTCACTCCGAAGTCAAAAACCTAGGGGAACTCACCCCTTCCGATAGTCGATCCGCACGACGCGCCCCTGCTGAAACTCCACGCGCATCGCTTCGTCGTCTTGGTAGCCACCGGTCGATGTGCTCACACCCAGACTCCCGCCCGAGTGCCGGCCGTAGCTGCCAACGCCGAAGCCGAAACTGAAACGCGGCGCCTGCCGCGCATAGATCCACACGCGCGTCGCACCGGTGCGCTGATCGACACGTTCGACCTGCCGCACCGGATCGCCGAGTGCGAGCAAGACCACTTCCTCCGTGTCGCCGATGTCGATTTGACCGCGGCGCACGCGCTCCTGCACGTCGGCGGGAAGTTGCGCGAAGCTCTGCGGGTTGCGCTGAATGCGCGACTCGGGCGTGGAGGCGCAGCCGGCGAGCGCGACGATGAGGGCGAGGGAGAAAAGGCGAAGCAGATTCATGGCAAGTGGTGGCAGGATTTTGTTTGCTGGGGCAAAACGTGACCGGAATAACGACAACCGCAACCCACCCCAGTTCACTCCGCGCCGCATTATGAAGAAATTCTCCCTCGCCCTCGGTTCCGATCACGCCGGCTACGCCTACAAGGAAAAGATCAAGGCGATGCTCCTCGCCGAGGGTCACACGGTCCGCGATTGCGGCACGACCTCCGAAGCGCCGTGCGATTATCCGGACTTCATCCGTCCGGTGGCCGAGGCCGTCGCGCGCGGCGAGGTCGAACGCGGTATCGTGCTCGGTGGCTCCGGCAACGGCGAAGCCATCGTCGCCAACCGCGTGCGCGGCGTGCGCTGCGGACTTTGCTGGAACGAACAGGTCGCGATCTGGAACCGCTCGCACAACGACGCCAACTGCCTCTCCCTGGGCGCGCGGACCGTGACCGAAAACGAGGCGCTGAACATCGTGCGCGTGTGGCTCGCGACCCCCTTCGAAGGCGGCCGGCACATTCCGCGCGTGCAGAAGATCGACGCGTGAGGCGGGTTCGAAAGTTGGGCCGGTTTCAACCGGCCGCCGAATCGGGGTCTCCGCTTGGGCCGGCTGAAGCCGGCCCTACCTCTAGCTGGCGGTGACTTTGTAGGAGCCTGCTTGCAGGCGATAAAAACGTGCGCCGGAGGGAAAACCGGTGTTCGAAGTCGCCTGTAAAAAGGCTCTTACATTGTCGGCCGACTTTCGTTTTGACATTAAATCATTTCTCGTTTCGCTCCGTGGCTCATGGGAACCCGCCACCACGGAACGATTGAAGAAATCAACGCGCTCAACGCCTTCATTAAGCTCCAACGCGCGGCCGAATCCGTGTCCACCCGCATCCACCAAGTGCTGCCCGCCGGCCTGACCGTCACGCAGTTCGGCGTGCTCGAATCGCTCTACCACATCGGACCGCTTTGCCAGGGCGAGCTGGCGGAAAAACTTCTTCGCAGTGGCGGCAATCTCACTCTCGTCGTCGATAACCTCGAGAAGGCAGGTTATGTCCTCCGCGAACGCGATCCGGCCGATCGGCGCTTCGTCGTCGTGAAGCTCACCGACAAAGGAACCAAGTTCATCACGGAGCTATTTCCTAAGGTCGTCGCCAACGTCTCGCGCGAAATGAACCGCCTCTCCTCCACCGAACTCCTCGACCTCAGCCGCCTCTGCAAAAAGGTCGGTCTCCCCGGCTGAATTTTGTTTTACCCAATACTTTAACATCAAACGACACATGAAAACCTCCGCCGCCCTCCTTGGGCTCCACCACATCACCGCCATCGCTTCCGATCCAAAGGCGAATCTCGATTTCTACACGCGAGTTCTCGGCCTGCGCTTCGTCAAGAAGTCGGTCAATCAGGACGACCCCGGCACCTACCACCTCTACTACGGCGACAACGTGGGTTCTCCCGGAACCGCGCTGACCTTTTTTCCGTGGCTGGGCCTGCGCCGCGGTCGGCCGGGCTCCGGTCAGGCCTACGCGACCGGCTTTTCCGTGCCCGCCGGCTCCCTCGAATTCTGGCAGGAGCGGTTCAGAGAACTGAACGTAACGACGTTCGGGCTCGAGACGCGCTTCGGTGACTCCGTGCTGCCCCTCGCCGACCCGGACGGCATGCGCCTCGAACTCATCGCCACCGCCGAAGCCGATCCGCGCGCACCTGCACCGTCGCAGGACGCGCCCGCCGCCGTCGCCATCCGCGGCTTCCATAGCAGCACGCTCGCGCTCGCGAGCAGCGAAGCGCCCGACGCGCATGACGCGCATCCGCGCTATTGACCGGCGCGATGGGCTATCGCTTGCACGCGCAGGAAAAACACCGCGCACGCTACACGACCGCCACGGGCGGACCGGGCACCTACGTCGATCTGCTCACGGATCCGGCCCTCCCGCGCGGGCTCAACGGCGCGGGCACGGTGCACCACATTGCGTTTCGTGTCGCCACCGACGCCGATCAACTCGCGGCGCACGACCTCCTCGCCGAACTCGGCCTCGGCGTCAGTCCGGTCATCGACCGCGCGTATTTCAAATCCATCTATTACCGTGAGCCCGCCGGAGTGCTCTTCGAAATCGCCACCGACCAACCCGGCTTCGCGATCGACGAAACGGTCGAGCAACTCGGCACGACGCTCTCGCTCCCGCCGCGCCTCGAACCGCACCGCGCCGAGATCGAAGCGATGCTGCCGAAGCTCAGCTGACGCGCGCGGTTTCTGGTGGGAGGGGCTTTACGCCCCGACGATCAGCGACCGTCCAATGTCGGGGCATAAAGCCCCTCCCACCCACGCCCCTCCCGCTCTCTTCAACTCCCAACTTCAACTCGCACGGCGCTCCACGCCGCGCTTCATCATGCCCACGCTCTCCTACCAACACATTTTCGAACCTGCCACCGATCTGTCCGCGCTGCCACTGCTCCTGCTCCACGGCACGGGCGGCGACGAACACGACCTGCTCCCGCTCGCGCGCCAGCTTTCGCCGGGCTCGGTGCTGCTGAGTCCGCGCGGTGACGTGCTCGAACGCGGCGCGCCGCGCTTTTTTCGCCGCCTCGCCGAGGGCGTCTTCGATTTGCCCGACGTCGAGCAGCGCACGCACGCGCTCGCGGATTTCATCGCCGCTGCCGCGCGCGAATACGGTTTCGACGGCGCACGCCTGACCGCGCTCGGTTTTTCCAACGGCGCGAACATCGCTGCCTCGCTGCTGCTCCTGCGTCCGGAGTCGCTCGCCGCCGCCGTGCTGCTTCGCCCGATGGTCGTGCTGGAGCCGGCCCCGGCCGCGCTTCCCTCCCTGAGCGGAAAACGCGTGCTAATTTCCTCCGGTGAATTCGATCCGATCGTCCCCGGCGACCACCCGAATCGTCTCGCGGAAATGTTCCGCCGCGCCGGAGCGAGCGTCACGCTGCGCACGCATCCCGCGAGCCACAACCTCGTCCCCGCCGACCTCGCCGTCGCGAAGGAGTTTCTGAGCCGATGATAAAATGTAGGGCGGGGTCGCCGACCCCGCCTTTGGTGCGCCTTACGCTTCGGCTCGCTCCGCGCTCGCCGCTCCATCGATCGTGCGCTCCTTCGCCGCGGGGAGCGCCAGCGACCCGGCCCTCTGCGTCAGTCCCGCGTTCCGCGTTAGACAAACGCGCTCCCGCGTTGCAGAGTCCGCGCATGACTATGCCTTACCGCCGCGTCGGCACGACCGGCCTCAAAGTCTCTGCATTGTCCTTCGGGGCGTGGGTGACGTTCGGCAACCAGATCGGCGGCGATGTCGCGCGCGATCTCATGCACACCGCCTACGACGCGGGCGTGAACTTCTTCGACAACGCCGAAACCTACGCCGACGGCCGCGCCGAAACGGTGATGGGCGAAATCCTGAAAAACTCCGGCTGGCGCCGCAGCAGCTACGTGCTCTCCAGCAAAGTTTATTTCGGCGCCGAGAGCGAAGGCCCGAACGAGATGGGCCTCTCGCGCAAACACGTCATCGAAGGCTGCCACGCTTGCCTGCGCCGCCTGCAGACCGATTACCTCGACATTCTTTTCTGTCACCGCCCCGATCCCGACACGCCCGTCCTCGAAACCGTGCGCGCGATGCACGACCTCATCGTGCAAGGCAAAGTCCTCTACTGGGGCACGAGCGAGTGGAGCGCCGCGGAGATCAACGCCGCCTTCGCCGTTTGCGACAAATACAACTTCCATGCGCCGATCGTCGAACAGCCGCAGTATAATCTTTTTCACCGCACGCGCTTCGAGCGCGAGCTCACGCCGGTGTTCAAGGAACGCGGCATGGGCACGACGATCTGGTCGCCGCTCGCGAGCGGTCTGCTCACCGGCAAATACAACGAGGGCGTTCCGGCCGACTCGCGCCTGCACATGGAAAGCCTCGAGTGGCTGCGCAAACGCCTCACCGGTTTTGGCGCGGAGAAGAAGCTCGCCGCCGTGAAAAAATACGCCGATCTCGCCGCGCGCGTCGGCATCCCACTCCCGCGCCTCGCTATCGCCTGGTGCCTGAAAAACCCGCAGGTCAGCACCGTCATCATGGGCGCTTCGAAGGTCGAGCAGCTCCACGAAAACCTCGGCGCGCTCGACATCATGGACAAGCTCACCCCGCAAGTGATGGCCGAGCTCGACCAGATTTCCCGAGCCGTCGCCGAGTAACCCACCCGAGCAACGGCGCCGGAGGACAGAAGTCAGAGGACAGAATTCAGAGACCGCACCACCCGCATTCTTTCTCTGTGCACCGTTCACCGCTCGCTGCTTCAAGCTCTCCGCGCTCAGCTCCGGCAACTGCTGACCGCTGACTGCTGACGGCTTCTTGCTTAACGCTTACCGCCTACCGCTTCCTTCCCATGCGTCTCACCTACATCGGCCATTCCACGTTCGTTCTCGAAACCTCGTCTCACCGGATCGTGTTCGATCCGTTCTTTGAGCAAAACCCCACCAGCCGCACCAAGGTCAAGGATCTGCTCTGCGACTACATCCTCGTCTCGCACGGTCACAGCGACCACTGCTCCGACGCGGTGAAACTCGCGCTGCGCACCGGCGCCACGATCGTCGCCAATTTCGAAATCTGCGAATACTTCGCGAAACAGGGCGCCAAAACCCACGCGATGAATCCGGGCGGCGCGCACGATTTCCCGTTCGGTCGCGTAAAGCTCGTGCCCGCCATCCACACCTCCAGCTTCGACGGCGAACCCGGCGCGCCCTACGCGGGCATCGCCTGCGGCGTCCTCGTCACCGCCGACGGCAACACGATCTACCACGCCGGTGACACCGCGCTGTTCACCGACATGAAACTCATCGGCGCCGCGAAGCTCGACCTCGCGCTGCTCCCGATCGGCGACAACTTCACCATGGGCCCCGATGACGCGCTCACCGCACTCTCGTTCCTGAAGCCGAAGCTCGCCGTCCCGATGCACTACAACACGTGGCCGGTCATCAATCAGGACGCCGCCGACTTCGCGCAGCGCGCCAAACGCAAAGGCTACCGCGTTAACCCGCTCAAGCCCGGCGAATCGCTCGAGCTCCCCGCGAAGAAGCCGCGCGCCACGGCGAAGAAGCGCGCCACAAAACGCCGCGCCTAAAGTAGCGCCAGTCTCC